>JBBTYV010000059.1:0-23175 GCA_038061635.1 Patescibacteria group bacterium
AAGGTAGTCTCCGAAGACAATTGAAGGGTTGCGAATTATCCACATACCTCTAATGCGCAGTCTGGTTATGCCCAAGGGGTCAATATTAGGAACAGAAGCAATCTCATTGGTCTCTCCTAACTCTCCCTCGCTGTAGTCGTTGCCAATACTCTCAGCTACTCTTGATGAGGCGGTTTCATAAATAGAGTGGTCTGCTGCGTAGCATTCTCCGTGAACGAACCATAGTCTGATGATCTTACCTTCAACAAGTGACCCCACAGCGTAAAAAAAGTCTTTCTGCGACCATCCTTCCTTAGAAGCAAGCTCTCGGCATGCTCGATTGATGCGAGTGTCATCCGCTAGAAGGTATGCTTTTGGGGGCGAACTATTGAGTTGTATGTCTGATTTTAGTCCATCGACTTTTTTTATTTCTATTGCGTCGTCGTTTTTTAGTATCAAATCAGGAGGGTTGCGTGAATTTCCTATTAGAGAAAACGCCTCGTTGTATCGGCGAAGCCTCTGCTCGTGGTCTAACTCCTGTCCGTAGGTACCAGAGAAGATATCTTTTACGAAAGTCTCAAGACCACCACCAATCCGTTGAATAGTATTGCCAACATCCCCATCACCTACGTCAAACGCGGTCAATTTACCCAATTCCAGAAAACCCTCTAAAATATTCATGTATATACATCTTAACATTCAGGCTGTCATTTTTTCTTTAAAATAGAGGTCTTCCGGTTCATCTGAAACACTAGTAATATCATAATCATGTCTAGTCAAGAATTCATCAATATATCAAACGCTTCAGCGGCATGGAGTAATGGAGTATACCCAGCTCTTCTTGAAACATCTATGCAATCTTTTGCTAATCGACCACTACGTGGTCCAGGATTCTTAATCCCAACACTTGAAAGGACTTTTGCAGCTTCGGTATGTGCTCTATCAGCATTACAAATTGAAGGTATGTTACAAAACATCGCTCTTTCACTTGGAAAGGATAGTTTTCGCGAGACCATATTAAAGTTCATCCCTAGCGGCAAACGAAGGGTGGCGGTCGAGGAGCTGTTTGTAGTAAGAGATGTCATAAGTCATGGTCATATTTACAAAACCACTATGCACCTAGACATTAACGGTCTTCCTAAGAAATCGCACAGTAAAAAACTAACGGCATACGCGTCTCCCTTATTCAAACAAGTCGTGAGTAGGAATAAAACTAGACTACTTCATCTAAATGTAAATCCAGACCGTGTATGTTTTGCGGATGCAGTCTGTGCATTAGCCGTGGTTAATCTAACCTACAAACAGTTAGAAAAAAGGTCCGCGGATATGCCAATCAGCAAATTTTTAGGTTTGGGGTATGAAACAAAATACTTCAGCGATTACATAAACGACTTGCTCGACACCATTGATAGTAAACATGCAAATTCCGTCAAAATTATGTTACGCCGAGTCGAATCGATAAAGTGATTCATCTATGACCGCAACGGTCTGCGCGCAATCTCGAGCACTTTATCCCATGCATCATGACTCTTTTCCATAACAGCTACATCACTTTCAGTAATGGATCTAGGAGGCATTTCACCTCGCTTGAACGAAAATACCTCACCTTTGATTTTGTTTGCTTCTTCTTCTGCTAATTCATACGCTTTCACGGCTTCAAAATATTCTTCCTCGTCGTAATACATGATTTTCTCCTTACTAACTTATTATACCTTCCTTTAATGCCGGGGGTCCGGGCATAAAGAGGAAAAGCCGAAGTCGGAACGGGGCGGTATTGTCGAATAATTGCCGAGGACCTGTCTCGAAACAGTAACTAAGAAAACTTTCGAGACCGACGCTGAAAGCTCGTTCCGCAAGGCACGACAATACCGGAACGGTCTGACCTTGCGCTTTTACTCCCGCCCGGTGGGTTTTTGCCTACTTTTTGACCATCCAAAAAGTAGGTCGGTTCAGCCCCGCCCCAGCGGGGAAACCGGAATAGCATCCGGGTCTATCTGCTTCTTACGAAGTGCAATTTGATAAAAGACGAAGCCTACTGGCAAGAACAACACCATGTTGGTGATGCGATATGCCAAAGTTGCTGTAAGCGCCAGGGCTTTTGGAACTCCTGCCGAGGCTAGCACTGCTGTCATTAAGCCTTCATAAACCCCCACCCCGCCCGGCAGAACAGATACTAGCCCGGCCATGTTCGCCACAGCATAGGCCACGATGATTGCTCCTGGGTTTACGACAGAGCCAAAAGCCAAGTAAACCACATAGATTGTTAGAAGCTCCATTAGGCTCATGAGCATGATCCAAAGGAAAGGCGTTTTGAGCTGCTTCCAATTCCGTCGAACATGAAGATAGTCTTCGTTCAAATTCGAAAACAGTCGTTCGACGCGGGCGATGTCGATAGTTTCTTTTTTGTGACGTCGAAAGACACCAACCACGGAATTCACAAGTTTAGGCAATACGGCCGAGAACTTGGTGATCCGCTGCTTGCTGCTAATTACGAAGATTAATAATCCGGCGCCGACCAGAACTAGCGAAATAATCGTCGAACATATCAGGACCATCAACCGGCTCGCCGAGCCGACAACAGATAGCAGAAGCAGTGCCACGCCGAGATAAATTATGAAGCTGACAAATGTCAGGCTGTAGCGAGTCACGAGCGTTAGTGTGCTTTTGCTTGTCGGCACGCCTTCTTTCTTTAGCCGCACCCCTAAATACCCGAAACCACTCACCCCACCACTTGGGAAAATACTGTTAACAAAGTTAAGCTCCAGCGCGATCTTATACATCGTGCTAAGCGGCAACTTTTCACCTTGTGTTTCGAGAGTGCCTTTAAAAAAACTGGCGACCGAATAATAACTCATCAGTTGAAGTGGAATAACCATCATCATCCAGAAAAGATTAAGATCAAAGAACCCGGCGAAAGTGTCTGAAATCTGCCCACGAGATATATAAATCAACACCCCGAGCGCCAGGATGGTAACGATATTGAGCCACAGCTTGAAGGATTTAAAATTCATACGTTTAATACATTCTATCACCCGCCTCTAACAGGGTATACTAATAAGACGATGACACTTATTGCTATTCTCGGTCGCCAACCCGAACTCGGCATCGCCGAGCTAGAGAGTATTTTAGGTTCCGAATGCCTAAAGCCTATTCCTGGCGCCGTCATGATCGAAAAAGAGGTCCAAGACGTCCCCTTCTTCCGCTTTGGCGGAATAATGAAGCTTGGCAAGGTCCTGAATGTTCTTGAAACCACTCAGTGGCGCGACATCGAGGAATATCTAATCCCGGCCTGCGTCGAACACAGCGCCTCTGTCCCCGAGGGCAAATTAACTATCGGCCTGAGCACCTACGGCTACCAGCTATCAAACAAGATGCTGGAGCGCACTGGTTTGTCGATAAAAAAAGCTGTGAAAGCCACCGGCCGCCCTGTTCGGTTGGTGCCGAACAAAGATTTAGACATTTCTGCTGCACAGGTCCTGCACAATAAATTAACTCATGAAAACGGTTGGGATCTTATTATCTATAGAGACGGAGGCCGTACAATCCTAGCGCGCACAGCTTTTGTTCAAGATATTGAAGGCTACACCGCCCGCGACCAAGCCCGCCCCCACCGCGACGCCCGCGTTGGCATGCTACCACCAAAGCTAGCACAAATTATCATTAACCTCGCTGCCGGCGACAAATCACAAACTATCCTAGATCCGTTCTGCGGGACAGGAGTGATATTACAAGAGGCTGCTTTGATGGGCTACGCCGTCTACGGCACCGATAACGACGCTCGAATGATTGATTACACTCAAAAGAACCTAGATTGGCTCCAAACCCGCTTCAACGTCACGCCAAAGTACTCCGCCGAAGTCGGCGACGCCACGAGATTTAAATGGAAACAAGCTATTGACGCCGTCGCAACAGAGGTTTTCCTCGGCAAACCGATGTCTGGCAAGCCAGAACCAAAAATAATCCGCGAGGAAATCGCCGAAGTCCAACAACTGCTCAAAAATGCCCTTAGAAACCTCGCCAGTCAGCTAAAACCAGGCACAAAGTGCTGCTTTGCCATCCCCGCCTGGTTTTATGACGGGAACGTCCACCTCCTACCCCTTATTGACCAGATAGAGAAAATCGGCTATACTCTCACTACATTTCGACACGTCAGGCCCGGTCCGCTGATCTATCGGCGCGAAGGTCAAATCGTCGGAAGACAATTATTAACAGTTACAAAATCGTAAGATTCTTTCTCTGCAGATGAGCTGCAAGGAAGAATCGAGCACCGCAAGCGAGCTGTACGCCCCTGGTACTGCGAGTGCGAAGCGGAGTTTCTGACGCAGCAGATCGCTGCAGAAAAGAATCGAACATATGTCACATGTAAAAGCAGGTGGTAGCACCAAAAATAATCACAATTCCCCCGGCCAACGCCTGGGCGTTAAGCGTTTTGGTGGCGAAAAAGTCAAAACCGGCGATATTATCATTCGACAAGTCGGCCAATCAAAAGTCCCAGGTGATGGCACATTTATGACTCATAACTTCACTATTCACGCCGCAAAAGATGGTGTTGTTGCCTTCGAACAAAAACGCATCAAACGCTTCACCGGTAAAACCGTCCCCCGCACCGTTGTCTCTGTAAAATAAGCTTAGTTTTTAGGTACGTCGTCAGCGGTAATCATTCTGTTTGGTATTGTAACGACTTGTGTCGCAGGCAAGACCGACTTTGCCGCCTTAATCCTTCTGTATAGATCCCGCTCTGCTTGATCCCTGAAATAACCCCATCTCTCTTCTCCGCCGGCAGATTTACCGTCCGTATCTATTAACTTGCCTACAAAATGCTGTGCAACATCGATAATGTAGGCATTCGTTGGATCATCTTCACTTACAAAACGACACCACTCGTGCGCACCGTTAGTGGTTCGATTTTGGTTGACCTCGGTAGTAAATCTTCCTTTTATTAGGCCCCTGCTAACCGCATCGCCCCCTAACCAAGATACAGCTAAGGCCATATGTCGGCAGACCCCTTTCCCTTCTCCTAGGTAAAGGTTCAGTGCAGCTTTTCGGTGGTCCGGAGCTTCATCTTTAACTTCTTCAGCTACTTCCTTAACAAAGGCTAAATCATACTCCATAGCCTGATCGACAGTGTTAGAAATAGCTTTTAGCACATCTGTTTCGGATAATACACCCCGGCTGCCAGTAACGGTGGTGTCTTGAAGGTTTCTGTTAAATGATGCTCGAAGTTTTTCGAACTCCTTAGGGTATTTTTCACTATCGACAACAATCGCTTCGTCTCCGGCTATCCAGCTTCTGATGTCGACATGCCCGTCAATCGGGAACGTATCTCTGTTGATTGTTGGTCGACCCTGGAACAGCTCAACTCCTTTTTCTTTATCTAGTTTCAGCTGCATTCGAAGCCTTGCGCCTTCTTCAGCGGTGATAGTGTGGTTTGCGTCGTAATCATAACTCTCAGCCTCGGGTTTTGCTTCTGTATCTACTCCTCTATACGTACTGCCGTTTGATGAGGTGTCGACGATCGTAAGCGTATCTTTATTCAACGTTATCCCGATGTGATTACGCGATATGTCATCCGTAAACATATGACCAAATAGCTGCCTACCGTCATCCATGAAATTATTAGTCGGCTTTGCTCTCCCTATGCTAAAGGTAGTGTTATCTTCTAGGAGTTGCCAGCGTTCGTTAGATACAGCTTTTACTCTTCCCTGTTCATCTGCTTCTAGTCCAGCGACGTACACTGACTCGCTACCGTCAAGATCTACGCATTTAATTAGCGCTAGATCTACTGAGTTAATCCCATCACCTTTTAGACTGACCTCGCCTACTACCGATAAAGTACCCCCATCGCCCATTTGTTCTGGTAGTCCTATTTGCTCTGGGCTATATAAATCCACATCTGTACCAATCTCAGCACGAGCCTTCTCCAGAATCTGCTCAGGAATATCAAATCTTGACTCTGCTATTGGCGCATTAACGCTGTCTGGTGAAGCTAGTAGATCGGTTGTCATTTTTTTTATTTTATGTTTACAGATGTAATATTAGCATAAGTTGTTTGAAATGTCAATAATATATTAAGGTTTTAGCGCGCATCAATGAGAACTAGTGTAGAAAATCCTAATGGTTCACCACCTCGAAGCTTTGCGGCCGCGGTTCTATGGGTATCATCGCCGACCCTTAGCATTACCCCCTGGTTTGTTAGGATTATGTTAAGCGCGTGGTTTTCTAGCGAAGGCAGTTGCGTATCTCTGCCGGCATAATCCTCTATCGCTCCTATACTCGGACCGTCGACATGTTTACCACTACTATTACCGTAGACTTTGGTGCGGGATTTATCTCTGCCTGCCCAGCTCTCCATCATTGCCGCACCACTAATTAATCTCGAATCGACATAAAGTTCTTTATCGCGCGAAAAACGTATACAAGCGGACTTTGATCCACTTTGTAAGTTTTTAAACATCCTCTCGCTCATAAAGTCTAATCCTCTAAGATACGATTCAGCTTCTCCTGCCTGGATTTTAGCCCTAGCCTGTTCTATACCTGCCTGCACTTGCTCTTCGGTTGGCTTCTCGGCAAGAACTCCATACTCACTAAGCAGCTCTGCAAAAGCGGCCCGCCCCTCTTCATTTAGACTATATACTCCCCATTCACCCTTTTCCGAGCCTTCAATTACAGACCAAGGATCTCGAAACGTACACTTCTCTACACCATTCGATTCTCCATTAGCATAAACACCCTTATATAGATTTTTATTAGCATCATCGAGGTTCCAGAAGTCTGAACCGTATGAAGTGCCCGATACTGGTGGTGCAAATTCTGTCATATTTGTTTTATGTTTACAGAGGTAATATTAGCATAAGCTTTGTAAAAAGTCAAGTATATATAATAACCGCCCTGCTGGAGGGCGGTTATCCTTAAAAACAGTATTAATCTATTACATTGCTACCGGAGCGTCGTCTTCAGGCTTTACTTCGCCTTCTACTGGTGCTGCTGGTGCGCCCATTACTGGTGCGTCACCGTCTACTGGTGGTGTTACTACTGGTGCTGAAGCTGGAGCGTCGCCGCCCATTCCGCCATCATCAGTTGCTGGAGGTGTCATTGGTGGTACTACTGGTGTAGTTCCGTCATCTGGCATTACTACTGGGTCCTGTGCTGGTTGTGTTCCGTCCATGTTTTTTGTTCCTTTTTAGTTACTCAACATATTATACCTATTAACCCGCACATCAACAAGCTTTTGTTAACTATCGATGGTTTATACTAAGAACCAAGATGCGAGAGAAAATAAGGACATTGGTCTTGTCTAGTAAATATTGGCGATTAGTTGCAGGAGTATTTTTGTTTTCGCGGATATCAACACTACTTTTCCCGTTTGATAGCGACCACTGGATCTTTTATTACGTCGGGCGGTGTTGGCTGGATGGCGACATTCTTTATCTGCAAGTCTGGGACCACAAGTCGCCACTAATATTCGCTATCAATGCTGGCATGCACGCAATCATGGGCGGCAATATTATTTTGCACCGTATCTTCCTGACTCTTATCGCCGTACTAACACTTTGGTTATTTTACCTAACCGCCAAACGTGTTTTTGAAAGAATTGGTAGGTCTGACGTAACCTTAAACGCACGGGTCGCAACACTTGTTTTTGCCGTCTTTGGCAGTTTGTCGCAGTTTACAAATAGCGGTAATAACACCGAGAACTTCGGTGTTTTAGCGCTAATTTTGGCAGTTTATTGTTATTTCCGCTGGCGCCAATCCAAATTGTGGAAATGGCTAGTTTATAGCGGCGCGGCAATCTCTTGCCTAGTATTTTTGAAACTCAACTTCAGCATATTGCTACTGCCACTTTTGATAGATCTCTGGAGCCTACACCGAAAGAATCTGCGACGACTGCTGTTTTATGTAGGCATATGGGTGCTGCCAACACTTATTCAGGCTGGAGTTTGGCTGAGTTATTTCATCCCAAGAAACCTGGTTCGCGAATTTGTAATCGCGACTTTTAGCTTTAACGGCAAATACCTTCGGGCCGGTTGGGCTGGCAATTTGAGCGGTCAGCTGGTATTCGTAGCGATTCTTGCAGCCGGCTTCTTGTCTTTCCTAGGCGCTTACTATTATTTGTTCAAGAACAATCGTAGCGAAAAGCTACTCCTGAGAAACATTGGTTTATCAGCTCTTTTATTCAGTGTAATCTTGGGTACTTTTTATACACACTATTTCTTGGTGGTCATCCCCTACTTCTGCCTTGTTTTCGGGGCCTATTGGCGAGAAGTTTTGAAAAGTCGGTTCCTAATGATGCTTGCTACACTCGGTCTCGTACTGTCTGTCGGAATTTCCTTTAAGCAGTTATATAACCGATTTTATGGGGATGTGGCCACCGAAGCCGTCAACATGACAACCGCCGCAGACTACGTGCGCGCTCATACCAGCAAAACCGACAAGGTTATCTTCTATGGCTACGGAGCGACCTTCTACCGCTTAGCGGGGCGTGACAGCGGTTCGCGCTACATCAGCGCGTCGCACCCGCTGATCGACGAACGCGAAGGTTTTGGTTATGACTTCACCGGCAAGTACATTGGCGACTTGGCTGTTTCGAAGCCGAAATATGTCATTATCGACCAGTCTACGATTGATATATATAGCCAAAATACAAAAATAACAGATTACTTTAGCCGGCGATACGAGTTAGAGTCTACCTTACCGGGATATGAAATATGGAAGATCAAAGACTAAATAAGAGACGAATTTCGCGCTTTGCGATTGTTGGTGTTTTTAACACCAGCTTTGATTTTGGAGTATTAAATCTTTTGGTATTTGTATTTGGGTTGTCAAATATCGCCGCAAACATAATTTCTGGAACGATTGCTATGCTCGTATCATTCTTTTTAAATCATTATTTTGTTTTTAAGGCTACTGACAAAAAAACAGTTCGTCAGTTTATGATTTTTATTGCTATCACAATGCTGGGGCTTTATGGATTACAAAATATCCTTATCTATTTCTTGACTCACGGCTTCACCGCACCTTCTGATTGGTGCTTTAGTCTACTAGAATGGCTTAGCTCAGGAACATTTAGTAAAGAATTTGTTAGACTAAATTTTGCAAAGGTAATTGCTACGATAGCTTCACTGACTTGGAACTATATTTTGTACTCTCGCCTTGTTTTTAAGCCAAATTCAGGTGCTTCTTCACAGTCGCCACAACGTCTGTAATCATAACTTGAGACTTAATTAAGTAGTCATCTGCACCAAGGTCTTTAGCGCGTTTTTGATCGGACTCCTGACTTAGTGCTGACAACATTATGACTCGTATATTTGCTGTCGCCGGAGTGTTTCGAATAATATCTAAGACATCGAACCCGCTGACCTTTGGCATCATAGCGTCAAGAAGTATCAGATCCGGCTTAAACTCCAGTGTTGCTGCCAACGCCTCTTCGCCGTTCTTTACTCGTTTTAATTCAAATCCTTCAGCTACTAAACGTGTAGTGTAGGCGCTTGCTAATGCTTCATCATCTTCAACAAGTAGAACCTTTTTCTTAATTCCGGGATTAGACGATGGATCTTGTACTGGCTGATTGTTTTGCGGCGATAGTGGATCCATCGTAGTATCTTAGCTTACTCGAGGTTGTTTTTCAAAGTACTTATGAATCCTTCGAACATAGGATGTGGTTTAAACGGCCGTGATAAAAACTCGGGATGAAACTGAGATGCCAGAAAGAACGGATGGTCAGTATGCTCTACGATTTCTACTAGTGAGTTGTCCGGAGATGTACCGACCATTTTTAGGCCACCAGATTCCAACAACTCTCTATAAATATTGTTAACTTCGTATCGATGACGATGCCTCTCATAAATTAAAGGTTTTTTGTATATTTTTCTTGCAAGTGAACCTTTTCGTAAAATACATGGATAGCTACCAAGTCGCATAGTGCCACCAGTCTCAAGCTTATTCGCCTGACCATCAAGAGTTGTGATAACTGGGACTTTGGTTTTTTTGTCGAACTCTGTTGAATTCGCCTGTTTTAAGCCAAGCATCCTAGCTTGCGCAATTACAGCAACCTGTAGCCCCAAACAAAGACCCAGGTATGGTTGCTTGTTCTTGATTGCAAATTCTGCGGCACAAATTTTACCTTCAATACCACGCGCTCCAAACCCGCCAGGCACGACAATCCCATCAAATACTTTTAGTATTTTACGAGCCCGACTTTGGCTACTTAGGTCTTCTGAATTTACCCAACGAAGATCCAAATTCACCCCCTTTCTCCAGCAGGCGCTCTTTAAAGCCTCGACGACTGATATATAAGTATCATCATTGTCTAAATATTTGGCGACTATCCCCACTTTTACGGTTTTAGGAAAATTTGTCGTGATCTTTTTAAGTAATGAAGTCCAGGTAGTATTATTGGCTTTTCTTGGTTTTAACTCCAAACGAGACATGACGAAGTTTGCTATTCCGTCTCTTTCTAATATTAGCGGTACCTCGTATACAGTCTCGGCATCGGGGAGTAGAGTAACGGCGTCGGGGCTAACTCCGCAAAACAAACTCAACTTTTCAATAATTTTCTGTGGTGGTCTGTGTTCGCTCCGAGCTGCAAGTATTTCAGGGTTTATCCCTAGTGATCGCAGTTCCCTGACTGCTGCCTGGGCAGGCTTTGTCTTAAATTCCTTACTCGTATTGATGAATGGAACATAGACAACATGCAAGAAAACATGATTGGCTCGACCGACGCGTATACTAAGCTCTCTGATTGCTTCAATGAAAGCCATGCTTTCGTAGTCCCCAATAGTCCCACCAACCTCGACAAAATGGACATCACTGTCCTGACCGGCGGCGATTATTTCTGAAATGATGATATTAGTTACATGCGGGACAATCTGAACAGTTTTTCCTAAGTATTTTCCTGCTCTCTCGTCGTCGATTACTTTTTTATATACTCTCCCACTCATCAAACTACTTGAGTTAGGCATTGGCTGGTCCAAAAAACGCTCGTAGTGGCCAAGATCTAGATCTGTTTCGGCTCCTTCGTCGGTAATAAAACACTCGCCGTGTTCGTTTGGGTTTAGAGTACCGGCGTCAACATTAAAATACGGGTCACATTTTTGGATAGTGACCCGAAGCCCTCGGAGTTTTAGAAGTGAAGCCAAGGAAGCTGCCGTGATACCCTTGCCTAGGCCCGAGAGCACACCGCCAGTAACGAAAATATACTTAGTTTTATTTGCTTGGAGTTTATCCAACAACTTACCTTTCTTCGAACTTTAGGGATAAACGATTCGCAAATTATGAACTTATTTCTGTATAAGCGCAAGAGTAATAATGTTGTGAAATATTTCTAAAACGAGGCAGTAGCAGCATCTTTTTGCGCGTCTACACCGGCCGTAGCCTGCTCGGCTGTAATTTTGACTTCTGTGTCAGGTTCAATGCCTTCTTTATTAATATTCTTCCCGTTCGGTGTGTACCACTTTGCGATAGTGACCTTAAGGGCAGACCCACCAGCAAATTCATCGACCTGCTGAACGCTACCTTTTCCGAAAGTCTTCTCTCCAACTAGTGTTGCTAGCCCATAATCTTTTAAGGCGCCGGCTAGTATTTCACTGGCGCTAGCGCTACCCCCGTTTATTAGGACAACTGTTTCATAGTCGCCTAGTGTATTGCCGCCAATAGCTTTTTCAACCCTTTCCTTAATATCACCTCGACGCTCTTCGACAACGACTTTGCCGGCATCAACCCAAAGGCTGGCAACCCTGACAGCTTGGTCCAGATAACCACCAGGGTTATTCCGAACGTCAACGATAACACCTTTTACACTCTGAGATACAAATTCTTGGGCTGCGACTACTGCCAAACTATAAGTATCCTCACCAAAACGTGTTATTTGCATGTAGCCTATATTGTTTTCAATCTTGTAAGTTACGCTAGGAATCGTGATAGTATCGCGGACAATCGAAAACTCTAGTTGTTCACTGCCCCTCAAGATACTTAACTTTACGGTAGTCCCTTTGTCGCCTCTAATTAGTTTCACGGCTTCCGAAACTGTTAGAGAAGTTGCATCCTTATCATCGATTTTCAAAATTATATCTCGAGCCTTTAGACCAGCCTTTTCAGCAGGAAAACCACTCAAAGGAGTAGCAATTATTATCACATTGTTCTCGCTTAGCAGCTCGGCACCGATACCTGAAAAAGTGCCATTAACCTCACCATTAAACTCTTCATTCTCATCCGGGTTAAAATATGTTGTGTACGGATCATCTGTAGCCTGGGTTAATCCACGCTTCAAACCATCGTAGATATCATCTATGGACAGTTCACCATCAAAGTTTTGGCGCAGTGAATCATAAACTTCCTCCACGCTAGCATAATTTAAGTCATCAGGTAGATCGCTATTTGACGAAACGGGTTCGAAATCAGCCTGGTTTTGAAGAAATACTCCAAGGCCCTGCGACGCTATCGCGCCAAATATTAAACCCAGGCAAAAAATCCCGGCTATGAACGAGTCAAACCGACGTTTTTTTGGCGCACCTAGGTGTCCAGATGAATTATTTATACTTTTTATTCCCACGACTTTCATTCCCTCTATTGTACCAACAATCACCTTGTTAACCCATTTTAAGTAACGGATACATTACTTAAAAATGGATGAAATACCAGAGCGAATTCGGCGTCATAATCGCCTCACTATAATGTCCGTTCCAGTCATAGTTGTACTGACTAATATATATGCGACCGTCGTCATAAACATCTTCCACGTATACCGCATGGCCGTACTCTCCACTCCGGAGGATACCGATATCCCCAGGTCTTGGATTCTGATCGTACGGGATACCATCTACCGCTGCATCTCCTAACCAGTCCCTAGCATTCCCGCCATGGCCCGGCCCATATTGTCCGTAGTACCATGGCCAATTAGTCGGCATATCCCTGGAGCTTTGACCCATCATATATTTGTTATGAACACGCCAAGCAGTATATGACACACATTCTCGGTTAAACATACCCCATGGATCTATCAAAGCATCATGCCCAGCGTTAGCAAGATAAGAAGGATAACCCCCTTTATTTGGGTCTCCGGCGAATATCTGAGCTCCGGATTGTGCAAATATCTTACGGTTAATATCAATTTGTTGTTGCTTTAGACTATTAACCATCTGACGATAAGCGGTCTCTTGCCCCTTTGTATAATTAAGTACATCTTGTCGCTCAGCCCGGGAAGCATCGAGAGCCTTTTTTTGCTCCTCTTGCTGTATTAGTAATTTCTCCTGCTCCTCTTTCTGGGCTTTGATCTGGAGTTTAAGTTCAATGACCTTTTCCGTTGAAGTCTGGATGCCTTCTTTTAGACGCTCCAGGTAATCTTGTTCATTAATAAACTGGCTAAAACTAGCACTACCCACCAATAGTTCAAAACTACTTGCGTCACCTTTTTTATAAAGTGCACGAATAGCGGTTTTTAATAGGGCCTTTTGTCTATCAAGTTCGATTTGCGCTTGTTTTAGACTTTCTTCAAGCTCGGCTATTTTGACAGTCGTAAGTTCGATTTGGGTACTAACACCAGATATCTGGAGATCGTATTCGGCTACTTTTCGTTTTAGGCTATCTGCCTCTTTTGCTAGCTCTTTGGCTTTAGCTGCATTTTCGTTGATCTGAGCCTGTAAGGCAGCAGCCTGAGCCCGCAATTCGCTGACTGTCTCTGCTTTCGCTGGCGTATTATTTGGCAAAACCACGGCGCCAAAGGCCATAACCATTGCCAGACCGGTGAATAATAAGCCTTTTAAGAAAGACGACATTCGACGCTTCATTTGATTCCTTGTTGTGTGTTTTTGACTTGCACCATATATTTTACCACTTTTTCAAACGTAAGTATTTTTCCATCGCTAATGTACTAGATAGAATAGCTACTAATATTCCGGCGAGCACTCCTCCAACAATCATAGCGCTCACTAAACTCGGGGATGTAAACAGACTATACGTTTCCGAAAACTCACGCTGGTTCGATAACTTCGACCCAATAGATAAAATGAAAGTATAAACCACAGCGTTAGCCAGTAACCCAGCAATAACTCCGTACATACAGGCCTCGATAATAAACGGTCCTCGAATATAATCTGGTGTGGCGCCTATTAACTTCATAATTCTAATTTCTTCTGAGCGTGTGAAGATAGCCATCCGGATTGTGTTGAATATAATCAAAACCGACACACTTGCGAACATCGATGCTGCGATAATACTACCGAGAGTAATATACTTTTGGGCAGCAGCAGCGCGATCGATAGTATCTTTTGATCTGGTTTTCCCGAGAGTAATGTCGTCTGCACTTTGACCAACTATCTCCTTAAAATCATCACGTCTAGCGATGTCACCTACTTCTTCAAGCTTACTCAAGTCATTTACTGAAACATCAAACGATTCTGGCAAAGCTTCAGCGCCAAGTAACGCTAAGGTTTGATCAACAAAGCCCGAGTCTTGGTTTTGCTTTAACCTAGCTTGAGCTTTTTCCCGTGTTATATATTCTACGTCTACGACTGCCTTGTTCTCTTTTAAGGCGACCATTAATTTGTCCCTTTGTGCCTGTACTATACCGTCTTGAAAATATATCGAAACTTTGATGTCTTTTGACAACTCTTTGATAGCGTTCCTAGCTGTAACGTTAACAAGGATCGCTCCTAATATAATGGTCAAGGCGACAATCATTACCGCCGTTGCAGCGACACTTAGCCAAGAATTTCTAAAGAAATTTTGAACGCCAGAGAATGCTAAACGTCTAAAGGTTATTAATTTTCTTTTCATTTCTTATACCCACTGCGCGCCTTGTCGCTAACAATTTGGCCGTCTTTAATAGTCACTACTCGCCTTTTGAGGCGATTAACAATGTCTTGGTTGTGGGTAGTGAGTAAAACCGTTGTGCCGTACTTGTTAATTTTCTCTAGTACTCTAATAACGTCCCAAGCATGCTCCGGATCTAAGTTCCCGGTTGGCTCGTCAGCAATTAAAATCTTTGGTTGACGAACTATCGCCCTTGCAATGGCTACCCGCTGACGCTCGCCGCCAGATAGTTCCATAGGATAACGGTGATCTTTGCCTGTTAAGCCAACAATTTCAAGTACCCTTGGGACGGTATAGCGAATTTCTCTATTACTGTGACCTACTATTTCAAGTGCGAAGGCAACATTTTCAAATACTGTCTTGTTTGGCAGCAACTTAAAGTCCTGGAAAACAACACCAATTTTACGACGTAACATAGGAATCTCGCGGTCCTTTAGACTTTCATAATCCACACCACCAACGATTATCTTGCCACTAGTAGGCTTTTCTTCCCTGGTTAAGAGCTTGAGGATTGTGCTTTTCCCGGCGCCGCTGGGACCGACAATAATAACAAATTCCTTTGGCTCAACGTGCAATGAAACATTTTCAATTGCACTGCCTCTACGAGGATAGTTTTTGGTTACTCGATCAAATAAAATCACAAGCTTTATTATACCAAATTTGGTATTTTTTATCTTGAGGTGGCCTAGGCCTATTTACCGAGCGAAAATTCTAGATAAGCATCTATGAAACCATCTATGTCGCCCGCCAAAACAGCGTCCACGTTGCTAGTTTCAAAGTTGGTTCGAAGATCTTTCACCATTTTGTACGGGTGCAATACATAGCTTCGAATTTGATTCCCCCAGGCTGCTTGTTCGTTTGGGCCTTTTAGCTGGGCCAAAGATTCGGCATGCTGTTCAAGTTGTAGCTGAGCAAGTTTGGACCTTAGAATCGTCATGGCAGTTTCACGGTTTTGTAATTGGGAGCGTTCGTTTTGAATAGCCACGACTATATTCGTCGGTAGGTGTGTAATACGGACGGCTGAATCTGTAGTATTAACAGATTGCCCGCCTTTCCAGCCACTACGATAGACGTCGATCTTTAGTTCTTTTTCATCGACAATAACCTCCGAGGGTGAATCAATCTTCGGAGTGACGTCTACTTTGGCGAAACTAGTTTGACGCAGACTGTCAGCATTGAACGGACTCAGCCGCACCAACCGGTGCACCCCATGTTCGCCCTTTAACTTACCGAAGGCGAAAGGACCATTAAAAGTCAGGTTAACACTTTTTATTCCAGCTTCGTCGCCGACTGTCCGATCAATAACATCCACCTTTAATTTACTCTTCTCTGCCCAGCGTAGATACATTCGCTCCAGCATCTCAGCCCAGTCCTGAGCGTCCGTACCCACTGCTCCGCTATGAATACTTACTATAGCGTCATGGTCGTCATATTTCCCCGATAGCTTCAGTTCGCTCTTTAATCCATCAAAGGATTTTTTAATATCTTCTATTTCTTTCTCCAATTCTTTAGCCATCGAGTCGTCCGACAGATCAGCGAGCTGAATAAGATCATCAATCCTCCTAAGTAAGCTAAGCCAAGGGGCTAAACGAGACTCTAGTTTTGCAAACTGCTTACTTACCTCTGCGGCCCTTTGGTTATCTGCCCAAAAGTCTTTAGAATCCATTTCACTTTTTAAGGCGACATGTTCAGATGTTAGCTTTTCGCCATCAATCGTCTTATAAGCAGCCTTGATACTAGCCTGCAACTCCCCGACCGTTTCTTTAAGAGAGCCTAGGGTAGCCATAGCGTTGAAGCCTTTTCTTCAGCTAATGATCTAAGAGCAGTGTCGGCGGTCCCAAGAATTCCTAGACCCCAAATATTATCCTCAAACATAGCCTGCATAACCTCTATAACTTTGGCTTTTTTAACTTTTTTTAGTCTTTCTGGATATGCAAAGTAATCGTTAACAACATCTTCGAAGAAATACCGAGAGCTATAGCCGGCCATTACTCCACTTACAGTCTGCGCTCCTCGTTGATAGCGGCCCAGAGCATACTGTTTTGCAGCTTCAATGTCAGTATCATCGACGTCGCCGCTCTTTATCTTACTTAACTGACGAACGATTATTTCAAAAAGTGCCGGCAAATTTTCTTGTTGAACCTGCCCGCCAATTCCCCAGTCGACGTAGGATTTGTACTGCCCGAACCCTGACCCCATGCTATAGACCAAGCCTCTCTCACGAGCCTCTCCTAATATTTTTGAGTAGAGTGTTTCTGTGATGTTGTTCGCGATTGAGGCTGCGTCCCAATCGGCGTCTTCGAACTTCTTGTTCGAGAAGGTTGTAAGATCAAAATAGATGTTGCCAACACTGCTACGTGGTACATAAATCGTTTTCTTAAAACGCTGTGGTGTCTCGTCAGGAATATCTATTAACCCCCTACCCCTTGGAAGTTTTATTCTTGATAGTATCTCTTCAATATGCGCCATTCTTCCTTGCATATTTCCGGCTATCACAAAACGCATATTAGAAGAGGTGTGAGTCTTTTTATGGTGTTCAATCACATCACGTAGCATCACATTCTGTATTAGTTTTACGCCCTCTTTGTCCGGCATCGCCAACATTCCGAAAGCTTCGTACATCGCAATACTTAAGGTCCTACCATGATTATTAGATCGACCGATCAGCTCGTCTCGAACATTACCGCACTCTGCCTTAAACTCATCCTTTGAAAAATACGGTTCTGAAAAGGCTAGTGTTAAAAGATCTAGGATCCTTTCCCATTCAAAGTCAGCGCACTCTGCATCGTACCAAACATGATAAGTAGATGTGTGAGCATTACTATAAGAGCCGTTTTTTTTGAATTCCGCTTCAAATAATCTTGATTTTTTATATCTCGAATTAGCTCCTAGAGACATGTGTTCCATTATGTGAGGCGTCTCCCACTTGTCTCGTTCCATCAAAAAATTTCCAGCACGAAAGTTAAACTCAAATGTCATAACGGTAGCACCAGGGATATCTATAAGTAGTCCTTCGGCTCCGTTACTTAGCTTTTTCTTAATAACTCGATGGTCCTTAGCACTAATCATTACCTTTTACGGCCTTTTGCTCTTCGTTTTCTCTCAGCTTTATGTGCCTTGCGTCGAGCCGTAGGGTTCTTGTGCTTCGGTTTCTGCTTTGGCTTTTCAAAATCTTTTTCATTAACACTACCGCTTTCTACAATCTTGTCAGCATTGCTAATCGACCCTTTCGCAGCTCGGGTTAAATCGGTCTCAACTGGTTGGTCTAGCTCTTTTTGAGTGACTGGCCGAGCATGGAACAAATGTCGAACAACATCAAAACGTAACCGTGCCGACATGTCATCGTAGAGTAGTTGTGACTGTCGACGATATTCAACTAACGGATCACGCTGACCGACGCCGTACCAGCGAATTCCCTCGCGCAAGTGGTCCATGTTTTCGAGGTGTTGCATCCAAAGATTATCAAGAATCTGCAAATAGATATCTCTCTCAATTTCACGCATAATTTCGTGACTAAACATCTTCTCGTGCTTTTCATAGAGACTTTTAGTTTCTTGTTTTAGGATGGTAGTAAACTTATCTGCATCAGCATCGAATAGCCTGTCGAGAGTCTTTTCGTCAAACGGAAATATATCTTTAATCTGTTGCTCGTAACTATCATCGAGCCCCGGCAGAGCTGCCAAGCGTTCGGCTTCATCGTTGATAAATTTATGAATTTGTTCCGAAATGTCAGTATCTAGTAGCAGCTTTCGTCTCGTCGAGTATGTCGCCAGCCTATGACGGTTCATGACGTCGTCGTACTGAACAACATTTTTTCGCGAATCAAAGTTGAAGCCTTCAACACGTTTTTGAGCACTCTCTAGAGTTTTACTGACGATTCTATTTTCGATTGGTGTGTCTTCGTCAACTCGCATACGGTCCATAATCATCCCCAGGCGGTCGCCACCGAAAACCCGCATGAGATCGTCTTCAGTAGAAACGTAGAACTGAGTAGCACCGGGGTCGCCCTGTCGTCCAGACCGACCACGAAGCTGATTGTCTATTCGTCTTGATTCGTGTCGTTCAGAACCCAACACGAACAAACCACCAAGCGCAACAACTCCCGAACCAAGTACGATGTCAGTACCACGACCAGCGATGTTGGTTGCCAATGTAACCGCTCCCTTTTGACCGGCATTGGCGACTATCTTTGCTTCACGTTCGTTATTTTTAGCATTAAGGGTTTGGTGTGGAATACTTGACTTGGTTAGTAGCCGACTTAAGTGTTCATTCTTTTCAATAGAGGCTGTACCGAGTAGTACGGGTTGACCTAACTCATGAAGTTCACCGACCGTTTCGACGACTGCTCTGAACTTGGCGTTCTCGCTCCGATAAATTCGGTCGGGTAAGTCCTTTCGAACAGACGGTTTGTTAGTCGGTATTTCTATAACATCAAGTGAGTAAATCTGGTGGAACTCTTCGCTTTCTGTAATTGCCGTACCAGTCATTCCGGCTAGCTTTTTGTATAACCTAAAGTAATTTTGGAAGCTAATGGTAGCTAGCGTCATTGACTCTTCCTGGACAGTCACTCCCTCTTTTGCCTCAATTCCTTGGTGAAGACCCTCGTTGTATCTTCGTCCGGCCAGTAGTCGACCAGTAAACTCATCAACAATAACGATCTCTCCGTCTTTAGTGACGACGTAATCCTTGTCTCGTTCGAAAAGCGTTTGTGCGCGCAAAGCCTGGTTGAGGTGATAGATTGACCGCACATTGTCAGGTGCGTACAAATTACCAATCCCCAATATCTTCTCAACTTTAGTTACACCAGTATCAGTAAGGTGAACTGTTTTAAGTTTTTCGTCTTTAATGTAATGCTCGGGTTTTAACTGTGCGGCAATTTTAGAAAACTGGACATAGGCCGTACCACTAGTCGTAGACGGTGCTGAAATAATAAGTGGCGTACGCGCTTCGTCAATTAGAATAGAGTCAACTTCGTCGACAATACAATAGTTTAGATCTCGTTGTCTTAGCTGTGCCGGTTCGCGGACCATATTGTCACGAAGATAGTCAAAGCCGAATTCGTTATTTGTACCGTAAGTTATGTCAGCTCGATAAGCTTCTTGGCGACTACACGGTTTTAGATGCCTAAAGCGCGCATCGTCGTGGCTGTCGTCAACAAATTTTGGATCATAGATATATGATGCGTCGGGCATAATAACCCCGACACTAAGACCTAGGAAGTCATAGATACCACCCATCCAACCGGCGTGCAAGCGCGCTAGAAAATCATTAACCGTGACAAGATGCGCGCCCTTGCCTTCAAGTGCATTCAAAAAAAGTGGTAGTGTGGCAACTAAAGTTTTGCCTTCGCCGGTGCGCATTTCAGCAACATTGCCTTCGTGGAGAGCTATGCCACCTATGACCTGAACATCAAAATGTCGCTGTTTTAATACCCGACTAGCAACCTCTCGCACCAGTGCAAAAGCATCAGGCAGGATTGAATCAAGGGTAGCTTTGCCGTCTAACTTCTTCTTTAGAACGCCGGTCTGCCCAGCAAGCTGTTTATCGGTCAGCTTTTTGTACTTTGGCTCTAATTTATTAACATCAGCAACCCGCGCTTTGTATTTTTTAAGCGTTTTTGCTTGAGGGTCACCAAGAATTCGTTTAAAAATCTTCTTCATAATGTTTGCTAACCGAAACTATAAAACCTACCTGTTGAACTAGCGCTCATTGTACCTTAAAACCTGGGCTCAACGCGAACTAATTTTGCCTATAAAATTGCGGATTCGGCGATTTTGTCTCCCCTTGCCATGTTCACGGTGCGAAGCTCGGTATTTTTCTAATTGAGTCTTCAGTTTTGCAATAACAATATCTGTCGCTGCAAACATGTTAACGGTAGTTTCCCTGGCAGTCATGTCCTGGCCTGGAAGATGCATGATTATCTCGCACTGGCAGTGCTTCTTGTCTTTTGATTTTTCTTCTTTTAGCTTGACCTCAACCTGCAGGCTCGCTCGTGATGCTTTTGGAATATAACGTTCGATTTTATGGATTTTTTTGACGATGTACTTCTGTAAATCACCGTCAACTACTAAATGAATCCCGCTTATCTCGATTCGTTTTGTCATATCTGCGTTTTGCCACCCATATATGGCACTAGCACTTCCGGTATATCAACTTCGCCATCTTCAGTTTGAAAGTTTTCCAAAATTCCGATTAATGGGCGCTGTGCGAAGGCTGTCGCATCGTTAATATGTACTAGTTGCAAAGACCCATCCGCACTTTTGAAACGGGTTTTTAGTCGACGCGATTGGTAATCCGTCATGTAGTCAGCCGTGTGGGTTTCAAGATATTTTTCTTGGCTCGGTAACCAGACTTCGATATCAACGCCCCGAGCATTTGGCTTGCCAATATCGTATGTGCACTTCAGTAGTTTTCGGTAAGGCAGTCCAATGCTCTGCATTAGGTACTCTTGAATTGCAATCATAAATAAGTGTTCATTCAATGAAGTTTCGGGGGTAGAAAGCGATTCCATCTCTAATTTTTCGAATTGATGTAATCTTGCAATACCCTCAGTGTCTTTACCATAAGTACCTGCCTCTTGTCGGAAACTTGTAGCCAGGCCGACGTATCGGATTGGTAAATCTGCTTCTGCGAGTACTTCGTCAAAATGCATACTTCCAAGTACATGCTCAGCACTGCCCTGCAACCACAAATCCGTACCTTCGATATGATAGCGGTCTTCACGTGGCTCGAGCCGATCCATTGCATCAAACATTTCTTCACGAATCATTAGTGGTGGAAGAACGAATGTGAAAGGTTTAGTCGAGACCTCTAAATTAGCCTTCTTAGCAATTTGCTTTAATTTAGCTTCGTCGGTCAAAACGTCTATGCCGTAACGCATTAAGGAATTGCTAAGCAGGGCGAAGTCACCCTTCAAGTAAGCAAACCTCGAGCCGGAAACTTTTGAAGCGCGTTCTTTGTCGATCCAGCCTTTGGTTTCTGCTATTTCCCAATGACTTTTGGGTGCTTTGAACTTTGGTTTTTCGCCCCATTCTAGGTCAACTTTATTATCTGCCTCGCTAGCGCCAACCGGCGTATCTTCCGTTGGCATATTAGGAACTGCCTTTAAAAGTTTCCTGTACTCGTCCTCTATGGGCTTAAGTTTTGCCTCGATGTCGGCCAAGACTTTCTTATTATCTCTTCCTTCGTTAATAAAATTAGCATCAATTTCCTCTGGTGATGGTGAGGCGCTTGGGGAAAGTGATGCACTCGGAGAAACTGAAGCGCTGTGGGAGATACTTGATTGCCGTTCATTCTTTTTCCTTAAAGCTTCATCCTTCCTATTCATTAAATCGCGGCGAATCTTATCAACTTCAAGGAGTCGATCAATATTAACCTCAAACGACTTTTCTTTGGATTTTTGTTTGACGAGGTCTGGGTTATCTCGAATGAATTGAATGTCGAGCATGATTACTCTTTATTATACCGTACGTTACTTTTTCTTTGTCGGCTTCTTATCTTTCAAAGCTTTAAGGGTTAGTTCTGTCCTGCTTTTTGCGTACATACAGAATTCACATTCACCACCCATGGCGGCCATACCGACCTCTGGCATTTCACTCTCTAGACAAGACTTCATGTCAACAATTGTTGAGTCGACCCAATCGTCAGAACCGGTATATGGAATAATCTTAGTCCTAAACTCGATCTTATCGAAGAAACCATCTAGGTCCAGCCGACCGTTTGTGTAAACAAAGTACCCTGTGTCGCTAACATCAAAACCGTTTTGGCGCAGTAGCCACTGATAAATTTCCATTTGTCGTTTATAGGCAATCTGCCAATCAGAATCAAGGCTTACTTCACCAGCTTTCGAAGTTGCCTTATAGTCAACAACTATTACTTTCCCGTTGCCATCAACCCAGACGTCATCAATCGCGCCAAAGATATATAAATTTGTTGCTTCATGAACAGTCGAAACTCCGGTAAAATTGTGCCGCCACTTATCCAGGTCAGCATGTTGCATTGGGACAGCTTTAATACTATTTTCGACCATCAGCGGGTGTGGTTTGGCCTCCGCGCGGTAGCTATCGAACTCCTTTTTCATTAGTTCATCGACTGCTTTGTTTATCTGAAAAGGTGGACCGCTCGGACGCTTAATTTTCATTCTTTCACCTAACCAAAAGCAACGCTGACACTGCATAAACAACTCAATCTTACTGCGACTAAGTTTGTATACTTCTGTCTGTCCGGGTTTGTAACTCGGTGATCTTTCCCATGCCATTACGCTACTATTGTAGCGCATGCACCGCAACTATGGCTGCGGTCTCGGCACGAAGTGTTAGGTCGCCTAGGTTCAAGCCGGCAACATTTTGTTCTTTGAAATAAGCTAGTTCCTTTTCGCTCCAACCACCTTCC
>JBBTYV010000059.1:23185-45165 GCA_038061635.1 Patescibacteria group bacterium
TTATCCTGCTTGGCATCTGCGCCTTCTCTGTCGGCGACAAATAGAGTGTAGTGGTCCGAGAATCGCCCGACACATTCTTCAGGACTCAACATTTCTTCGATTATCGGGATATCACCACGACCGCACTGTTCGGCTGCTTCGATAACTATTCGTAGCGCCCTTGTTTCATCGAATCCAGTTTTCTCGCTTCGCTCCGCAAGCAATGGAACAAAGTGAGTAACGCCGAGCTCTGTGCCTTTCTGCAGCACAAGATCATTGTTATCTTTTTTGATCATGCTCCAAGCTAGTAATAATTGTTTGTTCGGTACTCTTCGTTTTTCTTCTGTAACTTTCTCAAGTTCTATTTCGCCCTGTTTATGTTCAACAATTGAGTAAATATATTCCGACTTGTCGTTAAATAGCCCAACATTCTCGCCTACTCGCAACCGTAAAACATTCTGCCATTGATGCATTAGCTCTCTGTCTTGAAGCCACATTCTCTGTTCGCCAAACTTCTGAACTTCCTGAACGCTTATATTTCCCAGATAGAACCGGTGTATTTTAGAATTTGACATCTGGATAGATACTTCTTGTAGTCTCGTCTACTTCAGTTCGGAGGTTCGGGAAAGGTACACCCTCGCGGGCCGAAACACCTTCCAGTACCCAAAAAACTCGTTCTGAGTAACCCCATCCGCAAGCCGGCGGCATACCGTATTCCAGCATTTCAACATAGTCAATATCCAACATCTGGGCCTCGTCGTCACCCCCTTCACGCATTTTTTGCTGCTCAAGAAAACGATTTAACTGATCTATTGGATCGTTTAACTCGCTCCAGCCGGTACCTAGCTCACTACCCATCATAATTGGCTGAAAACGCTCGACTGTTTCCGGACTATCCGGATTAGACTTCGAAAGCGGACTAATAAATAAAGGCGTGTTAATAAGCCAGACTGGACCAGCAACATCTTTACGAATATTCTTCCATAACTTATCTATGCCTCGGGCCTTGTTCTCGCTTTTTGCAACTTCAAGTTTGTGATCCTTTAAAGCCTTCTTGACCTGCTCTAATGTGCAATCATAAACATCAAAATCGTAATGTTTTTTGATAGTTTCGGCATAGTCCCACTCTTCCCAGTCTTTCTCAAAGTCAACCTGCTTATCGCCAAACTTGAACTTCAAAGTTCCGAAAGTCTTTTTTATGACAGTTCTATACATTTCGGTTTGGAATTTCATACCATCTTTCCAGTCGGCATAGGCCCAATACCATTCCATAGCAATATGTTCTGGTAGATGCTCATCGCTATAGTTCTCATTCCTAAACCGCGGACCGATTTCAAAAACTTTTTCGTAGCCTCCACCTATTAACCTCTTCAGGGGTAGTTCGTGACTAATACGCAGGTAGAAGTCTTGGTCGATAGCATCCATGTGGGTCACAAATGGTGTCGCGTCCGCCCCGCCTGTTGTGTGTTCAAGAACAGGAACATTTATTTCCAAAAATCCCGCCTCCAACAAGAATTCCCTTGTAGCTTGCCAGAATTTACTACGGCGTACGAAGCGATCTCTAACTCCGTCATTAACATTTATATCGATGTATCGGCGGCGTAAACGCTCTTCTTTGTTCGTAAACCCATCCTGTGCTAACGGCATTGGTCGCAAAGATTTAGTCAGCATCCTAAGTTTATGAACTTCTATAGAGATCTCGCCAGT
The DNA here is from genome assembly GCA_038061635.1 of Patescibacteria group bacterium. Taxonomy (GTDB): domain Bacteria; phylum Patescibacteriota; class Saccharimonadia; order Saccharimonadales; family JAGQMS01; genus JBBQBM01. The sequence goes on from JBBTYV010000059.1 coordinate 24,872, forward strand.
CTTGGTTTTTATAATAAGGCCTGTGGCTTCGATGAAGTCACCCGTATCCAATAGCCCAAGATCGCCAACACCCAGCTCACCGTTACTATATTTTGCCTCTTTAACTGTTCCTTCTTTCAAGAAAAGTTGTAGTTTACCGCTAAAGTCTTTTATCACAATAAAGGCTAGTTTACCCATGTTTCTAATACTAATAATCCGCCCCGCAACCGTGGCTTGATCGCCCTTTAGTTTTTCAAAATTTTCAAACACTTCTTTAGTATCGTGAGTACGATGACTGGATGCTGGGTATGGATTAACGCCAAGTTTTTTTAGAGCCTCAAGTTTTTTGAGGCGCTCGTCCCGAAAGTCTTTAAGTGTTGCCATACTTAGGTACAGTTTACAGTAAACGGTTTACTGTTTACAGCCTTCGCTTAGGAGATACTGGCTATTTTATACTCTGCGGCCGATATAACTACTTTGTCGCCAACTTTATTTCCCATTAATGCGCGACCGATTGGTGACTCATCAGATATCTTGCCGTTTAAGGGGTCAGCCTCAACCGTACCAACAACTCGAAACTCCTTACTTTTCCCGCCAGAGCTTTTTAATTTAACGTTTGACCCTAGTTGTACCTTGCCTCCGCTCTTTGGTTTTGCAATAACGGATGTGTTCAAGAGAATATGCTCGATTTCAGTAATTCTAGCTTCGACACGTTCTTGTTCGGAACGCGCTGTTTGATATTCAGCGTTTTCGCCAAGATCGCCCTGTTCGCGAGCAGTTCGAATAGCCTCAGCAACATGGCCGCGTTTTTCGGTTAGTTTCGTAAGCTCAGCTTTTAGCCCGCCTATTCCTTCATTTGTAAGTCGAAATTGCTTATTCATATTTCCTCATAACCACCTTAGAATCCCATAAATCCAGAACTATTATCCGCACGATTATAGCGTTAGTTTATAGATTTGTATAGCAAATCAACAACTTCGGTAATTTTTACTATGTTTACTTCTTTCGAGGAGCGTTTTTTTAGCTCAACCGAGTCGTCTGCCAGAGTTTTTTCGCTAATTACAATTCGCATAGGTACCCCAAGCAGATCCGCGTCAGCAAATTTCTCACCAGGACGGGTGTCACGATCGTCATATAACACCTCGACTCCCTTGCTTATCAGGTCTTCATACAGTTTGTCGGTTGCAGATTTGACTTCAGTTGATTCTCCGACATTCGCTAAGTAAACCTGATATGGTGCTATTGACTCCGGCCACACAAGTCCATTTTCGTCGCTAAACTTCTCTGCAATTACTCCCATTACTCTGGTAATACCTATACCGTAAGAACCAAGATAGGCAAACTGCTTTTTTCCCTGCTCATCGGTAAACGTAAAGTTCATGCTCTCACTCTTGTCTGTACCAAAATTGAATATATTACCAACTTCACTGGTCTTAACTTCTTCAGGTTGTCCACGTTCCTCGATACCCATTAGCTTGAGGCTCTCATCGTTCATTACATCTTCGTTCACGGCAATATTTTTGTCTTTGTATAGAAATATTTTGTCCTCGCCGGCCTCACAGACTGTTTGGAATTCGTGACTAAACTTTGTAAATGCGCCTCCGCTTGCAAACGTAACATACGTGTCTTTGCCAATACCTAAACGGTCGTACACTTTTTTATAGGCTTCGATTACCGCATTGTAATAGTCGTTATGCTGATTCTCGTCAACACAAATTGAATACATGTCCTTCATTACAAATTCGCGACCACGCAAAATGCCACTTTTTGCTCGAAGTTCGTTGCGAAGCTTCGTTTGAAATTGATAGACGCTAATCGGAAGATCCTTATAGCTCGTCACATGCTGTTTGAGCATCTCCACTATTGCTTCTTCATGCGACCACGCCAAGCCAATTTCGGAGTCGTCCTTTAATTTTGTCTTAAACCAAATGTCTACGACTTTGTCGTCCCAACGTCCGGTTGTTTCCCACTTCTCACTAGATTGGAGGTTAGTCATAATCAGTTCTTGTGAAAAAACAGCATTCATCTCTTCACGGACAATCTGTTTAATTTTCTCAACCACCTTCAACCCAAGTGGTAGGTAGGCATACACGCCAGCCATTTCTTTATAAATAAAGCCCGCTCTTATTAGTAGTTGAGCGTTCTTGCTTGTCTCGTCTGCCGGGGCATCTTTACGAGTTTTTGTGAATAATTGTGTAGTTTTCATTTGTATCTCCAGGCTATTTTACGCTTAAGCCACCTTAAACACAAAAACCAATAGAAACGCTATAGTGTTTTTGAAAAAGTGCAGAGCGATTGCCGGCCAAAGCGAATTACTCTTCTCTAGTAAATATATAAGTACTAGTGATAAGACGAATGTATCGGCTGCAACATTCCACTGACCATGCGCCACACCAAACAGAAGGCTTACTATTATCGCCCCCAGGACTTTCCCGAACGGTCTCCTGAACGATCTATAGAGTACTCCCCTAAAAAGCACCTCCTCGCTTAAAGACGGTAAAACGACTAGAGCAACGAATACAATAAGGAGTTGTAGCGGATTACTAGACTCCAGACCAAAATCCTGCTTCTGATTGACATCAACTCCGGGGAGTAAACTGACAAGCGCCTGAGTAATTCTGGAAAGTGCTACATAACAAACATAATAAATTGGTGTAAAGAGAACCTGTTTGAGCGCAAACTTACCAAAAAAATCCTTAAGTTTTATTTTTCTTATATATAGTAGGAAGCCAACTGCCAAAAATAATACTACTGAACTTAAGGCATAGAGCAGACTGTTAGACAAAGTTGTTTCTTCCGTAAAGAAGTTTAAGCTTGCTACTAATCCAATTGCGAGAATCGATAAAAGATAGGCAGAGACACTAAGCGAAAGGGCTACCCACCACCGCACCGAGTCAATTGAAGTATTAGAAGAATCGTCTAACATCGACGAGAGTTATTAGTACAAAAAGAATCATTAGAGCTGCAAAACCAGTTCCGTGTATCCGTTCTTCCATCTTTGGAGTTAAAGGCTTCTTTAACTTGCGGAATAACAAAGTTACGAAAAGCCGACCACCGTCGAGTGCTGGAATTGGCAGGACATTCATTATTGCTAGAGTTAGCGAAAGTAGCGCCACAATCAGCAATACATAGCGGTAACCAAGCGAACTACCATCTTTAAGTACAAAGAAGATACCGACGGGTCCTGAGACGTTCTGGCTGGCCTCAGAAGCATTCCCGACCACTAAATTCTTAATGGCACTCCCCAGCCCCTGAAGCGTCACTTTCGTAAACTGATATGTTAGCCCAGCAGCGACGACTGGAGCTGACCAGGTTGAGCGAGCGATGATATATTCGTAAGGGACAACTCCCAGATAACCCTTCGGGGAATTAGTACTCTTACTAGCATTAACTTCTTCCGCAGTACGAAGCGTAACGTCTGATTTAGTAATCTCTCCGCTCGATGTGATTACCTCTAGCTCAATTTCTTTTCCAGCGTTTTGTTTCGTGAAGTTGCTTAGTGATCCCTCGTCAACAAATGTTGTGTAGGGGTCTGCATGAATCCCGCAGACCAACTCACTAGGGCAAACAACAGGCGCGGCTTTGATTATCTTATCTCGAACCTTTAGCCCGGCCTTATCGGCGGGTGAGCCTGGTTCGACATACGATACAAATAAGCTGTTCGATGTTTCATGCGAGTCGCTAGCAATCTTAAATTGCTTCTCGCCGCCCGGGAGTGGTAGTTGAGGGATTCCTATTACGCAAAGGATTAGAAGCATGAACCAGGCAATAGCGAAGTTCATTCCCACACCGGCTAACATAATCTTGATCTTCGTCTTCATACGAGCCGCTCCATAGCTACCCGGAGTGCTGTCGCTGTCATGCTCACCTTTTAAGCGCACAAATCCGCCTAACGGCAGTAGATTCAAGGTGTACTTGGTTTTATGGTTCTTGAAATGCTTACTAAATAGCATTGGTGGGAAGCCAATTCCAAACTCTTCAACTTCTACCCCACCCCTTCGCGCTGCTATAAAGTGACCAAACTCATGGAGCACCACAAGTAGTAAGAAAAGCACCAACCCTAGTATTAATAATCCCATTACCATAAGTATATAGGACGTAAGACAATCGCGCTTGTACTAGTTGCCGAAACGACGGTTGCGGGAAGCGTACTCTTCAAGAACTTTGTCGATATCTTTGGCGGTGAAAGAAGGCCAGTGTTTTTTTACGAACATTAGTTCTGAATAAGCCAGACGCCAAAGCAAGAAATTGCTTATCCGATGCTCGCCTGAGGATCTAACTAACAAATCAACGCTCGGTACTTCTGGATGGTACAAGTTTTTTTCGATATCAGCCTCAGTGATTTTGTCGGCTGATACACCAGAAGCAATGAGCTTCTTGGTAGCATCAACTATTTCCTGTTTGCCCCCATAGTTGAAGCAAACGCACAGTGTTCCATTAGTATTGTCTTTGGTTAATTCTTCGGCTTCAGCGATGGCTTTAAGGTGTTTTTGGCTCAATTTGTCTTTTACTCCGAACCAACAAATCCGAATACCTTTTTTATGCACTTTTTTTAGGTCCGTCGTGAAGACTTTGAGAGCCAGGTCCATTAAATAGTCGACTTCTTCCTTCGTTCTGGACCAGTTTTCTGTCGAAAAGATGAAAGCCGAGACATAGTTTACGCCTCGTTCGAAGGAAGCATCTACCATCTTCAGAAAGGTCTTATAACCTCTTTGATGCCCAAAAAGTGTTGGTAACCCCCGAGCCTTAGCCCAGCGTCGGTTACCGTCGAGGATAAATGCTAAATGATTAGGGGCGCTGTCTGCCATTGTAGCCACAATTATACCCTATAAGGTTAGGATTTCTTTTTCCTTAGCGCTAATCGTAGACTCGACCCTGGTCTTCATCTCTGCGATAGCATCATCGACCTGCTTTTCAAGACGATGTTCGTCGTCCTGGCTGATCGCTTTGTCTTCTTTCGCCTTCTTAGCTTCTTTTAAGCCTTCATGTCTAGCTGCACGCATACGGACCATACACTCTTCACTCTTGTCAGAAAGCTGTTTAACGAGCTGTTCGCGGCGTTCGGTTGTCAGGGCTGGCACTTGGATGCGGATTACTCGCCCGTCATCGACTGGGTTTAGCCCTAAAGACTGGTTATCCCGAATCGCCTGGGCAACCGCCTGTAAATTCCCTGCATCGAAAGGAGTAATCTGTAGTAACTGCGCTTCTGGAGCCGAGACAGTTCCGACAGCCACAAGTGGCATTTCGGCACCGTACGCAGTCACCATTATGCCGTCGAGCATGCTCGAATGTGCCCGGCCGGTCCGAATTTTCTTCAGTTCATCATCAAGTCGAGCAAGCGCTACCCCGAATTCGCTTCTTACTTTCGAAAGTATGTCGTTAGTCATATAAGACAGTATATAGTTTTTAGTTGACTTCGCCGAGTGCAAGCCGATAAAAACGGCGAATAACGATGTTTTCGCCAAGTTTAGCAATGTGTTCTTTCACGAAATCACCAACTGTTTGGTCTGGGTTCTTAATGAATGGCTGATCGAGTAAGCATTTCTCAGCAAAATGCTTTTTGACCATTCCTTCAACAATGCCAGCGATCATTTTTTCGGGCTTGCCATCTGCTTTGGCTTTTTCCGTAAATTCTGCTTCGACTTTTTTCTTTTCAGCCGCTGAAACTTCATCAGCAGATACAAATTCTGGGTTGCTGGCCGCCACGTGCATGGCAATGTCTTTAACGAAGTTCGTAAAAAGCTCATTCCGAGCTACAAAATCGGTTTCGCAGTTGACCTCAACCACCACACCAATGCGGTGGTCGTGGTTATATGTCCAGACCACCCCGCTGCGAGCTTCGCGCTCACCGCGTTTGTCGGCTTTGGTTAGGCCTTTTTTGCGCATTGCTTCGAGAGCCTTGTCAAAATCCCCTTTTGCGTCCACAAGCGCCTGTTTAGCGTCAGTTAAACCAACGCCGGTTAGGTCTTTGAGCCGTTTGATTGTTTCGATATCCATGCTTTTATTATCCGCTTATACAGCTTTTACTTCAACAACTGGCGCTTTGCGCTTGGCAACGCCTCGTTCGACGGCCCCAGCGACATAATCGCACATGATTTGAATAGTCTTAATGGCGTCGTCGTTGCTTGGTACTGGATAGGTAATCAGTCGTGGGTCGACATTGGTGTCTACGAGAGCCACGGTTGCAATTTTTAGCTTGCGAGCTTCCATAACGGCGTTCATATCTTCCTGGACGTCAACAATAAACACTACACCAGGTAGTTTTGGCATCTCTTTAATACCGCCAAACTTGATGTTCATGGCATCAATTTCCTCTTGATAGCGCTGAACTTCTAGTTTGTTGTACTTGTTGGCTAGCTCACCGCTCGCCATCTTGTTCTCAAGATCAACTAGGTGCTTTATCCGCTCAGAAGTCGTGTTTTGGTTGGTTAGCATCCCACCAAGCCAACGCTCCGTAACATATGGCATATTTAGTTTGAGGGCTGTGGCCTTGACGATATCGCGCGCTTGTCGCTTAGTGCTGACAAGCAAAATCTGCTGTCCGCCTGCCACCGTCTCCTCGATGAACTTAAGGGCCGTTTCTAGTGCCTTAACGGTTTCTGTAAGGTCAATAACATAGTTGTCGCCACGACGACCGTGAATATACGGCTTCATGGCTGGGTGCCAATGACTAGTTTTATGCCCAAAATGTGCACCTGCCTCAAGTAGTGCCTTAATATCTACAGATTTATCTGCCATTTCGCTTAAATCCTTTCACACCGGACTGAGGGGTTTGCCATTTGCGTCCTAAGCGGATTTGCATTTGGAGGATTTTCCCTTAGCCCTGCTTCGTTAATACTGGAGACATATTAACAGATTGACATATCTGACGCAATAGGCTATATTTGGGGGACTTATGAAAGCAAATTTGCACCCCGCCGACTATCGCCCAGTTGTCTTTGAAGACCTGAGCAACGGTTTTCGATTTATCACAAAATCAACCATCAAAACCGAAGAAAACACCAAATGGGAAGACGGCAAAGAGTATCCACTGGTTAAGTTGCACATTACTAGCACCTCTCACCCCTTCTTTACTGGTCAAGAAAAGCTAGTTGATATCGAAGGCCGTGTCGACAAGTTCCGCGCTCGCCAAGACGCCGCAAAAAAAGCATCTACTGCACTCACTTCAAAAGCTGCAAAAACGAAGGCCAAAGCCGAAAAGAAAAAAGCCGCCCTCGAAGCCGACGAAGAATAACTAAATCAAAAAACGCCCGGTAGGTATATCTTCCCAGGCGTTTTCTCTTTATAATCGAGGTAAGAAATGGAAGCAAAGATAGCCGAGCTACGAAAAGAGCGAGACGAACTCAAGCAAAAGATTGAGAGCGATTCTTCGATTTACTCTTCGCCTGAGTATCCAAAGCTAGCCAAACGCCAAAAACAACTCGACGACATTCTAGTCTTAGCCGACGAGTTAGAAAAATTAAGAGCACAAGCTAAAGACTCTGAAAGCATGGTTGAACTTGGTGGTGAACTTGGTGAGTTGGCTGCTCAAGAGATTGAAGAACTTCGAGTCAAGATTTTAGCCTCGGATCAAGCTCTTGATCTCGTACTGAATCCTAAAGACCCAAACAACGATCGAGACTGCATTATCGAAATTCGTCCTGGTGCTGGGGGTGACGAATCGTCACTGTTCGCTGTTGAACTTTATAAAATGTATTATCGCTATGCTGAGCTACACGGTCTAAAAGTCGAACTTATAAACGAAATTGCTAGCGAAGTTGGCGGATTTAAGGAGATTATTTTTGCTGTTCGTGGCGATCACGCCTACGGAAAACTGCACCTAGAGGCTGGCGTGCACCGCGTTCAGCGTGTTCCAGCTACTGAATCGCAAGGTCGCATCCATACCAGCACCGTCACAGTGGCTGTTTTGCCAGAAGCTGAAGAAAACGATATAGAAATCAAGCCACAAGATCTTCGGATCGACGTATACCATGCCAGTGGCCATGGTGGCCAATCTGTTAACACCACCGACTCGGCGGTGCGTATCACTCACCTACCGACCGGCCTAGTTGTCACCTGCCAGGACGAAAAGTCCCAAACCAAGAACAAGTTAAAGGCCATGGGAGTCCTTAGGTCCCGTCTTTTGCAGGCACAAATCGACTCCGAGCAACAGAAGCTCTCCGAAGCTCGCAAGAAACTAATCGGTTCGGGTGATAGGAGTGAAAAGATTCGTACTTATAATTTCCCTCAAGATCGCATCACCGACCATCGTATCGGCTATTCTCGCAGCAACATTCCTGGGGCCTTAAACGGCGAAATAGAGGACCTTATTGAGGCCCTCCAAAAAGCCGAGTCGGGTATTTTAAACTCCGAGGGGTAATATTCTCTATGCTGCGCGTAGACGTTCTACGTCTTTTGGTGCTTCAGCACCAGCGATATCTGTAACTTTGTCCCAGTATCGGTGCGTAGGCTCGTGTTCGCTCGTACGTAGGTTCCGTTTTCCAGCACGGGCATTCTCTCTACTAATAAGACCTGCCTTATGAGCTCGATCTATGGCGACGCCATTCATTTCGTTTTGGTAACTTGCTCGATGAAGATCAGCTCCTGCAACATAAGCATCCACCGGAGATACAACCTCAGCTAACGATACTGTGTCGCTTACTGCTGATCTCGCACTCATTACCGTGTCGTGCGCTTCTTTATCTGCTTTCTTTGCATCTATCGTGAACTCAGGATCAGCAATACAATTCGTAAGTTCTGCCGGCTTATGCGGTCCGTGCACGACACCTTCAGGGTTAAAATCTTGTGTTCGTTCACTCATCTTACTTCCCCTCAACCTTATCTATTCCGTTTTGTAGTGATTGAATCTTTGCTCTCGCTAACCCAGTAGCGCGTTCTCCGAGTAATCTCGCAGCACGTTTGGTAATGATCTCGTGCGCACGTTCTGCTCTTTGCCCTGTTAATCGCTTCACAGTCGGTTGCCCGTTTCGACCATTTTTTATGTCTACGCCAGGATAGGGCTCATTTGTGGTTATTTCCAAGTCATGATCGGTGATATATCTTGGGTCGACCCCAAAAGACCTCTCTTCGCCGTCCTCTTTCTTTACAGTACCCACAGTCACAGAATCAAAACTATATTCCTTATCCCCAGCCCCCTTGACATATGTTCTTAAACCGCCGTTTCCTACTTCTACACCGGCCTGGGAGTCTTTGTGTTTATTTCTAAACTCACTGTCGGTTCTTTGATGAATAGCGTAGTCTCTATCCCATCCGTCAGATGCAATCTTAAGTTTGACAGCGTCATGTAAATCATCAGTGCCGGGAACTACTACTGGTGCGTCTTCCATTGTTTGGGCCATTTTGTTTTCCTTTACTGTTTGTTTTATTAGGTATGCATACAATGTAACACACTTATGCTTTTCTGTCAACTACAGGTCATTAAGGCTCAAGAAACCTAGTAGGCAAAAACTCATTTTTATCACGTATTTGAATAAGCTTCTTAAGATGTTCAACAGCCTTCGAGTGATTGGTCGGCCAGGTTATTAACTGGGTGTAGTATTGATGAGCTTCCCGCGTTAGTCCACCATTTTCGTCGTAATTAGGTGTGTACGTGCCTATAAATGACGCAGGTACTAATACCACAGTACCTTTCTCGCCCTCTTTTATAAAATCGGATACCTGTTTTGCAGCTAGTGCTCGTGACGCCCGCAGTTGAGTTGCTATATCTATAAGAGCCGGGGTTTGAAGCATGGATTTAATAAGATTAAATGTCTCGGTAGCGTCACCTTCTGTTATACCCTCGAACCGAAGTCCCGAACTAAAGAATGCTTTAGTAAATCTCGGTCCACCTTGTTCTTCGGTATAAGTAGTAGCGCTACCTCTTTCTCGTATGACACCCGCGCCTATTATCGGCATAGTTAAAACTTGCCAACCAAAAGGTGAAACTACGGAGCCTCCCTCTCCACATAAAGTAGACGAAAAATTTAGTGTTACTGCACAATCGGTATCTTGTATGGTGATTATTCTTGTTTGCGGATAATGAATGAGGTCACCGTATTCCGAAACGAAACTTTCAGTTAGTTGATGAATCTCTGAAGCTTCTGGATAGTCTCTAAAAATTTCAGCCATTTGTTATTAAGAAGTCTCATAGATACGAGACTGTTTTGCAAGCATAAGGATTTTTGATGGGAAGCTATTCTCGTTTGTCGAGAAGACTTTTGATAACTACGTAGGCGGGGATCGTAGGCAAAGTGAAGAAAAAAGACCCTAACGCATAGATAATAATCTCCGTCCATCCTATCTGTAGTGTGTCGGTACCAACTGCATAACCCTCTCCTTCTATAATAAAGATGAAGAATGAGTAGCCATAGCCAACCAGAAGTGCCAACGCTATCACTAGCCAGAGGTCTTTCTTAAAGTTCTTTCTAGAGGTAACGAAATGCACAAGACCTAAAGTCAACAAAAGTTCGGTAGTACTAAGCAAGCCAAACTTGAGAAATAGTTCCATAAGATGATAATACCACCATAAATAAGATAGAGTAGTGAGATGACTATTGATAAGTGGCTAGAGAAATCTGTCATATTTTTGAAACAAAGTGATACCCCGAGACTTGATGCCGAGGTGCTACTCTGCCATGTTCTACTGAAAGACCGCGCCTGGCTTCTAGCCCACCCAGACTTTTTACTGCAAGGAGCCTCCTTGCGCAAAGTAGACCAATTACTTAATAAAAGAATGAAGGCCGAGCCAATCGCTTACATCATCGGTAGTTGTGAGTTTTATGGTCGAGAGTTTTTGGTTAATAAAGACGTTTTAGTTCCTCGTCCGGAATCCGAAGCAATGATCTACCTCTTGAAGCAGACCTTCGAAGAACGAAGAACGGAGAGCGAAAATCGAATAATAGACATTGGTACAGGCTCGGGAGTTCTGGCGGTCACTACGAAGCTTGAACTGCCAAGTACACAAGTTATAGCTATCGACGTAGACCCAAAATGCATCAAGCTTGCTAAAAAGAATGCGCAAAAACACAAAGTCGATATCAAATTCCTAACCGGCGACCTTTTCTCTCCGATCTCTGATCTTCGATACCCGATATCCGATGAATTCTCCGTTCTAGCGAATTTGCCCTATGTACCTAATGATTATCAGATAAACCAGGCAGCAAAACACGAACCAAAACTCGCCCTCTTTGGCGGAAATGACGGATTGGACTTGTACCGTAGATTGTTTGACCAGCTAAGGGGTGTAATAGCTACTGTGTTTACAGAATCACTACCATTTCAGCATAAAGAACTACAAGAAATCGCCAAAGAGGCAGGCTACGAGCAGATTGATTCTCATGATCTTATTCAGGTCTTTAAAGGCCGCTATACTGCCACTCTGAAAAGAGCGCCACGACAACAATAACCAGCACCGTCACGAAGATAAACTGGTTGCGCACGGTGATTTTGAGACGACTTAGAGAGTGCAAATAGTAACAAACTGCTAAGCAGTATCCGATAACAGTTAGTAGTAGTGCAATCTGCGGTATAAATCCGTACGTCAGCGTCCAATGCGACAGCACCCAGGCTAGCTCAGCACCAAATAAACCCCAAATATGCGAGATAATGTGCGCGCTATCATCTTCGAAGCCGCTAAAGAAATGCCGCGCCGAGCTGTAACAGATCAGCCAGGTTAATAAAACGACTGCGATGATACTAGAGTTTGAGAAACTACCATAAAACGCCACTAGCCCAAGTGCTTGCGCTACCATCGCTTGAAGGGCTATCGAAAAAGTATCAGAACGCGGTTTTAGGAGTATCAGCCACGCACTGTACAACCCTGCCCAAATGAGTTGAGTTATTAGGCTTCCAGTACCGCTCATAAAAGCTATCACTGCCAAACCGACTGTTATGTCGACTAGGTTCGCGCGCACATTTGCTAGCCAATGACGTGGCTTGACAGCTAGCATCCGCCATTTACTGAGAAGCAACACCACCACTGCCATGCTCGGCAAAGAAATTGGGTCGACTATTATCGCTAAAATCAGTAGCGCCAAAAAAATATTCAAAAACGAGTGGATCGTTGTTGACGCCCGGGACGCTGGTCGAAATCTAGGGATTCGTATTTTCATTGTTCCCTACAATGATAACAATGTCGGCCTTATAGTCGAGGGGGTCAATACCAACGGCCGATGTTACGGCAGCAGTTTTCAGACGCTGTTCGAGATAGCGTTTGGTGTATTTCTTAACGCCATCCGAGAAGTCGATCAAAACAGTTGTTGCGTAGTCTGTGGTTGGAGCTTCATCGATGAGCGTAACGTTATACCCATAAGATTTAAGCTCGTCAGCTCTTTTAGTAGCCAAACCGTCGACATTTGTTCCGTTTAAGACGGCGATAGTAGCGTTTTCGCTCTTCAAAAAGCCGTCGCGCATTGCATTTCGAACAAAGCTTTGAATCTCACTAAAGTCAGACTGCCCGCGCCGTGGGATCACGACTGACTGACCATTTACGTTAGCGGTTTTAACCAAAACATTCGGTTCGTCTGTAAAGCCCAAGCTAGCAATGTTGCTCGTTTGAATGGTTTTAGATATTTCATAAAGTCGCATAATCTCGCCGAGCGATAAGCTGGTTGTAACGTTATTACCGATGGCGTCAAGCAGTTTTGTCACAGTTAGCGGATTGCTGAATGTGCCGAGTTTTAATACTTTGTCTTTGATACCAACCACAACTTCGCGTTGTCGTTCCCCGCGCGCAAAGTCACTACTAGAAGACCGCGACCGAGCGTATAAAAGCGCCTTTTTGCCGTTAAAATGCTGTAAGCCTTCTGCTGCAATCAGCGGGTTGCCCCCGTTATCCCAGGCTTGAACATAATCATAAAGTGGCTCAGCAACTGTTACATCTATGCCGCCAACAGCATCAACCGTTTCCTGAAAAGCATCGAAGTTAACCATCAAATAATAGTTAATCGGGATGCCGATGTTTGTTTCAATAATACTTTCAATTAGCTTTATACCGGCCTTTTCGGCCGCATCGGTATCTTCTTCGTTAACGGATAGGGCGCGTTGCTTTCCGGTGCTATAAACGGCATTAATCTTCATCGACCAGTAGTTTGGCACCTTAACATAAAGGTCACGGGGGATGCTTAGTAGCGAAGCTTCTTTGCCAAGCGGGTCAATACTGGCTATTAGAATACTGTCAGTTAAATCACCCCCCGGGTGGTTGTCGCCGCCTTTACCCAGCATCAAGATATTCACCCGCCCGTCGCCCTCGCCGTTTAGAAGTGTCGGGTCTACTTGGCTGTTTAGTGCTAAGGCGCCGTCGCTACCACCTTTTAAGATCTTGTGGGCATTCCACCAAGCCTTTCCAAAAAAGAAACCTCCGGACAGTAGAACTATAATAAATATTGTTAGCGCCCCGCGAAGGACGAGCTTTTTCGGAAAGTGGCGTTTGGCTCTTGGCTTCTTTAACTTCTCGACCACCTCTGGGTTTGGGCTATATGACGGTTGCAACGACGGTAAGGCGTCGAGCTGTGAACCAATGTTGGCCGAGTGAAAACCGTCGGACTTATTACCTATTAAATCAAGCTGGGTTTTATCGGCCTCCGGGTCTTTTGGGTCAAACCCAGGCTTTGAGCCTAAACTCCCAGTATTTGGGATAAAGCCGTCGACTGATTTTCTTGGCTTGCGGCTAAGGTGTTTTCGAAAGTTATCCATAAAGAAAAGTACCCCTATTATACCAAAGGTTCGACGACATTAGCGGTTTGGAGACTGGGTAATGTAAAATATGAGGAAATGGAACCAAAAAACCAAGACGTCACCCCTGTTTTACCTTTGCAGGCTCTCCATCCCGAGCAAGGAGCGACCCCCCAGCCGCCGAGCCCGAGTCCACTCGCCCCGCCTGTCACAAAGAAGAAGCACTCTGGGCTTCGCGGCTTCTTATCGACCTTTATTCTCATCGGTGGCGCCTTACTTTTTGCGATCTTTATTAACCAATTTATATTCCAATCCTACGAAGTTGACGGCAGTTCGATGGAACCTTCACTCCAACACAAAGATCGGTTAATTATCTGGAAATTACCAAGAACCTGGGCGAGAATCACTAAAAACGACTACTCGCCTGCACGAGGAGATGTAGTTGTGTTTCATAAGCCTGATGGCTCCGAGGAACAGCTAATAAAACGGGTGATTGGCCTGCCCGGAGACCGCGTAGTGGTGTCTGATGGGACTATAACCGTCTTTAATAAGTCCGATCCTGACGGTTTTCAGCCTGACGACGCCCCATATGGCAAAAACCTACCCGAAACAGCCGGTAATGTCGATGTTAGTGTTGGCGAAGGCGAAATTTTCGTCAGTGGCGACAACCGCATTCCGGGCGCTTCACTAGACTCACGCTCTTCACTTGGCAATATTGATCTCGGCCTAGTTGTCGGGAAGCTCGTACTTCGGCTCTTCCCTTTCCAAAGTTTTGAAACGTTCTGAGGAGTTTAAGACTTGTTCAATCTGTTAATTAGCCCTCTGTACTCGTCTTCTGACGTAAACCTAATGGTAATTTTGCCACCTTTGGCCATATAAGCCACCTCGACTTTGACGCCTAGGTGCTTTGACAGTTCTTTTGTTTCTTTTGTTTCGCTCTCGATTCTCGATAAAGTCTTTTCTTTGGTCGGCTTTTTCTCTCGGCTAGCGACAACATACTGTTCGGCCTGCCTAACAGATAGGTGTTTGGTCAGAATTAGGTTAAACAGGGCTTTTTGATTAGTCTCGTCAGCTTGTAGTGCCAACAGTGTTCGAGCATGGCCTTCACTGATTTTCGACTCATTTAGTGCTAGCTGGATGTCTGCCGGTAAGCCCAGCAAACGAACCAAGTTGGCAATAGTGCTATATGCTTTACCCAACTTCCTAGAAATAGCTTCGTAGCTCATCGAAAACTGGTCGTGTAGCCTCTGAACACTCGCCGCCTGCTCAAGCGGCGACAGATCTTCGCGTTGAACGTTCTCAATAAGTGCCAGTTCGAGCGTTTGAAGCTCCGAAACCGACCGAACAATGCACGGAATAGTCTTCAAACCGGCTATTTTGGATGCTCGCCAGCGTCTTTCGCCTGCGATGATTGAATACTTATTTTGTTCAACTTTAGTGACTACGATAGGTTGCAAAATACCGAACTCTTTAACAGATACGGCCATCTCTTTTAGGCTTGTTTCGTCGAAATAACGGCGTGGCTGGTCAGGGTTAGGAGCAATCTGCTCGATCTCGATCTGGACGACCTCTTCCTTCGGTATTCCGATACGGCTAAGGTCGGCGCCACTAAAAAGTGCGTCCAAGCCCTTCCCCAGGCCTCGTTGATTAGCTACTGACACGGCTAAGTATCTCCTTTGTTAGATTCTTATAAGCTTTTGCACCCTTTGACCACCTGTCGTGTTCGCTAATTGGTCGTCCATGGCTCGGCGCTTCGGCTAGTCGAACATTTCTTGGAATGACTGTTTTAAAAACAAGGTCCGCAAAATGCTTCCGGACTTCGGCTTCGACTTGGTCGGCTAGGCTTGTACGACTGTCTGCCATGGTTAGGACGATCCCGAGTATCTTTAGGTCTTGGTTGAAGGACTCCCGAACCCGCTGAATGACAGTAATAAGTTGCGACAGTCCCTCCAAAGCATAATATTCGCTCTGCACCGGGATCAAGACAAAGTCGGCCGCTACTAATGCATTGATTGTCAAAAGCCCTAATGACGGCGGGCAGTCAATAAGTACAAAATCCGTGTCGTGATCTTTAAGAGCCTCTTTGAGTTTTTGCTCGCGGTCATCCGCAGATGCTAGCTCGACTTCCGCACCGGCCAATTGTTGGTTTGTTGGCAAGAGATAGATGTTTTCAAAACGGGTTTCTAGCAGTGCGTCAGTTAGGCTGTCGCCATTAATAACAATGTCGTAAATTGTTGAGCCCAAACCTTCCTTGTCTACACCTAACCCGCTGGTAGCATTACCCTGCGGGTCAAAGTCAACAATCGTCACTTGCTTACCTAACTTACCAAGATACGACGCCAGGTTAATAACCGAGGTCGTTTTCCCAACCCCGCCTTTTTGGTTTAGCACTGCTATCTTTACCATTTAACCCTCTCCAAGTCCTAGTCTACCACTGTTTTAACCCACATAAAAGTGTCTCGTGAAACAACCCGTGAAACATCCTGGACGTACGCTAATACAAAATACCTCACATAGTAACTAGCCATATAGTACTAGTATTCTACTGCTAGCTACGAAAGCTGCTCATCCCATCTATTCGAGTAGGCCTAACAAGGTTCAACAAGGAGCCTCCTTGTTGAACTGCTCCACCAAGTCTATTCCTTTAATAAACCCTTTATTTCGTCCAGTTCTGCTTTATGCTCCTCGTAATCTTCTAGGAAGTTGCCATATTCACCCCGGGCACCGAATAGCGCCACCCCTTTTTCAGGCTTTAGCCAGTCGGCTTTCTCGTCTCCAATCCAATACTTTAGTGAAGAATACGGATATGTTTTATAGTCTTTCCCGACATCTAAGGGGTTCAGGTGAATGTACCGACTAATGTGGGTAAAATACCCCTCTTCATCGACTAGAACGGCTTTGTACCTATCTTGGAATAATTTGCCTACCCTTTTATACTTCTTATTAAAGTACATGCTATAGGACGTGCATAATGACCTCATAAACTTCTGCATTGCGTCTTTATCAATCTGATAAACCAGCAGATGTATGTGGTTCGGCATTAGACAATAAGCCAGCAGCTCAATTTCCTTACTGTAATTAGGCAAAGATCGACCAGTTTTATCAGTAGCTGGCTCATTCTGAAGGTATCTCTCCAGAAGACCTAAGAAATACCTATAGTCTTGACCGTCAATAAAGATATCTCTCTTTTCAACCCCTCTATTAAAAACATGATAGAACGACTCTTCGGTATAATTTTTCTCAAGAAATCTACTAGGCATACCCCCACTCTACGCAAAAATATCAGCATTTGCAAGTCAACAAGGAGCCTCCTTGTTAAGAAAGAGAAAGGCGTACCCACCTCTAATACAAGGAGGCTCCTTGTTGCACCTTGTTGCATTGTTGCAGTACGATTAGCTATTGGAGGATTTGGTAGTCGAAGCTATATATGCTGTTTGGTAGCGGTGCTTCTGTGAAGTGGAGTTTGAACTCGGTGCCGGACTTGGTTATGAAGTACTTTATGTTGGCGGCGGCCTCGGTTGTTGGCGTTAGGGTAATCCTCGGGGTGGTTGTGAATGGTGTTATGAAGGTCATGACCGCTTGCTCGCCTGCTGCTAACGGATTGTCGATGGTGGCCGTACCGGTGGTTATGGTGATGCTGCCAGCGATATCGTTGCCTTCTATGGTGTAGCTAGAGCCATCACCTGTTGTGGTGGCGCCTAGGACGATTGTCGGTGTGTCGCCGGCTGTGATGATCTTGCCGTTGACTGTTATATTTGCTACTTCCGTGTCGCCAAGAACTTTTAGGTTACCTTGGAACTCGGCATCCCCGACTACTGTTACCGACCCCTCGAAAGTGGAGGCACCAGTAACAGTTAGGGTGCTGAGGGTGGCTAAGCCAGAGACGTTCAGCTCGGCGAGTAACTCTTGATTAGGGCTATACCACGACGGTGTTACGAACACGGTGATCCTGCTCAGGTAGGTGCCGTCAGGGAGGACGAAACACTCATTTTTCGGAATGCCGTTAGGATTAATGCCTGGGTCTTCGAACTCTCTCCATGGGGCACCTGCAGCTGATGCGGTTGGGATACAGGTTAACTGTGATGGGTCAAACCTATCCATAGATTTGCCAATAATTGGGCCCGACTGCGTAATCTTCATGCCCGTACCGGCAATAGATGAAGTTGTGATAGCGTCACCTCTTTCGATTAGACCATTTTCAGAGGAAACTTTAACCAAAACTCGACCCCCGAGTGCAATAGGCAGTGAACTTCTATCATTGGCGTACAGTTCAGGGCCTTTTCCGCCAATGACCATTGCCGCAGAGTGTATGCTGGAAACAATACCAAAGACCGTGTGGTCGTAGGCAACTTGTGATCGTCGCAACTGAGTATCTGCATCAGGATCAGATGACACTATGTCACCGGGCACAAGATTATCCGTCTCTTTTACTGGAGTATACTCGGCTATATCAAAGCGTAGCCCGCCAGCGGCCCAGAGGTTGTCGATGGCTAGGTCGGTGTATGCGTCGGCACCACAGTTCGTACTTAATCTAAGCCAGGTGTCGTCTGATGAGCCCCTACCAAGACATTGATTAGCTGCCTTCATGAACCTTAGGCTACCTCTGACATTTACTATGTTGCTCTCGCCCACATACATGTCCTGTGTGCTGTCTTGACCATACCAATGCTGAGACTGCAAAACATAAAAGGCATTGTCCCATCGCGGGGTCATAGTGGCGCTTTTAGTAGATGTAATAGTGCCGCTCGTCCATATACCAGAATC
Source organism: Patescibacteria group bacterium (assembly GCA_038061635.1). Taxonomy (GTDB): domain Bacteria; phylum Patescibacteriota; class Saccharimonadia; order Saccharimonadales; family JAGQMS01; genus JBBQBM01. The sequence goes on from JBBTYV010000059.1 coordinate 43,265, forward strand.
TGATAATACATTATGAACCACGCCTGCTTCAGCTGTATACAAGCCCCACCCGGAGGCTTTACCCGCACCCCAGAAGTTACTGTGAGAATACCCGATGCCATACATATTACTGAGAGCCGTATCTGTAGGCTGATAGGATGAGCCAATTACATAGATAGGGTTGGATTTTGTATCATTTGACGCAATGTTATTATACCCACCAACGAAACCACCTGAGCTATGTGAATTCCTACCGAGATCACCACTGAGCATGACGTCACCAGATGTATTAATGGTTAGCGCAGAGGTAGAACCGCTGTCAACCGATACTCTAAAATTAGTTGCTTGCGTCCTTAGCATAAGGTCACCTATGACAGAACCGTTAATGACTCCGTTTGTGCTATTGCTCACCCCTAGATACCCACGTGTCGTACCATTGGTCTGGAATTGAATGATGTTATTCCCGGATGCAGCATTTAAGGTTAATCTTTCGCCTGGCGCGGTTGTGCCGATACCGACATTGCCGGCATTAAAAATTACGTCAGTACTGTTGTATGCACCCTCCATGATGACGGTTCCGGTGTCGTTGGCACCGTATCTTACTATTCCCCATCGAGGCAAGCCATTATCCCAAACATCTAAACCTACGCCATAGCCAGAAGAATATCTTACCCTTATGCCGCCTGTTCTGTCTGTCCCACCAAAACCAGTTCCACCAGATACGCCCTGGACAACTAGTTTTTGTGTCGGCGCTGTCGTTCCTGAGCCAATACCGACATTACCGCTAGTACTTTGAAGGATTAAATTACCAGTGCTGGACAGATTGCCGTCGCTGAGGGTTGTGGAGCCGGCGCCTGTGACTACTCCGCCAAGGAAGTAGCCCTGGAAGAACTTGTTGGCGTTTGTTGCGTAGTCAACTGTGGTAGCTCCGATGTTCTGAACTGTGTACTTGGTGACTGCTGTTGAGACATCGTAACTAACAGCTGGGGAGACTGTGAGCGTAGTAGTTCCACCACCGCTGACAATACGTGTGTAATAGTCTTGTCCAGCATTGTTTAGGAAGATGACATCGTTGTTGGCAAAACTACCTGCTGCGGTCAGAGTGACAGTAGTAACGTTTGTGCGGGCTGTAGCTTCGGTTGTACCGGTTGTGGCAGTGGCGGCACTGGTAGCAACAATGTCGGTGGCTACTGTTAGCTTTTTGTTGGTGGTGTCGACTGTTACGAGTGGCGTGCCTGTGGAGTTTTGGATTTGGAAGGCGGTGGTGTTATCGGTAGCGTTTTTGAAGAGTGCCGAGCCTTGGGCAGAAGCCGCGTTGCTGATAGAGAATGTGTCAGCACTGTTATATTGCACAGCAAACTTAGAGGTTGAGCCGCTGGCAACGTTCACGATTAAGTTGCTGTCGGTCGTGGTATCAGCTAGGGTGATGGTGATGTCTCGCGCGTCTGTGGTGCTGATGAGGCGACCCATGTCGTAGGCACCTTGGAGGGTCGTGGCGTTGCCGCTGGTGTCTAGTTGGACGACGGACATAGTAGGTTTATAGGCGCCCGTGTTGGTATTCTGTGCTGCGCCTTCATTTTGATAAATATACAGTTCGATATAATCGTTCACGGCCAAATCAAATGTTGTAGACAATGCCGCGCAGGCACTTTGATCAGTTGCAGCACCGAAGGCTAAGTTGTTGGCTGCTTCAGCACCGTTCTTATAGATCATCGCGTACACCGACTCGCCCAGATCGGTATTTGGACTGCAAAGATTCGCATCGATTAAATACTTACCGGCTTTTTTAATGTTAAATCTATCGTTGGTAGTAGCATCAGCGATATCGCCGACATCATATTCTTCGGTGTCAAATGCAATCTTTGTAACTGTAGCGTTCGGTATGTTCTGGGTTGTTACCCGTGTCATCTTAGCACTTTGCG
>JBBTYV010000060.1:0-18915 GCA_038061635.1 Patescibacteria group bacterium
ATATATAGCTTAGAGTTAAAGTCTGTCTGGCTACCGTCGGCGCCACTTAAGCTCAAAACTTCGGTCAAAGTAACTGTTTCGGTTTTTAGCATCTCCTCGTTCATATCCTTAAAAACCGTCTCAGCGCTAGGGCTACTAAACATAACTCCCAAGCCGATGAATGCCACCACAAGACCGACCAAGATGCCAATAACCCATTTGGCTGTTTTATCTAGACCTTTTTTTGCCGGAACCTTGCTTGCTACTGGTACTTCTGCCATGACAATCCTCCTTAATTATTTAAGTTTGCTGTCGAAGTTTAGTACTTTCCAGTCACCATCCTCTTTAGTTAGATTAACGATGATGTTATAGGTTTCACCGTCGGTGCCGTCTATTTCGTAGGTTACTTTCGCACTGGCTGATGTACCCGTCTCGCCGTTTATTTCTTTGCCGATCACTTTTTCGGTCGTATTAAGGATTGGCCCAATCTGAGAAACTATGCCGTCGAACTCGTCGGTAGTCACGGTTTTCTTGGCTTCACTAGAAAACAGATCATAAGCGGACGATGAATTACTAGATTGAATGTTATCAATAAACTCATTACTGACACCTACTGCGGCATTAATCGCTGAGCCGACCCAGAGGGTTACCACTGCAATGAGGGCCAGGACCCCGATAACAACAACCAGAATAATCTTATTTTTGCTTGATTTTTTTGTTGGTTTTTCGCCAACCTCGTTGTCGACAGTTTGATCTACTGTGCTGTTGTCTTCGCTCATCCCAAGCCTCCTTATTACATTTATAACTTGCTCACTCGCTAATAATTACTATACGCCCATTTTTTGGTGCGTAAATCAACAATCTTCCGTTCCGCTTTCAAATGCATTATAAATACCTAGTCAAATACTTAATCTAGTTGGTAGATTTGCCAGTTTGAGAGTTGCTGCTAGTCGTTGATTATTTCTTGAGTGACGCAGCCCGGAATTGCTTCTTCGCCGTAAAGGTCAGTATTGCCCCTGAAGGCCTCCCAGTCGTCTTGAAGCTGGGTAATCTTTTGTAGCGTTTCTGTCTTTATCGAATCGTCTAAGAAATCAAAAGTGCATAGGTGTGACGGCGGGTTACCGCCTTTCAAAACACCAATTTCGACTAGGCCAAGCCCAGCGTAGTTGTGCGCGTCATAATCGCTAACTTCGGCAATCTCAGTACCGGCTTTGACTTGGTCACCAACTTCGACAGTCACGTTAATGACGTGCTCGGTCTCAAAGATAAGTTCGCTACCCTCGCCTAGCATGTGTATAGAGAAGTCGCCACTATATAATTCTGTGACCGCTACAACTTCGCCGTCAATTAACGCCCGGACTTTTGTGCCAAGCGGTGCCAAAAAAGTTGGCTGAGGGTTTGCCTTGGCAGCTCCGGCACTGCTAGCGGGAACTACGAAACCATAGCTAGAAAAGATCATATCGAGTGCACCTTCGGCAAATTCTTCTTTAGGGAAGACTACCTCCCCGGCTTTTCCTGTCACTGGATCGTAAGTGTCGATCTCAATCGGCAAGTTTTTTATCTTGACGCTGGCGCTTTGATTTTCTGTCTCAGTAACTTCGGCTGTGTCCGTAGAATTATTGTCTTGAACGAATCGAAAGGCTGCAAAAACCCCACCGATTACTAGAACTAAGGCAATAAGCACTATAAAGATATGCGCAAAACCTCTTTGATTTTTTTGTATTTTATTCATATGTCTGATTATATCGCCCGTCTAAGCGTAGAACAATAGTGCTTGTGATTAAATATTGACGGGAGTGGAGAATGTCATATAGCTCAATGCTATTTATCGTTCGATGCGTTTTGTCCTAGCAACTAATATCGCAAGGCCGTTTCTGGCCGTCTCAAGGTCAACGCTACAATATTCTGGTCTAGAGTAAACCTCCGGTCGTTTCATTTTTCCTGTCACTACTTCTACAGGCCTATAGGCTTGATAGCCTCTATCGCCACTTTGCTCTCCAGCTAGCCATCCATTCTTCGTAACCGCAACACCACCCATAGATCTCCACAAGCCGATGTTCCAAAGTCTTGGCGGAGTGTTAAAACTTCCCATACCATCTGAAAATCCTGTAAAAAACATTCTCGGTTTATAAACTTTAGCTGTTTCATCGAAAGGCAATCCAGAATCAACTAAACAACTGTGAGTATAGTCAATCTCTTCCGATAACTGACCTGTAACATTCCTGACGACCTGGGCTTCTCTAGCCTGTCTGAATCGGTGGTGCGCAAATGATTCCAACTTTATAGGCGGCACAGCTTCTGGCTGTACAATTTTCTGAGGCGGCGTTACAGCCGCATATTGTTCAACTAGTCCTTCGAATGAGGGTAAATCAATTGCCATAATGTTATACGATACTCTTTTATTGACCATTGCGCAAATTTAGGTATATTGCCGTAACAGATTTACTAAGATAAAGTGATTAGGATTTCTTTGAAATGGTGGATTTCGAGTCTGTAAACTCGGCTGTAACCTTCGTAAAGATACCTGCCGGATGTATGTCGTTACCTCCCCTGTCAAAATCCATTCGTTTTGCTGCCGGCTCAACGAATAATTGAACTTTTTCGCCAGATTCGTCCTTTTTCCCTACTTGCACCATCAGTTGAAGACCGCGTGCAGTTTCGCTTAACTTAGCCTCTACCCAGAAGTCTGGATTAGATTTTACGGTCTCCTTGGCAATGACTTGATAGCCCTCCGGATCAATGTGTACGAGTTGCAGGTCTTTAACATCGTCTTTAAATATTTTCTGTCTTGCCAGTTCTTCTATTACACTTATATCGTTTCTCAAGGAAAATTCTTCGTTGTCTTCAGGACAATATAATTCATCAACGTCATCTCCGATGACAAGTTTTATTCGATGTTTTTTACAATAAGCCATAGGAGCACGGTTGGAGTATTCGGCTAGCCATATTAATCCTTTTGGATCTCCCGTGAGCTCAAAGAATGTTTTATCCATTTCAGTCTCCTTCTAATAATGCTGGCTGGGGAGATAGGATTTGAACCTATGATCTCCTGCTCCAGAGGCAGGCGCCTTACCGCTTGGCCACTCCCCAACAACAGAGGCAATTATACTAGAAGATGGTGAGGACGGCGAGGGTTACAAGAAGCAGCATGACGATGTCGGCGACGGAGGTGATTACTGGAATAAGTAATTCGTCGGGATTGATTTTGCGCTTCTTTAAAATTACGTCTAGTAAGTTGGCAATTACGAACATGAAAAGTACTGTCAAAACTGCCGCACCGGCAACGAAAATAACAAATCTCCAAATAAACCCAGTATCGAAATCGTAGCCACGAAGCAACGCCCCGCCGATACTTAAAGTAATAATCGCCAGTATGTTAATACCGATAACTTTGAATATTGACTTAGCCAACGCCCGCTTTGTACGACGGCCTTCCTTTGGGTCACCGGTGTGCGCAGCAATGATCGAGGCATAGTCACCAACCAAGTCATTGAGCCCCGGTATGGCAATAATTAGTGGCACGAGTGGCAAAATCCTATCAGCAACATGCTCAAGGCCAATGCCACCAATCAGACTAATCGACGACGCTAGTGCTGTAGTCAGCGCGACAAAGAAAAATGTTCTGCGTATCTCTGTCATCTTAAACTCACAACCATCAAAGTTACAGTCAGGATTGTAAGCGTGTCAAACACAGACGTTTCGATCGGGCCAATAAAGTTGTCAGCATCAAGTCCTCGCTTTTTCGCAAAGACTGTTGCCACTGCGATAACCGGTAAGCCTACAGCGGCAGCGGCAACTGCCGACATGAATGTCACCATAAATAATCTCCACAGATCAGCATCAAACAAAAATCTACCAAAAATCGCACCAAAGAGCCCTAAAAACACAGCTGAAAAGCAAATTAGCATGAATGCATGAACCAAGGCGTCGCGGGTAACATGCCGAACCGGCGCACCCTCATCTAGCCGATGATTAAGTCTTGCACCCATCGCCCCAGCAACTGAACCGCCAAGGTCAAAAACACCAGGTAATATTAAAAAAACACCGGCCATAGTCGCAAGTTCAGCTTTATTGAAGTCCAGAACTAGTCCGGCCACAACTGCTCCAACAACAGATATAATTTGACCAATCAAAATCTCTTTGGTGGTGTGTTTAGCTTTTCTAGTCCGGCGCTGCCGCACATAATGCCAATGACGCTCGTGATGAGCATAAGTACCAAGAGGGACGTTTGCTTTTGACATATTATTTTAGTACCTGACCAACATACTTAAAACGAGGTTGTTTCACCCCTTTATATACAACTTCTTCTAAGAACATATCTAGTGGACGACACTGAAATCTTGCCCCGCGGTGTTCTGGAATAACATATAGAGGTATGTACAAAGCATATAATTCTTCGGTTTCAGTATTTCTAGAAATTCCTAGGACTTGGTAATATCGCCTGTCGGTTGGAGTGCTTTTGTAGTGTTCGTACAGCCCCGGCCGAAAACCATCTGTTTTACTATTCATACTACTTATCTATCGTGACCATTAACGGTTCGCGTTTTGGAGCAAGCAATTGTTTTTCAACAAACTGCCAGTTCACGAGCTGCCAAAAAGCAGCAATATAATCCGGACGCTTGTTTCGGTAATCAATATAATATGCATGTTCCCAAACATCTAGTGAAAGTAGCGGTGTGTCGCCATCCTTTACAGGAGTATCGGCATCATGCATTCCTTTTATCTCGAGCTTGCCAGTTTTGTTTCTTAGAAGCCATGCCCACCCCGACCCAAAGTGTTTAGCACCAACTTCGCTGAACTGAGTTTTGAAGGCCTCAAAACTCCCGAATGTATCTGTAATCGCATCGGCAACTTGACCTGTCGGAAGATTATCTTTGTCACCTGTCGGTGGCTTCATACCTTCCCAATAGAAAGTGTGGTTATAGGCTTGGGCAGAGTTATTAAACATAGGGCCTGTCGAGCGGGAAATGATATCTTCGATCGGCATATTGGCAAAGTCAGTACCATCTATCAGGCCATTGAGGTTCGTAATATATGCGGCGTGGTGCTTGCCATAATGATATTCTAAGGTTTCTTTAGACAGAATAGGTTCAAGTGCGTCCAAATCATAAGGAAGTGCCGGCAATATAAACTGTTTCATAACCATCCTCTATTAGTACTTCTATAGTAAACCTTTTCAACAAGCTTGTGGAGCTATTTCTTGGTTTCTCGCCACTTAGCGATATCGGCGTGGTTGCCACTCAATAAAACCTTTGGCACTTTTTGACCACGAAATACTTCTGGACGCGTATATTGCGGAGCTTCAAGGGTTGTATCATCATCTTGAAAAGATTCATTTTCAGCTGAAGTCTCTCCGCCTAATACACCTGGAATCAATCGAACGATTGAATCTATTACGATCATGGCTGGTAACTCCCCGCCTGTAACTACAAAGCTACCAATAGAAATCTGCTCATCAACAAAATTAGTAACCCGCTCGTCATAACCTTCGTACCGAGCACAGACAAATATATAGTCTTGATCAGCCGACGCTAAACGCTTGGCGTCAGACTGTTTATATAACTTCCCCCTTGGAGTCATTAAGATCACTTTCGCATTTTTGCTTTTTGCTTTAGCAGCTTCTATAGCAGCAACAAGTGGCTCGGGCTTTAATAACATTCCATCGCCACCACCATACGGTGTGTCATCGACAGTCTTTCGTTTTCCTAGACCATAATCTCGTAAGTTTACATATTCAAACTCAACTAGCTTTTTGTCCTGAGCTTTAAAGAGCATGCTTTGATTAAGCACTCCCGGAAGCATCTCTGGGAACAGTGATATTACTTGTATTTTCATGAAACTAAACGTCTAGGTCATCGAGGTCTTCTAGTTCTTTTCGGGTGCGGCTGATCGAACTACTAGTGTCTTCGTCTTCTTTGTCCTGCAATTCAGAAAGATCAACCTGCTTTTCTGTAGCCGGCTCGGCCTGTGTATCATCGGCAGGCGCCGAAGTATCTTCAGTTACTGGTGCGGTGCTCGTATCATCAACTGAAGTACTACCTTCGTCGCGTGTAGGATGATTGCGGTCATCTTGGCGTGGTGGACGTGAACCTTCCGGACTATTATCAATAATTTTTAGGTTATATCGTGCTTCGTTTTTAGTACCTAGAGCTCGTAGTAGAGTGCGAACACTTTGCGCAGTTGCACCACGCTTACCGATTACTCGGCCAAGATCTTCGTCATTGACGGTTAGTTCAAGTAAAACACCTTTTTCGTCAACAGTTCGATTTATAGAAACGTCGTCGGGGTTGCTAACGATTGACTTGATAATATATTCAACAAATTGCTGGTCGATTGTCGCGGACATAGTCTGACTCCCTGTATTAACTGATTATTTTAGTATAACAAACTTGTTTTTAGACTTTTGGCTTTGGTTCGTCGGTAGCTTCTTCTATGATGTCTTCGGCTGGTTCGTCACTGGCTTCTGTTGGAGCTGTAACTTCTTCAGGCACAACTTCTGGCACTACTACTTCTGCATCTACTGGAGCTGCCTCTGTCACCGGTGTTTCTACAGTACCTACTTCCTCAGCTGGAACTTCCGCTTTGGCCGGTTCAGCCTCAGCTGGAGCTGGTTCACCAGCTGGGCGATTCTTTCGAAGTTTATCGGTGTTTTTGATTGCTCGTTCTTTTTTTGCAAGTTTCTGAGCCCAGTCAGGAATCTTGACGCCATCTTTGGCAAGCAAACTAACTACTCGCGAACTGGGCTGAGCGCCGTTCTTTAGAAAAAGCCCAGCCTTTTCTTTATCAATAACTAAGCTTTTGGTGTGTGGGTTATAACTGCCAAGCGAAGTAACGATCTTGCCGCTGGTTGGACTTTTTCGGGCGTCCTGAACAATCATGCGATATTGTGCATGTCCTGATCGGCCCGTACGTTGTAAGCGAATTGCTAGCATAGGTGTTTAATCCGGATAATTCTACCTCTTATGCCGACTTCTGTCAACAGATTAGGCTGCAAAGGCGGTTAGTGCCGCTTCCGCTGCTTTTTGTTGGGCGATTTGCTTGCTTGGCCCTTCTCCTTTGCCAAGTAACTTGTCTTCGACATAAGCGCCGACTTCAAAAACTTTGTCGTGGTCCGGCCCTTCTTCTTTCAAGACCTTATAAACCGGCGTAAAACCAACTTTACTCTGCGTCAACTCTTGCAACTGCGACTTAGCGTCGACCCATGTACCGCTCTTTAAGATACCTTCGAAAGTATTCAGAATATTCTTTGTTATAAACTCGGCCGCCTTGTCGTAACCTTGGTCGAGATAAATTGCACCAATTACGGCCTCGAAACAGTTGGCTAGTATTTGTGCTCGAGCACGGTCAGAGCCGCGCTTTTCGCCACGACTTAGACGCAAATATTCCTCAAAGCCCAACCTACTTGCAGCTGCACCGATACTCTCTGTCCGGACGAGGGAACTCCGCCAGTTCGTCAGAATACCTTCTGGCTCACTGTATTTTGTATACAAATACTCAGTAACGACCAGCTCAAGCACAGCATCACCTAAAAACTCTAATCGCTCATTGTGCTCACTGACGGTTTTCTTGTGCTCATTCAAATACGACCGGTGCGTAAACGCCCGGAGTAACAGTTCGACGCTCTTCATGGCCGAACCAAATATCTTCTTGGCTAATTCTTGGTATTTATCGAGATCCTGCATTTTTTATCCTCTTAATTGCGAGTTCCATCAGTATTCTAACATTCTCGTAGGCAATCGTTTTGACGGCCTCTTCTGCAGGAAACCACTTTATACCATTCATCCAGTCTTCGGCAATCAAATTATCAGTATTACTTCGCGCCTCAGCCAAGTAGATGTGAGTGACCATTAAGATTAAGCTGTTTTGGCGCCTGTAGCGAAAGTTATTCTTGCCAAGCCAACTTTTCAAGACCACGTCGGTTAAACCAGTCTCTTCTCGAATTTCACGAAGCGCTGTCTGCCTGGTATTCTCGCCTTCTTCGACATGCCCTTTTGGAATAGTCCAGCGGTCACGAGCATCCTGCACCATCAAAAACTCCAACTCTTTTGTTTCCGGATTCAGGCGATAGGCAATTCCACCTGCAGTAGTCTCGCGAACAACATCCTGGATGTCTTGTGATTTGCGGTGAATGTATTTATTAAAACCCCTAAGTGGCCTTGGTCTCTTCATTCTCTTCTTTCTTATTCTTGGCTGGCGGTTTGGCTTGGGAGTCGCTACCTTCCATCTGACGATAGGCGCTACCTAGAACTCCGTTGATAAATCTACTCGAATTGTCACCGCCGAAGGCCTTGGCAAGTTCTACGGCTTCGTTGATAGCAACTTTTGGTGGCACGTCTTTTTGTTCCAATAGTTCATACAATCCGATGCGCAAAATTATGCGGTCCATTCGGGCGATTTGCGTAATTGGCCAATCTGGAGCTAGTGGCTGAAGCTTGGCGTCAAGCTCAGTTGTAAGTTTTGCCACCCCATTCGTCAGTTTAACGATAAAATCTTTGTCTTCGATCGTCTCGCTGTAGCGCGCAATATTGCGCTCCAAAACCTCGTCTAGCCGAAAGTTTTTGTCGTTACATTCGACCCGAAACTCTTGTTCATACAGAGTTTGCAGAGCAACGATGCGGCCGAGGTGGCGATTGGATGCCATAATCTTGTTTCCTTACCTTGTTAAATTTCACCCGTACTGCCCAGGGTGGATAGTTTGTTTTATGAATTTTTGATTTTTTTACTAGACTGCTTGGCAGTTGTTCGAACATGGACTGGCGATCGGCCATTAACGACCTTCGCAAGCTTTTGAACGAAATGACTTCGTCGATTGCCGGTACGCCGGCCAGTGGTCTGTTTCTTTGGCTTTCCCATATCTAAAAAATCCTCTCTTTAATGATATTTAGCTTGTCCTTATTTTAGCAAAAATACAGATAAAATCAAGGCAGGATTGTTGACAGTGCTTTCTAGATGTTATATATTATCAATACAGGGTCATATGGCCTGTTTTTTAACAATTTGCGTAATGTTTAGGGGAACACACGAACTTTCCCAATCATTGTTAGTGTTTACACACCGAGGCAAATGCCTCCCAAACAATGCTGGTAATACCGGCGGAAAGAGTATTGACTTGAACGATAAAAGAAATCTTGCAAAATCTCCTGCCTGGGGGATTGTTTGCATCGTGGTGGCCTTTGCTGCAGGTATGATCCTGCAGATGCACGACCGGAGCTCAGACGGCTCGGGAACAATTGACTGGCCGGTCTGGTTCGCGATTTTAGCGTTTCTAGTGCCGTGCGGTCTGCTCCTTCTAGGTATTTGGCTGCTCGTGCCAAGGCAATCGGACAATCACTAGAACGATGACAGCGATCTTAAAGAGAGCTGTGGCCAGTCGTTATGACTGGCCACAGCCTCGGCTGTCTCAAACTAAGTGTGTTCCCTATTTCCTAAACACTACACAACTAAACTAACTAAACGGCCGGTAACGTAGATGATTTTCTTAGGTTCTTTGCCTTCGAGGTACTTTTGAACTTTTTCGTTTTTGACGGCTTCAGCCTTAATGTCTTCCTCGGTAGCATTAGAGCTAACTTCGAGTTCAGCTCGTACCTTGCCGTTGACTTGCACGACTATTGTCATAGTGTCATGCACGAGATATTTTTCATCCCACTCCGGCCAATGGTCAACATGGACGCTATCTTTATGCCCGAGATCTTGCCAGAGTTCTTCGGCAGCGTGTGGTGCAAGCGGTGCCATCAACATCACTAAACTCTCCAGCGCCACCAGCCAGTCTTTTTGGCCAGCAAAACCATCACGAGCCTTAATCTCGTATAGGTCGTTCGTGCATTTCATAAGTGCAGCGATGGCTGTGTTATATTTTTGGTCTTCAAGATCCGACGTAACTTTTTTAATAACTGGATGCACCGCCTTCAAGGCTAGTACATTTTGCCCATCTGACTTCTGAGAGTCTGAGCTTTCTGCCTTTTCGATAAATTCTTGGACGATATTCCAGACACGGTTAATAAATCGATACGCGCCCGGGACGCCTTGCGGATCCCAGCGGATCCAGATATCTAAAGGCGCAGCAAACATCAAATAAATTCGCAGAGCATCGGCTCCATAACCGTCATTAATAATCTCTAGCGGGTCAACGCCGTTGCCCTTGCTCTTGCCAAACATCTTGCCGTCACTGGCCGTCACCTTGCCGTTGAACAAAAACTTCTTGAAAGGCTCGGGATTATCAACCAAGCCCTGTTTATGAAAGAAACGGGTAATAAACCTGGCGTAAATCATATGAGCCGTGGCGTGGTCGGCGCCGTTATAGAAGTCAATCGGCATCCATTTATTGACAATCGAACTATCAAAAATCTTCTTCTCGTTCTTCGAATCGAAATAACGAAGCATGTACCAGCTACTGCAGATATATGTGTCTAGGGTGTCGGTTTCGCGTTCACCCATTTCGCCACACTCTGGACATTTTGCGTTTAACCAACTCTTGTCGGCTCTGCCAAGAGCACTTCTACCGTCGCCACTCGGCGCATAGTCTTTAAGTTCTGGCAGAATAACTGGCAATTCCGCATCGGGAACAAGTACTGGCCCGCACTTCGGGCAGTGGATAATCGGGGTTGGTGCGCCCCAATAGCGTTGGCGCGTTACGCTCCAGTCACGAATTTTGAAGATTGTTTTTTCTTCGGCTACACCTTGTTTAGCAAGATCCTCTACGATTTTCTCTCGTGCTTGACTAGAACTAAGGCCATCATATGCACCCGAGCCACAAATCAAACCTTCACCACTAAATATCTCGCCTAGCACAAGTTGTCGGTAACAAGTTATGTGTAATTCATCCTTAACCTTTAGTTCTATTTCGCTAGGCTTCAGCCACTGAATACTGAACCGACCTTGCTCATCGGCTTCTAACTTCTGCTCATCTCGCTCATCATTTTCTAGCTCAAACAACAGACCTATGCAGTCGATTCTTCGCGCGACATTTTTTGAATGAGCAAAGTAGTGGTGCTCAATTGCTGCTGGTGTCTCAGAAACAAAACGGACGTTTTTATAACCGGTTTCCTCGCGAATTTCGCGAATCGCCGTATCGACAGCTTCTTCGCTTTCTTCACGACCACCGCCGATAAAGATATTACCGCCATCATTGCCCCAATTTATCGAGAGGACTGAATCATCCTTGGGGTTGCGCAAGATCGCTACAATACTACGCCTGTATTCAGGTTTTTCTTGAATTATGCCCGTAACTGGACGGATAACCTGCACAATCGGTAAGACAAACTTTTTAGCAAACTCATAGTCGCGTTCATCGTGCGCCGGAACAGCCATGATAGCGCCTGTACCGTAGCCAACTAAAACATAGTCGGCTACCCAGATCGGGATCTTTTCTTCGTTAATAGGATTAATTGCATAAGAACCTGTGAATACTCCCGTTTTTTCTTTTGAAGTCTGTCGTTCCAAGTCAGTTCTTTTGGCGCTATCCTTAACGTATTTGTCTACTTCTGCCTTAGTTTCAGGAATACTTAACATGTTAACTATTTCATGCTCAGGCGCCACGACAAGGAAAGTCGCTCCGAATAAAGTATCCGGTCGGGTCGTAAACACCTTAATGCTTTCTTTTTCCCCGTCGATTTTGAAATCGATCTCAGAACCCTGGCTTCGCCCTATCCAATTCTTTTGTGCGTCCTTGACGCTTTGCGACCAGTCAAGATCATCGATTGCATCAAGTAATTCATCGGCATATTCTGTTACCTTAAAAAACCATTGCTTAACTTCGCGTTGAGTCACCTCTGGGTCATCCGCTCCATCATGTCGCCAACACTTACCGTCGATAACCTGCTCGTTAGCCAATACCGTCTGGCACTTTTCGCAAAACCACTGCATCCGTACATCCTGATAAGCCATGCCTGCGCGAAACATCTCAGCAAAGATCCACTGCGTCCATTTGTAATAACTTGGTTCGTGGGTCGAGATTTCCTTCGACCAGTCATTACTCCAACCCATCGCTTTGTACTGCTTGTGGTAGTTCGGGATAATCGTCGCCATGCTCTCCTGAGGAGATACACCAGCTTTAATGGCGTAGTTTTCGGCTGGCAAACCAAAAGAGTCCCATCCAACCGGATGATAGCTCTCATAACCTTGCTGGCGTTTAAAGCGAGCTAGCACATCCGGAATTGTGAAGTTCATAGCGTGACCGATATGAATACCAGCACCACTCGGATAGTTGAACATGCCCATAGCAATGTATTTTTGTTTCTTGCTATTCAAATCAGCTTGATATGTTTTATTTTTGTCCCAGACTTTTTGCCACTTCGGCTCGATATCGGATGGTTTATAACGTTTCATAACTATCTATAGTATAGATTATAAATCTCAGAATCAGCCGGCATGTCTACTATCTCGAGATCGTTGGCGCTTAACTCTTCTACGCTCACGCTCACTATGTCCACCCCAGACTCCAAACTTTTCGTTGTATGTTAGAGCATACTCTAAACACTCTGCCGAGACGTCACAGTCCCAGCAGATTCTTTTAGCAGCATTAATGCTACCCTCATGCTCGTCTGGGTAAAACATTGCAGGGTCAGCACCTAAGCACTGTGCTTTTGCTCGCCAATCCGTGTCTTCCTCTAGAAGTCGACGTCGACTGCCAGTTTGCCGGCCACTAAGAGCCTGATTTTCTTTTTTGTCCTTAGCTGTTGGGTGATTTATATGCGTTATTATCTCGTACGCTGGAGGTATAAGAGCTTTAATTTGTTTTTCTATACCAAGATCACTAGCAATTATTAGAAGTTTAGTTCTTGCAATAAGATTATTTCTGAAAAATTCAAAATCAGAAATGTTTAATAGCAAGTCCCTAAAGAGGTCGATGTTTTGTAGTATTACTTCTATATCACCTTCATCAAGAACGTCCAGTTCAAATATAAAGTCATTAACCTTACCGATAAGATCTTCAAGCTCTGATAATGGCGGTTCCTCAATCTCCGTAGCAACGATGCGCGAACCAACTTTCTTTGTTGTTGCCACACTGGGTACGGAGGGAGGTTCAATAATAATTTCTACTTCAATTTCTGTACGTTCGTTATTTAGGGGTTCAACTACTGGTTGTGTGTGATCATCAAAACGACGGTCGATTACAACAAAATCATTAATCAAGATATATCCTTCTGGATGCACTCTATACAAACTCGGAAAACCGGCTTTTTTTAACTGGCTATTAGTCTTTGATAGCGCCGCCTTAACTAAGTCTATCTTCTCGTTGGCCGGGATAAGCTCCCATCTAAGCCCTGGCATCAATTCCACAAGATCATATAGACTCGGTGCTTGATTGTAATTTCTAGCATCCAAAAGTGCGTTGAGTACGGCGCAACAATCCCCAATGTCGACATCTAGCGTATCGCCTGATTCTGTTCTTAGTGTACGCAAACCAGACAACTCCACTACTGCAACCTCGCGCCCAGCAGCTTCGACCACTTGAATAAAGGCTTCGTTCCTAGCTATATCAGTGCCTTGGTCTCTAGGCATAAGCGCTAGTTGGGTTCCAAGTTGAATTATTTCTTCGCGAAGAGATATAGACCCTACTTCCATTTCTCCATCCGCTACGAGTGTCTTAGTCATCTAGAGTATTCTTCAGGCTATGAAAGTTAAAAGCAATAGTCTCGCGCAAAAACCACAACGAAAGTTAATACAAGCTTTCGAACGTGAATTCTTTGAAAAAATAACTCTTGTGTTTAGTTAGACACTCCATTATTTCTTTATGCCCTTCAAACGATTTCTTTTGGAAAAGTTCAGTCTTGTTAGCTATATAGCTAACGAAGTATTCCGTTTTAAAATCTAATTCGGTAATTTCTGTTTTGCCTGTATGAATATAAGCGTTAATGTGGCTGATAACTTCCTTAGTTTTTGGGTCACAAAATCTCATTAAAACATTGCCGCGAAGTGTCAGTTTAATATCATCGAGACCAGTTTTTTCCAGTAGCTCTCGGGTTGCAGCTTCAGAAATACCTTCGCCATAATGTATTTTTCCAGACGGGAGACCACGATAACCTAGATACGGAACGTGCAGACGTTTCAGAATAATTAGCTTATCGTCAGGTGCTTCAATTATTAAGATTGTAAGTTGCTTGGGTTGAAGCCGGGGCTTCATGGTCGGCAAATTGCTTCTGTCGACATATTGACGGCCTACTACACTTAATGAATACCTGCCCGTGACAGTCTTTTCGACGATCTTATGTTTGATCAGTTGTCGTAAGTGATACAAAAACAGGTTGGATTCTATATCCTTTGGTTTTAGGTCGCGAAACCTACATATCTCTTCTTTAGAAAGACTCTTCAAGATGTTGCGCTGGATTATATGTTCAGGGATATACATAGTTTTGATTGGTCAATCATAGTTGACGCAAAATATACTGTCTAGTGTTAGATAAACAATACCCTACGCTACATATAGGGCTGCGCAGCTCATAACAACCTAAAAAAGGAGATAGTTATGAGCGAGTCATTAAAATTCAAGGAAACGTTAAGAGAGAAACAAGCTGTTCCGATCGGTGTAGATATTGGTTATTGTGACTACGAGGAGGCGTTACGTGCTTTCCAGGAATTCATGCAATTACCTGAAACAATCGTCGAAGCTAGCCGCTTCAAGTTACGAGAACAGGACAAATCTTTGTTTGGGGCATTCGAAAGACGAGTGGGTTCCGCTAGCCCTGAAGCTAGGGGCTTAGCCCAGGACAACAAAGACATTTTTCATTTCGGATCTCTAACTCGGCAAGTTATGGAATATAGGCTCGGTAAAAACCTGCCAGCCGAAGCAAAATGGTTTTTAAGTACCGCCGAGGATATCTATTGGGCCGGTCTTCGTTCTACCAAAGAGGCCTTTGAACTTCTTGATACAGAAAAAATGGGACTTGTCGGTATTCACTTTGACGAGCGCGCTAACCTAAATCATCACCTCAGGTTCATTGCATACTACCCGCGTGAAGGCGATATTCTAGCAACCCCACACTACGATCGCAGTGTGGGAACAGTCGCAATGGCCGAAAGTAAACCTGGGTTATGGATTGAGGTTGATGAGAAAAAACAATATGTCGAGAATCGAAAACCAGACGAGGGTCTATTCTTCCTTGGCGCTGGTTGGGACAAACTTCCGGATCGTTACCGCCACGGGAACTATGACCTTAGACCAACAATGCACGGTGTTGACCAGATTGATTCTGAAAGTGACCAAGGAGGTGTAATGCGATGGGCAATAATTTTGTTCTCTAACCCCATAGAGCTAGATACCGTTCCTCTACCAGAAGAAACTCGACCACACAGAGCATTTGGCCAAGAAGTCTTCGCAGCAATGTAGCTCATAGGCTAGAGGATGAGAGGTGGGATATACTGAAACTAGTGAAAACAGTTCTCTTACTAGCAGGCGGTTCATCAAACGAACGAGAAGTGTCCTTAAGGTCTGGCGATACTGTCGAAAAAGCTCTAGTACAAGCAGGACATAAGGTTCTTCGAATCGATCCAGCAAACACCGATCTTGATATAAACAACTATTCAAAAAATGTCGATGTAGCATTTATTGCGCTTCACGGAGCAGGAGGCGAAGATGGAACAATTCAGCAACAACTTCATACTGCTAGTATACCCTTTACAACTAGTTGTATTGAAGCCTCAAGGTTGTGTTGGAATAAATGGACCTACAAACAGTTTTTGATTAAACATGATTTTCCAGTTAGCCGGGGGATACTAGTTACAGAAGAAGATCTTCGGGGCTTAGAATTTAGTCGACCTTTTGTTCTTAAACCCATCGAGGGCGGTAGTACGATAGATGTAGTAATTGCCAGAGAACCTACTGAAGATAATCTAATCCTAGCCCGAAAATACTTGAAGAAGTATAGCCAAATGTTACTTGAAGAAGTTATTGAAGGCCCGGAAGTAACTGTAGTGATTATGGGCGAAACCGCACTACCTGTGGTCGAGATCATCCCTCCCCCAAACCAAGAGTTTGACTATACAAATAAATACAACGGCGCTTCACAAGAGATAGTTCCTCCATTAAATATTACTAAAAATCTTCAGATTAAAGTTCAAGACCTAGCTCTTAGGATTCATAAACTGGCTGGCTGCGCGGGCATGTCAAGGACCGACATAATTATCGACAAATCGGGTCATCCTTATATATTAGAGACTAATACAATCCCAGGACTTTCCGAGCAAAGCTTGTTACCAAAGGCGACGGCCGCAGCCGGCTTGAACATGGAACAAGTCGTATCAATGCTCATATAGACAGATCGCTAAACTGCCGTCGCTTCATCTTTGGCCAGTGACCAGCTTGACGTACAAGCCTAGAAACGTCTTCTTGATTTGCCAGTAGCGCCTTAGTAGCTTCCTCGGCAAAGACTCCATTTTGTGAGCCTTTCAACAGAACTATAGCTCCTGGTTTGAGCATTTCCTTAATCTTTTCACCTGCTTCGTTGGGACTACTGCAACGGATTACTTTACACCCTGCTTTTTCAGCCTCTGCGGCCAAAAATTTGTTTGAATGAGCGCCAAGCGTAAAAACAGCATCTAGTTTTTTAGGATTACAGTACTTACCAACATCCCGATGAGCTATTTCAGAATGTTCGCCAAGCTCGTTCATATTCCCCAGTAGTACAAGTTTCTGAGAAGCATCAACTGAGTAGATATAATCAAGTGCTGCTTTAACAGCGTCTGGACTAGCGTTATAGGTGTCATCGATTAATGTCGACCAATTTACACCTTTTAGTTTGCTCATCCTGCCTGGTTGTGGCTCAACTTTTTGTATGGCGGCATTCGTATCTGCATCACTGAATCCAAATTTACCCGCGACACTTGCGGCGGCGGCTACAGAATCAAAGCTGTGCTCACCGACCACTTTTAGGTTTGATGCAAATTTCTTAACATCCTCTCGTGAATAGTATTCAAGAAGGATCTTTGAAAAATCATTGCGCCTACATTCAGAGTCAATATATTCCTCAGCAACCATGGTCTTGTTTATTAAAACTAATTTAGTAAACCGCATGACTGATAATTCTTCTTGAGCAACTGCCTCAATGGTTTTAAAGAACTCCATATGCTCCGGTACAATTGCTGTCACTACTGCCATATCGGGTTTCAAATATGCAAACCGATTTATTTCTCCCGGCGTATCGGCGCCTAGCTCAAGTACATATACTTCATGTTTTGGGAGGCCAAGAGACATAACCACAACCTTGAGGCTCAGCCAAAGCCAGGCGACTGGGTTAGTTACGATATGCTGCCCAAAAATTGTCATAACCACACCGAGATCAGTGTTGTAACTATTCTTAGTCGCCAGCACAGTGTATTTTTCCCTCAGAACGGCAGCGATAGCTTGAGTAGTCGATGTTTTGCCAACACTACCTGCTACAACTACGATTTTTGGTCGCTTTTTTCTAATAAACTTCGCTGTTCGGCGAATCAAATAGTTTGTAACGAGTTTTTTCACCTTCTTATTCTATCAACAAAAGACCCTATAGACTGTTTTTAGCCTTAGCAAGTTTAATGGCCAGTTCGACTGCTGCTTTCGGGTTTTCTGCAACTTCGACTATCATTCGTTTGCGAGCGTCGATATATTCACCGCCAAGCTTTTCACTCCATCCACCGGTGTTTTTTAATGTAACTATAGGAACATTAGCCTGGTAGGCAATTGCTATTTCAGTCAGAGTTCCTGAACCTCCACTGATCGTAATTATCGCATCACAGCTTAGAATCAGCGCAAATTCTCGACCGCCACCACGCTCAAGCCCGCTGCCTATCACTAGATCAACACAACTATTGTCAAAAATCTCTAGGCCTTTACTATAAGTAATGCCAACCGTCAGACCACCCGCCTTTTTAGCACCCCGGCAAGCCGCAGTCGATAGAGAGTCGAAATCCTTTTCTGCTCCAAATATTAGAGCCGCATTGTTTTTAGCAATCCAGTATCCAACCTCCTCTGCCAACTTTTCGATCTTTTTTGAATACTTTAAGTCAGCAGCTGAGCCCATTACACCAATTTGAATTTTTCTTGACGATTTATTCATATGATTTCTATAAAGATATTATACCCTGTTGTTAATTCTTGGTGGAGCTACTGAGAAATTACTCAAACCAAACACATGTTCTCGCGAAGTTGTCAAGTTTGCTGGCCTTACCAAAGAGGCAGACGCCAGATCTGCCAGAACGTGTCCGCAAGCAACAACATCGTCTCACGGACGACGAACAAGTCAAGCTCGTTGCGATGTACCAGGCAGGAAGTGCGGTATTGGAGCTAGCCGAGCAATTCCGCGCTAGCCGCCAAACCGTCTCCGCCGCACTAAACAGACACGGCGTGTTAAGACCACGGCGCACACTCTCGGACGATGAGATCTCGACTGCTTGTCAGCTGTACGAAACGGGGTGGTCGCTGGCGAAGATTGGCAAACGGTTCGAGATGGATGCCGGAACCATCCACGACGCGCTTCGAAAAGTTGGAGTGGCGATGCGGCCGGTGGGGACGAATCAATGGAGCGGGGCATTGCACGGCTTGCCCGCCGACCCGGCCTAGGTGATTTTCCCGTTCACAAAGTTGTCTACTAGCTCCGTGTAGATCTGATCGCTGAGTTCGAAGAAATCGAAGAGCATGAACAATGGCTCAAGCAGAGACTTCACGTTCTCGACAAGTTTCGCATCTAGGTCTTGCAGGCTGCACTCCAACGTCGTTTCGATTTCGTTCTCCGTCGTGCTTCGTCTTTCAAAAACATGTCGATTGCCAGCTGCTCTAAGCCTTCGGTTCGCAAGTCCGCCATACTTGACCGTGATCTTCAATTGTGAGGTCGGAGACATTTCAAGTCGGGTGTAAAGGCGTGCAAGAAACATCAGAAGTTCGGTGGTCTGCACTACGCGGGTATCAAAGAAAAGCTGATCGCCTACAGTTTGACTGTCCTCGAACAACGACTTCAGCATGTAGAA
>JBBTYV010000061.1:0-1414 GCA_038061635.1 Patescibacteria group bacterium
AAAGTGAGATATAGCCGGCGACTTCTTTCATCCAAGACAAGTCCCGAACCCAGCCGTACGAGAAGCTAATGATTGTGCTGGGATCCTTAACAATCTTGTTGATGCCGGCAAACAGCGCGAACAAAATAGGCAGCTGAAGGAACATTAGGCCGATCGGTGCAAACGGGTTAATGCTGCGCTCTTTATATAGCGCCATTGTCAGAACCCCTTCGCGTTGTTTGTCGCCTTTCGTTTCTTGCTTTATTTTCTTAATCTCTGGTTGAAGCGCGCGCATCGCCTTGGTGTGGTGCAGTTGCTTTCGAGCGATTGGCCAGACCACAAATCGCATCACTATTGTGAAGATAATTAGAGCCAGGCCGAAGTCGTGGCCTGGAATAACGGCGTAAATAAACGTTAGAACATTGAAAATAGGTCGAACTAATATCGTGTCAAACATTACTATGTACTATAACACGGGCGAAGGACGGGTGAAGGCACTAGCTGGATACCGAAACGTCTTTCATCGCGCTCAAAAATGCTTTTCGAAGCTCTGGGGCTGATAGTTTCGCTACCCCTTCATCAAAAATGGTTATAACGATGTCGAGGTTTGATAATTTATCAGCGACTTCGACTCTAATAAGTTCATAAAGTCTGCGTCTAATGCGGTTTCGAATCGGCGCACTCTTACTAATCTTTTTACTAACAACAACTGCTACGCGATATGTTTGACGCCTAGTGTTCGGTGCGTACTTGATTGAGAAATACTTAGTACGCAAAGTTTTGCCTTGCCGATAGACATAGTTAAGGCTATTAGTACCGTGAAAACGATTGTCGGAAGCGACCATAGTAATATTATGCACCCTGCTTGGCGCGCTGGTCTACTTACTTAGGCGTTTTCGAAGCTTCAAGCGACGAGTCTTTAGAACCTTACGGCCCGACTTGCTGGCCATTCGTTTCATAAAGCCGTGAACGCGCTTAGCTTTTCTTTTCTTTGGTTGGTAGGTTCGTTTTGGCATAGTGCTTTCCTTAAAATTACTCTGTTTTTAAAAGATTGTAAAAAGTACAAAATTTACCAACAGATTTTATCTCATTATCCACACCTTTACTAGTGTTATGCACGACTTTACATCTGTTTAATTTTATTGTGCATAAGTCTATCTCTGTTCGGGCGGGTTTTGTTGTGAAATTATGAAACATGCATATTCCTGTGGAAAAGTCTGCTAATCTTTTTGTATAGTTAGTTGGTTGTGGGCGGGGACTGAACAAAAAGACAGAGTAGTATTTATCTTAAGGGACTGGAGCGAGGGTACATGCACGAAGAGGCGTTATGGCAGACAGTTTTAGGTGAAATTGAAGTCTCGGTTTCGAGAGGTAGCTTCGTCACTTGGTTCAAAAACACCCGCCTATTGAAATTCAGCACTGAGTCGATCGTCAT
>JBBTYV010000062.1:0-15278 GCA_038061635.1 Patescibacteria group bacterium
TTGTAATATAAAAGTGTTTGTGGGGTGTTGAAATACTTTGGCGCATTTGGATCGTCAACTAAGATTCGAGCCGTGAAGCCAATCACCGCACCCTGCGGGTCTTTAAGAGGCACCATAATCCGACCACGGAACATGTCACCAAACCCACGGTAACGCTGAGTGCCAAGTCCTGCTGCTTTAATCTCATCTTCTGTAAACCCACGTTTTTTGAGTGCCGAGACTAGCCCATTGTCACTGTCCGGTGCGTAACCCAGGCGAAAATTTGTCAGAGTAGCTTCTGTAAACCCACGTTTTTTGAGCAAATAGTCTTGAGCTGACGGCGACTTCACCAATGCCTGTTGATAATACTTTGTAGCCAAATCCAACGCCTCGGATAGTCTAGCCTTTCGCTTGCCATTATCTGGTCCGCGCTGGTACTGGCTCAAATCTAGTCCGGCTTTGCGCGCCAAAAGCTCCAGCGCACCACGGAAATCGACGCCTTCCATTTCCATCACGAAACTAAACATGTTGCCACCGCGGTTACTAGAAAAATCGTGCCAAATCTGTTTTTCAGGGCTAACCATAAAACTGGCCGTCTTCTCATTACTAAAAGGGCTAATGGCTTTTAGGTTCCGACCAGAACGCTTAAGCTCGAGATAATCACCGATTACCTCGTCAATGCTAAGCTTCGCCTTAATATCTTCTACTGCATCCAAAATGCTTACCTTTACCCCTGTTAAAATTACACTATTTTTCTGTTGACATTCTAACACGCAGTCTGGTATAACATCTCTTACCTAGCTTTTTTGCTTAGGTGTTTTTTAACAAGTGAAGGTGTTTTTGAAACCGCTGACTTTGTAGCGTTATGGTGTCTTGACCCTGAAAAGATACGATATCGCTACAAAGTGGCGAACATTCTCTCGGCCGGGCAACCAGCTGGGGGACGGGATAAGGAGTTTGTAGCTCCCCACCACCCTGCCGGGTGGTTCCCAACACATCAACACGGGTAAATTGTCGGAATGCGTGAGCGCCGACCTACCCCGCGTTGCACGGAGGCAATACTTCGAAGCTTACGAAGTGCCAACTAAAGCCCGTAAACTAAGCTAGGGCATCATCCAGCTAACAATCATTCCCGCAAACGCGGTGAGTTCGCTGGTGAGGGGGTCCAGGCTTCGGCATTGGACCCCCGAGATCTCAGGAATTTCCTTACAGCCGGATGCGGGAGCTACACTGCCGAAGGGGACTAAGGGATGGGGTGATCAAATGGGTCGGGTGAAGCCGTAGCGGCTGGCCGGGCGTAAGAGTAGTCATCCTCGGTTCTGCGGGTTCCAGCGGAACGAAAAGCCGCCTAACGGTGGCGGGTCGTGGTAGTGAACCTGGCAACGGGGAATCACCACGATCGGTCTCAGGAAGAAGCGCCGACTTTTGTCATGGCTGCAAACTTCCAACCAAAGTCGTGTACGGTGGGCTGCGCCCGCTTCCCGCCGTGCACGGCATAGAGCTAGCGAGTGGTCCGGGTGGTTTCGTCCGCCAGTCACCACTACCCACTCGCGAGCAGCGATGTGATCCAGGACCCGGACGGGTACTCGGGGGTTCCCCCTTTACGAGTATCTAAAGGGCCCTGGGTCACGTCGTGTGACACAAGCACCTTCGCTTAAACGGCACTCTCCGCCAACTGGCGGATAGAGCGCCAAAATAGTGTGATTGCCTTATGGCAATCTCTGACGGGTCCAAAAGATCCTCGATGAGTGAATCACTCCACCAACCCCTTGCGCAGTCGTGCGGAGGGGTGATTTTCGTATTTAGGGTTGTTTGTATTAGTTATGTGAAATCAGTTATGCTTAGGTTTATGCCTCCATCGCAATCACCCACCACTCCTCAAAATCTCGATTTTATTTTGAAAGCTGACCAACCGAAACCGTCGCGCTTCGGAGGGAGCAATTCAAAAACTCAGCGAATTATAGTTGTTGTAGTAGCCGGGATTATTTTAGTAATTTTAGGTTTAGTTTTTTTATCAATCATGCAAAGAAGTAATCGACAGGGCTCGGCGGAACTTATTGACCTTGCTGCCTACCAAACCGAACTCGCCAGAGTAGTCGATATTGGGATAAATAGCAGTCCCGATTCTAATGTTCAGGCCATAGCTCAGACTGGCAGTCTTACCTTGTTAAGCGATCTCACTAGAACCAAGAAAATGATTGCGAGTAAGGGTGTGAAGCTGAGCGAATCTGATCTGTCAAAATACTTTACAAAAAGTATCGATGCTGATCTAGACACCGCTAAAACCGCTAATAATTTTGATGTGGTATTTATAAAGCTGATCGATGAAAAGCTTGGCGACTACAAGCTCAAATTGGCTAGTGTTTTCGCCGAACAAAATGATGAAAAAATTAAAGATGCTTTGCGGTCCTTCAACGCTCACGCTGAGCTCCTACCGTTTAGCTATTCCCCGTAACCAAGTTGTAGCTCAGTAGAATCTGACCCTTCACTTCGTCCCAAGGCATCTGCCCGGTCAACACGATTGTATTCCAGTGCTTTTTGTTCAGATGATACCCGGGCATAACTGTCTCGTATTTTTCTCTCAGTAGTTCTGCGAGTTGCGGATCGCACTTTAGGCTAATTCTAACCGGCTCCTTCCCTTCTTCTATCAAGGCGTACATCTTTTCTTCGTCGCCAACTTTAGCCTTATAAACGGCGACGTCTTCGCCAAACGGATAGTCTCTCCGTGAGTTCGGCATGCTCAAAACATATTCTTCAACCGTTTTATGATCAAGTGGTTCCATTACATATCCCTAATGTAGTGTTTCATTTCAGCTATTTACTCGCGTATGTCGTCGAGTGCTCGATGGTGATTCTTTTTCTCGAATTTCTGGATATGCTTGCTCCCCGCCATCCAGAGCTTAAAACTACTGACGTCGAGCATGCGATAGTGCAATATTCTAGCGAAGTCCGGCCACCATTTATCTATAAAAGCTCGGTCCGCACCTATTGTGTTACCAGCTAAGAATACCTCCCCTTTAGCTTCAAGTGAACCTGGAAAAAACGGAAAATCTTTGGCTGGACGAGTCAGCCCGATATGGTCTTCTACTAGCCTGAGTAGTTCGTTTTGAACAACTTTTTCAGTCTTCCCTTTTAGGCTGTGCTTAATAATGTTTTCGGTATGGGCGGGTTGAGCAACATACCAATCACTCTCACTAGTGAGCTTTCTAAGAAGCTTCTCAGGATGTTTGATTCCCGTTTCATACGTGGCAATTTCTTTTAGGTCAAAGTCGGTAATAATAGCAGCGATTTCTGTAATAACATCTGTTCCTGGTCGAAGACCTGTCATTTCTAGGTCGATCCAGAGCAACCTCGAAGGAAAGACGCTCATTTTTTTACTCGATTTTTGTGCCATTTTTCCAAATAGTCAAAATCCGTTTTCGACATACTGATAACTACACGCTCATAGCGAGTATGTTTCTTGAGTTCGATCACTGCAACGTCGGCTACCTTCGGCTTTCGAAAACCGACCGGATGACGCAGATACAGAAAGTCCCAGCCCTTGTCGGTTAAGTATGACCCGGCAATAAGGCGTCGGGGAATTGAGGCACCCGGCAAACGGACCTGCCATTTCCGCCAGTCAGAGAAGACCTTGTGCCAGGTGAGGCTGACGATATCTGACTTCTTAACAGCAATCTTGGCTTTGAGGGCCGCAATCTGCTCCTTACGGTCCAAGACTATGGTTAGTTCTTTGGCTGAAGTAATAAATTTCATTTTTTCTCCTGTTTGTTAAAGTTAAGCGCGCAAGAATTAATGCAAAAACGCTGATTCGTTGGTTGTCCTACGGCGTCTTCAAATAGATGGCCAAGGTGGCTGTCGCAGTTACTGCAACGAACTTCTACCCTGTTCATACCATGAGAGTTATCGTCACTCAGCTTTACCGCTCCTTGTTTGGCTACATCATTAAAGCTTGGCCAGCCAGAGTTTGAGTCAAATTTATGGTCGCTCATAAATAAGGTTTCGCCGCACGCCCCGCAAACATAGCTACCATCTTCATGATTATTGACATATTCACCACTAAAGGCCGGTTCAGTGGCTGATTGTCGAAGCACTCGGTATTGTTCGGAGGTTAATCTTTGCTTTAGCTCGTCATCGTCAAGTCTCATGACTACATTTTACCCTGCGCGGTTCGAAAAAACCGAGGTAGAAAGCACACCAAACTTTTTACATATGGTCTGGGGCGGAGATACCGAGGAGTTTGAGGCCGTTTTTTAGTACTGTAACGTAGGCGTTAATTAGTGTCAGGCGCATATCTTCGCGGGGTTCACCAATTACACGGTTGGCCTCATAAAAACTATTGAATTCTTGGGCCAGTTCGTACAAATATGTGCAAACAAGGTGTGGCATTAGTTCGTTAACGGCCGCTTCCACGACCTCTGGTAATTCGCTAATTTTTCTAACTAACTGGCGCTCAGAAACGTCAAGCTTATAGTCGACCTGAGGCGTAGGCTTCTTTAACAAAATGGACATCGCCCTGGCGTGCGCGTACTGCAAGTAAGGCCCGGAGTTGCCGGCAATGCTAACCGACTCTTCAGGGTCATAAATAATATCGCCGCCGATTCGTTGTTTTAAGAAGGCATACTTCACTGCCGCTAGGACTGTCCCTTGTTGGTCATTGTTTGAATGAGCTTTACTTGCTTTTTCAGCCGATTCAAGCACATCACTGGCTAGTAGCGCATTTCCTTTTCGACTACTCATCTTGATGCCACCAGCTAGCTTCAGCATGCCATGTGTTATGTGCTTCGACCTCTCACATATTTCTGGCTGGAAGGACTTGAGAGCTAGTTGAACAACTTTCATGTATTCCACAATGTCATTGCCAGTAATCATAATACTTAGGTCGAATCGATAGTCCTGCCATTTCGTTAATGCCAGGCCGAGATCTTTAGTTTCATAAGTCGGCAAGCCTTCAGAGGTTATAAATACCCTAGTATGAAGACCTGCGGACTCACCTTTTAGAACCACAGCACCGTCAGAATTTTCAAATACGCCGCGCTTCAAACCTTCTTGAACAGTTTCTACACCAAGTTCGGTTGTCTCGCTCTCGGGATAATATTTATCAAACGGTGCAACTCGTAGTGACCTATATAGCTCGTTAAAACCGTCGTAACTCCACTGCCGGCAAGTCCAGTAAATTTGAGCAAATGGCGACTCGTGGTCGTTTGTATCGTGTAACGCGTAAACTCGCTTATTAATATCTCTAATCTCGTCTTTAGCAGCCTCATTGCCTTCAAATGCCTTAGTGCCTTTAACATATTGTTCACTCACCCACTGCATTCGATTCTCAGTTTTTATATCGGCTAACTTTTCGGGGTGTTCGCCGCCTAGTTCTTGAATAATTGCCCACATAGTTGTTCCAACATGCAAGCCGACATCACCACCAAAATTAACCAGCTTTACGTTTGCGCCTGCAGTTTCTAGAAGGTTAGCAATAACATCACCAGTCAATGTCGTATACAAGTGCCCGGCATGCAATACTTTGAATGGGTTCGGGTCAGAATATTCGGCGACGATTGTTTTGCCATCGTATATTTTGTTGCTGCCGTACGCTTCCTTTTTGTCTAAAACTTCGCTAATAACAGATTGGAGAGTGGCGTCGGTAAGAGTAATGTTGATAAATCCGGGTCCAGCAATAGTTGCTTCGGCTACTTCGTCTAGCCTTTTCAGCTTTTCAATAATTTTGGCGGCGTTTTCAGCTGGCGCACGCCCGAGTTGCATGGCGACATTGGTACTGAAATCGCCAAACTTAGACTCCGGACGAGTCAGGACAATCTTTGCCTTCGAACCAAACAATTCTTGAACAATTTGCTTGATCTCACTCGCTAGCACCTCTTTCATGATGGTTATTATACTTCCCTGCTGCTAAGTGAGCTAAATCTGTGCGCCAGCCACCAAAAACTGCTATACGTCAGAGCTATAAAAACAAAGAATATGAAGGTTGTTGAAAGGGTTTTAGGATGGTCTAGTGGCGCAACCACGCGGTCGGATATGTCGACAAGTAAGCCGAGGGGGTTGGTGACGATATCCCACGAGTTCCAGCGCAAATAGCGACCGAGATAAATCGCAAAACTACAGAGGAAAATCGTGCCATAAATAAACGATGCCGAGACCAACTCACTGAAGGTTCGTCGAAACCAAGAGTGCATAACACCGAGGCTGACCAGCCCTAAAGCGAAACCAAGCACAGCATACGAAAAGAGTAGAACGACATCGTATAGGACATTGATATCGCCACTTGAGCGCAAGTGAATAAAGTCGCTAAGTATATAAAAAGTGTTCGGCAAGAATAGAAACCAGACTAGAAGCAGAAAGATCGACAGAATTGGTCGACGCGACCGACCAGTCGGGATAAACCAAAGCGCTGCGGCGGTTGGTATCCAGGCAAGCATCAAATTCCACAGCAAGAACCCTAGCCTAGTTGATTCGGTAATCACAAAACGACCCGCTAACATAGCAGTTGCAACAGCACTAAAAAATAACAGCAGTCCCAGAATCTGCCTTAGAAATAACTCTACCCTTCGCTTCATGTATATATTGTACCTGTAAAACACTGGCGGAAGGGGCGGGATTCGAACCCGCGGTACGGTTGCCCGCACACACACTTTCCAAGCGTGCTCCTTAAACCACTCAGACACCCTTCCCCATGACATTGCCAATTATACTGGACGATTTGCTTGTTGAAACTAAAATAACAGATTAGTATTGAGGCATGTCAGTTATTAGTCTTCAAAATGTCACAAAAATCTTTGGTTTTGGCGATGCTACCACTGTCGCACTCGACGATATTAACCTCAAAGTTGATAAAGGAGAGTTTTTAGCAGTCATGGGGCCGAGTGGTTCTGGCAAAAGCACCCTACTGAACATCATCGGCATGCTTGACCGGCCAACGCAAGGCGTTTATCAGCTAGATACCCGAATAGTCTCAAGGCTTCGCAGCAACCAGCGCGCCAAAGCTAGGCGTGATCATGTCGGTTTTGTATTCCAGTCCTTTAACTTACTTCCGCGAATGACCGTTCTCGATAACGTTTCCCTACCCATCGCCTACCGTGGTGGTGGGACGATTCGCCGGCTTAAAAAAGCAAGTGCTATGTTAGACAAGGTGGGTTTAAAGAAACGCGAGTATTACTATCCCAGACAGCTTAGCGGTGGGCAGGCACAACGCGTAGCGATTGCTCGCGCTCTTATAAATAAGCCAAGTATTGTCATCGCCGACGAGCCCACCGGCAACCTTGACTCGGCTTCTAGTCGGCAAATTATGGAACTGTTACGCGATATTAACCGCGGTGGCAACACGATTATCATGGTGACCCATAATTCAGATCTAACAGAGTACGCCAGTCGCATTATCTACTTGCGTGACGGCCAAATAGAACACGACCAGGAGCTAAAAAAGGGAGAAAAGGTCGACCTGCGAAAGATCAAAGCCGCTGAAGAATATAGTGCCGAGGTTGATCGCAACATAAAGAAAACCCGCGCTGAGGAAAAGCTAGAAAACCGAAAGGCAAAAAAATGATCAAAGCTCATATACGAATGGCCACTACCAGTATTAAAGGTGCTCGTATGCGTTCGTTTTTGACAGTCATCGGCATCGTTATTGGCGTGGCCAGTGTGGTGACAATTGTTTCTTTAGGCGAAGGGGTAAAAAAAGATGTCATCTCGGAGATAAAAACTCTTGGTAGTAACCTCCTAACTGTCCGATCCGGTCGCACTATTGAACGTGATGACAAAGGCAACGTCATAGGCATTAACATTGCAGCAGCACTAGGAGCCAGCACTCTGACTGAAAAGGATCTAGCCGACATCACTGTAGTAACAAATGTTAAAACCGTGGCCCCGATAGCTCTTTTGTCTGGCACGCCGACGACTCTAAATAACGACAGCTACCCTTCGGGCTACGTCGTAGCAACGACCTTTGAGTTACCCGAAATCCTCGATAAGAAAGTTCGGTATGGCAGTTTTTTTGAGGAAGATGAAAAGAACCGGCGAGTCGCGGTAATCGGTGCCAATGTGGCGAAGGACCTCTTCCACGAAGACTCACCGATTGGTCAAAGCGTGAAGATCAGGGGGTTCAATTTTATCATTCGCGGCGTTATGGATAGGTTTAAGTCGTCTAGCCTGGAGTTAACACCAAGTTTCAATGATGCGGTCTTTATCCCAATCGATGTTGCTAAGCAAATTAGCGGTGGGATCTTGGAAATACGTGACATCCAAGTCAAAATCGAGAACGAAGAACTACTGGACGAAACCAGTCAAAGTGTCAAAGCCGTCTTGCTCAAAAACCACTCCGAACAAGAGGACTTTACGATTTTCAAACAAGAAGAGTTTTTGTCGATTGCCAGCCAAGTTTTTGGCAAACTAACGGCTTTAATTGCGGCTATCGCTGGCATATCTCTATTTGTTGGCGGTATTGGAATTATGAATATTATGCTTGTCAGCGTCACCGAACGAACTCGTGAAATTGGTATTAGAAAAGCCCTTGGTGCCACTAACCGTCAAATTTTGGGACAGTTTTTAGTTGAAGCAATTGTTTTGAGTATTATGGGAGGCAGTATCGGCGTGATCTCTGCCGTCGTAATTGGTGTCGGCATCGCCGCCCTTACTTCCCTGACGCCAGTCTTTACACCAGGTATCATCTTAGTCGCCCTTGGGGTATCGATGGTAGTCGGCGTGGTTTTCGGCATAACCCCAGCTATGAAGGCTGCCCGCAAAGACCCGATAGACGCGTTAAGGCACGATTAGTTTCAGTTTAGATTAGGCAACTTCTTTTTTGAACCTGTCCATGAGGTCGAGGGCGGTTGGGTCGACATTGTTAATTAAGGCTAGATAGATCGAGACGAAGTCGCCGAATATGACCGTCCAAAGCAGTTGTTCGAGCAAAGTTTCGCCTTTAGCATTTACAACATACGGCGTAGGTCGGCGGCCAGAAAGCAGCCGTTCAGAGACCTCAAAGCGCTTTAAGACTTGCGGATGCTCGAAGCTACTTCGAAGATCAATAACAGAGTATGGTTTGTCGTGGGGTTGCCCAGTCCAGCCCATCATTTCGTTGTGGTTAAACTCTGGGAGTGTCCCACACCATGCAATGTTTTTGGCGTTTTCGTTGAAGATAATCTTCCACTTATAAGTCGCCGGCGACATTAAGGAGCCACCATAAATCACGACGGAAGTACCGGCTAGTTCTTTGGCAAGTTTTTTGGCGGGGTTATCTTTGGTCGGGACTTCTGGCAGCCAAGTTTTTACTGATTCTTCCAAAAACTTAGCCGACATGCCAAGTTCTTTGTCAGCTCTACCTTCGTCCACTAAGCCTACGGCTTCCAAGATTCTGATAAGTGCGGAGAAAGAATAGAGCGTCGCATAGCGCGGTTGCATGTGCGAAGGAATGAGCACAAGTGGATGGCCTTTGGCTTTAGCGATATCGACCAATTGACCGCCAGCACTCATCACTACGACCACGGCCCCGGCTTTTTCGGCCTGCTCTAAACAACTTAGTTCTTCTTCTGTGTTACCAGAATAGCTTGAGGCAATGAACAGCGTGTCGCCGTCGACATAAGACGGCAAATCATAGCCCCGAACGACCTCGAATGGCTCCTTAATCGTCGGCCAAGTCCGTGATAAAAATGCCGATAGTGCCGAGCCGCCCATGCCCGCAAAGACTACGTTATAAACATGATTGATTTTTAGAGCCGGCTCAATTTTGTATTCAGCCAGGAGCTGTTGCCACTCTTTGGCGGCCAAACCAAGAGCGTCAGACTTGTCTTTTTCGTGGATGTACTTCAGGTCGTCTATCATATACCCCTTATGTTACAATTATTGTAACCTATATATTAGTTTTAAGGGGGTGGCAAGAATGTTTAGCTTAGACGAAAATCAAAAACCTGTAGACGACGGCGTAGTAGTACCAGAGCCGGTGGTTATGCCGACAAGTGATAGTAGTGCAACGACGCCTACACCAGTGGCAGTTAGCGACCCAGTTGTAGCGTCAGAACCATCTGTCGAAGGCGATAAGCCGACGGAAGTCAGCGGCGATTTAGCCGATCTGCAAAAGCAAGCCATTAGCGAACTTGCACCAATTCTCGGCAAGCTAGACCTTAGTAATGAAGACAAGTTCAACACCACCATGATGATGGTCCAAGCTACTGACAACAAAACCCTACTTAAAGACGCTCATGAGGCCGCAAAAGCCATTGAAGACGAAAAAGTCCGCGCCCAAGCCCTTCTAGACATCATTAACGAAATCAATTACTTCACTACTAAGAACAACTAAAACAATATTTTATTAGTAATCCATGCCGGCAGACGGTGGAACTTGAGATGCTTTTTCGGGGATATCAACGACTAATGCGCCCATTGTGATGCTGGTGCCGGCAATCGAAACAGCATTTTGAACGGCTTCGCGAGTGACTCGGCTTGGATCGACAATACCATTTAGTTTTAGATCAACGAGTTTAGCCGGGTCATTAACGTTGATGCCCTGCCCCGCTTTACCGGCTTTTACCTTTGGCAACCATTCGTCAGGGTTAATACCAGCGTTTTCCATCAATATCCTAAACGGCTGATCGAGCGAGCTCTTAAGAATCATCTTGCCAGCCGCGACAGTCGTGTCGTCGGTTTTGTCTGTCTTAATGACGACTGAGAGGTTAATGAATGTAACTCCGCCGCCCGCAACAACGCCCTCTTCCATAGCCGCTTTAACGGCGTGTACTGCATCGTCGACGCGGAACTTCTTTTCTTCAATTTCGGTTTCAGTTGCGCCACCAACTTTAATAACAGCGACCTTGCCGTTTAAAGCTGCGGCACGTTTTTGGTAATTTTCTTTGTCATATTCGCTTTTGGCGGCTTTTTCTTGAGTATTAATTTGCGCAAGTCGAGATTTGAGCGCACTGGCCGAACCAGCGCCTTCAATAATCGTGGTCTCATCTTTATTGACAATCACCTTCCGAGCCGAACCGATCATATCGATCTCGACATTCTCGAAAGTAATTCCCTTTTCTTCGGAAATAACTGTTCCGCCGGTCAAAATCGCGATGTCGTCGAGTACTTCTTTGCGACGGTCTCCAAACGACGGAGCCTTGACAGCTACGGTGTTAAATACGCCTTTTAGGCGGTTTAGAATAAGTGTGCCGAGGGCTTCGCCGTCAACGTCTTCGGCGATAATGACAAGGTCCTTTTTACCAGCATTAGCTAGTTTTTCAAGGATTGGTAAGAATTCTTGGACACTGGAGATTTTTTTGTCGGTAATTAAAACTGCTGGCTTGCTATAGACGGCTTCCATGCGGGCCGAGTCGGTCACCATGTACGGGCTAACGAAACCGCGGTCGAACGTAAAGCCTTCTACGACTTCGCTCTCCATGGTTAGTCCCTGACCCTCTTCGACAGTTACAACGCCGTCTTTACCAACGCTCGCCATAACGTCGGCGATTAGCTGGCCGATTTGTTCGTCGCCAGCCGAAATCGAGGCCACTTCTGCTACGCGATTCTTCTTACCGGTAATGTCTTCACTCAAAGAACTGAGTTTGGCGATAACTTCCGTGGCAGCCGCTTCTAGACCTTTGCGAAGTAACATTGGGTTGTGCCCAGCTGCAATCAATTTATTAGCTTCGTTTAGGATGTGGTATGTCAAAACAGTGACTGTCGTCGTGCCGTCGCCGGCCACGTCGTTCATTTTGCTAGCTGCTTGCTTGATAAGCTCAGCGCCAACCTTGTAGCCTAGAGTTTCGTCGTCGGCTTCGGCGATGTCGATGCCTTTAGCAACGGTCACACCGTCATGAGTTACGGTCGGCGCACCATAGCTTTTACTGATAATGACGTTACGGCCTTTTGGGCCCATAGTCGACTTAACTGCTTCGTATAAAATCTTAGCGCCAGCTAGAACGCGGCGGCGAGCATCTTCATCATAAAAAACTTTTTTGGCCATATTAATGTCTCCTATTTAACGGTTGCTAGAATGTCTTCTTCTTTTACTAAAATGTATTCATCCTGGCCGACTTTAACATCGGTTGTACTATAACTTTTGTAGATTATCTTGTCGCCAACCTTAACACGCGAAACGTCTTTGCCGACAGCCAAAACTTTGGCGGTCTTCGGCTTTTCAGTTGCCGAGTCTGGCAAATAAAGTCCGCTGGCGGTTTTGCTGGTAGCTTCTTCGCCTTTGGCGACAACATAGTCAGCTAGTGGTTGAATTGGTGTATTCATAAATTTCTCCCTTTGATCTAAGACGCATTCTAGCACTTAAGCACCTAGAGTGCCAGTTTTTTAATAGCTAACCACGTGTAAGAAAAGGTACTAGTTCAAAGTCGGTGTCGACTCCTCTTAAGAATCCCTCTCTTAGTTCAAGTTCCGTGCGACTAGCCTCTTCGGAAATTGCTACCAGATCCACTTCGTCCGTAGAATCGGCAATGACCGCGTCTGCCTCTTCTGTCAAAATAACCTGTTCTCCTTGATCAAGCACGAGTAGCGAACCCCTACGATAAAATTGATGAGTGGTCCCCTCATTGTCAGATAAAGCGCCTTGTACGTGCACCGCTTTTTTTAGCCAGAAGAGATTTAGAGATTTCTCACCTCCTTCAGTTTCAGGAACAAAGATTATCCACGACTCGATAGACGGGACTCCTTCGATGTACACGGGATATCTCTGGTTGAGTCTAAAGGCTATGGTAGGGACAGGTATGGTTTCGTCTGGCGTGAAGCGCTGCAAAAAACCACGACGTGTTGATTCTTCTACTATCGCTGACCGAAATAAACGAGTGGCTTCTGAAAAGACCTGTTGAAGTTTAAGGTCGGCCTCGCTCAAGTCGCGCGGTGTTGAGTCACGATCGTGCACTTGCATATATTATGTCATCATATAACAAAGTTGTATATTTGTACATTGGTTATTTTTATTGCGTAATGTTGACTTTCTATGCATAAGGGAGTTTAATTCATTTTATCCCGTTTTTCGGGACACCCTACCCAAGGAGTGTTTGTGGAACCGATTTCAGAGGGAAATGCCAGTTCAGAAGGTAGTGCCGTTAATGCTGAAGGTCTGCGTTTAGACCTCAGCCACGTCAATATGAAGACACATACGGTCAAAGTCTTCACTGGAATCGCGGTCAGCCCGGTCGGGGAGCAGTGGCTCTTCGGCTTGGCTAAGGGAATCGGAGGCGTCGGTCACATCCGATCGATAACCGCCTTCGCAACAGACACCAACCCCTTCGTTGTGTTGCAGTTTCCGACTCGTACGACCAAGGCGACCATCCTCCACGCGACCGATGAGTGGACAGAGCGTGTCGAGGCAAGCCGCGACACAGCTCCTGTGGGCCTGAACGCGGGAGATCTCAACACACGCATCCAGAACGCGATGGCTGTCAGCTCGGCGAGCAGAGATGGTGGCGGCATGAGGAAGGTGTAACGAGTATTGGGTTAATCTGTAGACGAGTGAGAAAAGCGGCACGCGCTAACTCTCACTCGTCTCCAGGCCTGGTCAAAGTTAGTTTTAAGGGATGTCCTTAAGGCAAACACTGGACCAAAATACGCCGCCAGGGCAGTCGCTAATAAGTGGCCACCTTGGCGGCCTCTCTTATCAAAAATATGCGATTAACAGATACGGGTAGATTGACTTTTTGGTCTTTTTTTGCTATATTGCCATGAGTGTCAACATCATGACACTTCCGCCAGCTGGCGGATTCCGTGCAACCTGGGTACTGTCCGACAAGGCCCTAAAAAGCCAAACCCCAGGTAGCGATATAAGAAATCGGACAACAGGAGTTAGACATTAAAGACCGCAAACGCATTTTTGCGTCACGGCATAGTCTTGGCCTCGAGGGGCTAAAGACGGCCGTTCAACCAAGTACTCTAAAAAAACGACCGCTTGTCAAAAGCAGTCGGCGTCTTATTACCCGCTATGGCCTCATCGCGGTCAATATTCTAGTTATCGCAACGGCTGGTTATTTGGTCTTTAACGACCGGCCAACCCCTAAAGATTTTTCTGATATTCAACAAACTGTAGCAAGATCAGAAACAGTTACTCCAATCGACAGCGTAGCTGCGGCTGACATTGCTGCAAACGTAGCAATTGCTGCTCAGTTACCAATTGCCGTGATTGTTTCAAACCAGGCTGATTCTGTAAAAACCATCTCGTCTCTCGCCGCTAGTGACGAGTCGTCTGTTATTAAGCCCCAGGTAATTACAACTGGTGATAGCTCGCTTGGTTCTAGTGACATTATTACTTACGTCGTCGTTAGTGGCGACACGGTGTCGAGTATCTCGCAGAAATTCAATATCCCAACTCAAAGTATTCGCGATTCCAACAACTTAACAAGTGACCGCTTAACACTTGGTCGCACTCTGTTATTGCCTCCAAAAAACCGCACCGGTATTGTCTATAAAGTGTCAGATGGTGATACCCCAAAAAGTTTAGCTTCGAGATTTAGCGCTTCGGAAGAAAAGATTATTTCTTTTAACGATGCCGAGGTTTCAGGTCTTACGCCCGGGTCATATATTTTTATTCCGGATGGTAAAAAGCAAGCCCCTCAACCAGTTACATCTAGTCTCTTATTCAACAACCCAATTTATGGAGGTAATAGCTATGCTCCCGGCTA
The DNA here is from genome assembly GCA_038061635.1 of Patescibacteria group bacterium. Taxonomy (GTDB): domain Bacteria; phylum Patescibacteriota; class Saccharimonadia; order Saccharimonadales; family JAGQMS01; genus JBBQBM01. Next base: position 14,592 of record JBBTYV010000062.1, read on the forward strand.
CTGTACCTGGTATGCCGCTTCAAGAGTCAGCGTGCCGTCAAACTGGGGTAACGCTAATACCTGGGATAATAAAGCCCGTCAAAGTGGTTGGACAGTTAGTAGCGTTCCTGTACCAGGCGCTATTGCTCAGTCCGACGGTATGAGTTGGTGGGGTCACGTTGGTATCGTCGAGAGTGTTAGCGCAGATGGAACTATGATCGAATTCTCAGACATGAACGGAATAGCTGGCTTCGGACGAGTTGGCTTTTCTGGCATGGTTTCAGCCTCAAAGTTCCAAAACTACATTTACCGCTAGTGGTAAAATGCCTTTAATGAACGTTGAAGATACTTCCTACCCTAACCACCTACTCCAAAGCGACGAGTGGATGCGTTTTCAAGAACTTTTAGGGCGTCAGACTTTTCAGGCTAGTGGTCCGGGCTGGTCTTATTCGGCAATTTTAGAAAAATCTGAACCGTTCTTAGGCAAATCTTCAAAACGCCTATATACACCTTATGGTCCGGTTGCTATTAGCGCTGAATCGCTAAGCCAAGCTGTCGGCTCTCTTCAGGAGTTAGCTGTTACTCACAAGGCTAGTTATATTCGGGTCGAACCCTATCCATATTTTGACAAGCAAGTTCTAAAAAAACTGGGTCTTTATAAAAACTCACGAAACACGCAGCCAGATTTAACATGGGTGCTCGACCTTC
>JBBTYV010000063.1:0-4368 GCA_038061635.1 Patescibacteria group bacterium
ACTGGCTCTCGCCGCTGTTTCTGCGCTCACCTTCGTGGCGTGCGTAGACAGTGGCGACAAGCCGGGAAGCATTGCACCAGTCGCCCAGACAGGCGACTGTGCCAACATCCAGGATCTTCTGGACAAGGCAATCGGTGACGCCGCTGAAGCCAACGATGCTGCTGACGAGTCTCGGGGTACACCCGATGGCCCGTCGGACGCAAACAAGGCCGAAGCAGCCGAAGCGCTTGTTGATGAACTGATCGAGCAAAAGGAGGAGTGCGCAAGCGCTGCTTCGACTACCTCGACCAGTACTTCGACGACGACTTCGGTAGCAACACCCAACTCCAGTCCGACTACCGCAACCGTACCGCCAGATCCACTGTTGCCCTCGGCGGACGAACTCGCCGAATTCGAGGACCTCACCAGCGTGGATGTAACGGACCTGCGTATGCAGGACCGCTGCAATAACGCTGAGTTCCTGGATAATTCAATCCGGGATGTGGAGAAGGGCGACCCGAACTTCCGTCCGTCAACTGATGCTCCGTCAACTCCATTTTTGGAAATGACGGACGAAGGCAAGGAGGCTGAACTCCTCACCGAGAACTGTGGTAACCCCACGCTTTTCGACATGAGTGAGCAAGGCCTGTGTGCCCTCGACTCCGAAATTTGGGGCAACATCTGTGACAACAACCCCTGGCTCAAAGAGTGTCTGGGGTTGGCCGACGAACACGGTCTTAAAGCTGCGTTCGTTAATGACGACTTCACACTCGTCAACGGGAATTCGAAACTCTGTGCAGCACTAACCAACAAACTCATTCGCGACGCCGACTTGGTTGGCGTAGTGGTTGAGCCTTCCATCGAAAACCGGCATTTGCCGGGACCGGTGGCAGGTGGATTGCCGCGTACCAAGTTAAACCCTGAGCAGGAGGGCCTTCCGGTCCTCAGGTTTGAGTTCAACTCCAAGGAACGCTGCGTGTGGGCATTCGGGTATAACCTCAAGGACAAGCGATGGGAATTGCTTTCTTGCGGTCCGCCGGCTGAACCGATATGTACGGAAAACTGTGGAGGCGGTGGGACAACCACCACCTCAACGGTACCTTGCACCGGAGACAAGAATCACATCGTCAACGGTGTGTGTGTTCCGAAGACCACAGACACAACTACCCCTACGCCGTCTATCGTGGCGACGACAACCACACTCGCCCCAGTTGCTTGCGATGCAGAAACTGAGCATCGTGACACAAATACTGGTCAGTGTGTGGTTAACGATCCGCCAGCTGCGGACCCCGCAGTGGACCCGAGTGTTCCCGATGGGAATAACAACGGTCCAGTGCCCGCTCCTGGCAATCCGTACTAGATACGAAGTTTGAGAGCAAGTAGAAACCGCCGCCCCCCAGTGAAGCTTCGTCGAAAAGACGTCGCTTCCTGGGGGGTAGCCTCAAATAATGTTTTCTCACGCATGCGTTAGTTAAAAAACTCTGCTTGTAGTCCAAATTGGATTACTTTGCTTGTTAACAACTGAATGTTCCAAAAATTCGTAGTTTTTGAAAATAAGTAAAGTAATTCAATAAATTTAAGGAGATTAATATGGGTATGAAAAACATACTTTCTTACATACCTAAGAAGCTGGCGGCTGCACTTGTTGTAGCAACGGTTGCTCTTGGTATTGCTACTGCGGCTGTCGCTGGTTTTGGACCAGCTGGCCGTGAAACACGTGCATGGAATAGTGGCCTAAACGGCTACGACCATGTTGTGTTTAACTCATTCACCGGCGTACCTAACGGTATTGGTGATGAGCGAGATTTTTTGCGTGGCGTTCAAGTTGGACGTGACGCTACTTTGATGGATCCAGTGAATGGTGTCCAGCAAGATGCTGAAATCGAAGCTAAGATTTACATTCACAACAATGCTAGTTCGTCTTTGAACGACGCACCAGGTAACCCTGGAGTCGCCAAAAATGTAACAGTAAAGGTTGAATTGCCTAACGGCATCAGCCAGTCGCAAGAAGTGGAAGCCTTCATTGGCGCCAGCAATGCGACACCTACCGAAATATTCGATACTCTTAGCATGACTGGCGAAGGCGGCAAAGTTTTCGAACTTGCTTATGTCCCTGGTAGTGCTAAGTTACACGAAGGTGGTTCGATCACAGCACTTTCTGACAATCTTGTCACGAGTGGTATTGGTCTTGCTGACCAAAAAGGTTGTTTTGAATACATTCGCGAAATTACTTTCCGAATGAAAGTTAAGATGCCTAGGTACACTGTCCAAAAGACAGTCCGAATAGACAGCCAGTCGGGTAGCCAGTACGTCGAAAGCGTTCAGGCTCAAAACGGCAATACTGCTATTTGGAAAGTCGAATTTACGAACACTGGTACAACTGCACTAAGTGACGTCAAGTTTACTGACCCAATTCCTGCTGGTAGCACTTTCGTGCCTGGCTCGATCAAGGTCTTTAACATGACAAATCCAAACGGTTATAGTGTTCCTGACTCAGCCCTACAACTTGGTGGTACGCAACTTGAGATTAATCTCGGTGACTACCAACCAACAGCTAACGCTTTCATTTACTTCAAGACCGTTGTGGCCTTGAATGAAAGTCAGCGTTGCGCAGGTATGGACGTCAAGAATATTGCCTACGTTCGACCAGAAGGATTCGGCACAATTCAGGACGACGCAAAAGTTACGTTTAATCGTGACAACTGCACTAACCCTGAGAACCCGGTTTACTCTTGTAACGCTGTTAGCATAACTAAGCTAGGCGGACGAAAAGTCCGTGTAGACGTTAGCAAAACTGCTTTGCCTGCAAACCGAGTGAGCGTCAAAAACTACGAATACAACTTTGGTGATGGCTCGACTGCTCTTGTCTCTGATAAGAACCCAGTTGAATACACCTTCGTACACGACGGAACATTCAAAGTCAGCGTAAAGGTTTCCTTTACGGTTGACGGCCAGACTAAGACTAGTACAAATATCTGTGAAGCGATTGTGACTTTCACGACTCCTAAAGAGATACCAAATACTGGTGCTGGTAGCATGATCGGCACACTAACTGCGATTTCGATTGCGGGAATGTTGTTACATCGTGCTTGGACGCTTCGACAAGTAAACCGCTAAGGTTTGCTTAGTCGAAGCTACACGAACTCACGCTAAAGTTTATTCTTTAGCGTGAGGGGTGTGGATAACCACTAGCGTTAATCTGCAAAATATGCTAGGGTAAGCACTGTTCCAAAGAAAACAAAAAAGTTTTCGAGCATCGTGACTGACCGCTCAAAATCTTAATCAACAAATCATATCTAAAAACCACTTGTCGAAGTGGTCTTTTGCGTATCCAAAAATCTTACGTTTCAAAACATGTACATAAATTAGCAGCTGCTAAAAAATGTACATGTTTGATGGCTGGTTGAAGAAATAACAGAGGTGTGTTAGTATCTTTTTGCCTATCATGGTCCCTTCGTCTATCGGTTAGGACACCAGGTTCTCATCCTGGCAAGAGGAGTTCGACTCTCCTAGGGATCACCAAGACTTAAACTGATACAATAAGGGTAAGAATTATCAATAAAGGTGGGTGGTGTTTACTAAGAAAACAGTTCGGGATATAGAGCTAGACGGCAAACGGGTCTTAGTTTGCGTTGACTACAGCGTGCCGATAGACGAAGACGGCTCAATCGAAGACGATTCTCGCATTAAAGCTTCGTTAGAAACATTACGTTACCTAATCGAACATAAGTGTAGTTTGGTACTAATGAGTCACTTGGGTCGTCCGAAAAGCCCAAACGACCCTAATACCTCACTGCGACCAGTTGCCAAGCATCTTAGTGAGCTAATCGGCCGGGAAGTTCAGTTCGCCGAGGATTGTGTTGGCGACAAGGTCAAGGTTCTAGCAGACCATCTTCAGCCCGGACAAATATTATTACTTGAAAACGTTCGCTACCACTCGGAAGAGGAAGACAATGACCCTGAGTTTGCCAAAGCAATTGTCGAGGCTACCGGCGCTGAAGTTTATGTTCAGGAATGCTTCGGAACAGCGCACAGGGCTCATGCCTCAACCGCTGGCGTACCGAAACTTTTGCCTGCTGTAGCCGGCTTTTTGGTCGAGCGCGAAGTAGTGACATTAGTAAAGGCGATAGAAGACACCGAGCGACCATTAATGGTGATTTTCGGTGGTGTCAAAATTGAAGATAAGCTACAGGTTTTAACCAAATTCATTGAAGTAGCCGATTTTTTGGCAATTGGCGGGGCGGTCGCCAACACTTTTTTGAAGGCCATGGGCGTGCCGATTGGCACTAGTTTGGTCGATGAACAGGCCGGTGTTGAAGCGGCAAAGAATATCATCGAAGTTGCTCAAAAAGAAACCGCCAAGCGGAACTTTACGCTTTATCTTCCACA
>JBBTYV010000064.1:0-1663 GCA_038061635.1 Patescibacteria group bacterium
ATGACAAAGATAAGCGGACCAGGGCCCGACAACGGCGGTGAAAATGTGCCGGGTGGATCAACGCAAAGCACCAGTTTTGTCGACCGTGCGCTTGCTGACATTCGCAAGAAGCTGCTTGATCTCACCAGGCGAAACAGGTTGCTGAATTACCGGGCCGGTACACGATCACTGACTGTCGTCGATGAACTTCCCGATGAGGTGTTCAAGTCTCTCTATATTGAAAACGAGACCATGTATTTCGCCCCTCTGCCGGAGTCAGAAGAGGAAGCGGGAGCGGACAAGTCAGATTCTGGCGAGCAAGACCTACTCAATCTGGTAGATCAGCCAGCATCCACAAAAATTAAACCGGGGAGGAACCACGATATCCGGGTCGAAAATGAGTTGCCGGAACGTCAGAAAAATGCGCCTCTGGCAAAGAAGCACGCTGATCAGTATCTACAAACAAAATTGTATGCCACCGACCTTGAGCGGAAACTGAGAAAGATTTCCGGTGATGCCCAAACAGCCATCGAGGAGTCCGGGACCAACATTTTGTATCTGGTGATCGGCTTTCTAGAATGGTATGAGGACGACAATTCCTCCGAGAAGAACCGAGCACCGTTGGTCCTTCTGCCCGTAAACTTGGAGAGGGGCCCGCGGGATCCACAAACCTATACCTATCGTTATTCTCTCACGTATAGCGGGGAAGACATTACCCACAACCTGTCGCTGGCCGAGCGACTAAAGCAGGGATTCGGGATTGCTTTGCCTGAATTCGGAGAGGAGACGCTTCCTGAGGAATATTTTGAACAAGTAGGTATTGCAATTGAGAAAAAGCCGCGCTGGAGAGTAGCACGTGAGATGACGCTGGGCATGTTTTCATTCGGCAAGCTACTGATGTATCTCGACCTTGATCAGGCGAATTGGCCCAAAGGTCGTGAAATCAGCAAGCATGCAATCGTCCGGACCTTGCTTGGAGGTGAGCGCCAGGACGACGGCAATCCATTCTCGGAAATGATCGATATCGATGCCGACCCCAAGTACAGCGATCTCCTGCTGGTGCTGGATGCCGATAGCTCCCAGCATAGTGCCATCATCGCTATTGCATCGGGCCGTTCGGTGGTTATCAAGGGCCCACCCGGGAGCGGTAAATCACAAACGATCAGCAATGCAATTGCGGTTGCGCTCGCATTGGGTAAACGGATTCTGTTCGTGTCCGAAAAAATGGCGGCTCTTGAAGTTGTGCGTAGAAACCTCGATCGGGAGGGGTTGGGTGATTTTTGCCTGGAGCTGCATAGCCACAAGACGCAGAAACAGAAGCTGCTCAAGGATATCAGAACACGCCTTAGCCGTTCGTACCCCCAATGTCATAGTCATCTGAACAACTTTAACCAACTAAGGCTTTTGAGGAATGAACTGAAAACATACGTTGACCTCATTAACTCGGTATATGGCCGATGTGGGCTTACCGTGTATGAAATACTCTGGCGCGCTGAGCGTGCGAAAGGGAAGCTTTCCACTCTGCCAGACGTCGAGATTGAACGCCCAGATTTTATTACTGCGGAGGTAATCCAGGAGGCCATCAAGATCCTGGATCTTGTAGCTAAACACTGGATGTCGCTTTACCAGAATACCATTGCGGCTTGGAGTGGCTTCAGTCTTTCCCGATATTACTATTCGGACC
>JBBTYV010000065.1:0-1593 GCA_038061635.1 Patescibacteria group bacterium
ACCATAGCGCTGGGTACGAGAAATAATAGTGTCCGGCAGTTTATGAAGCTCTGTAGTAGCTAGAATAAAAATTACGTGCTCAGGAGGCTCCTCCAGTGTCTTGAGAAGGGCATTAAAGGCCTCGCGAGTTAACATATGGACCTCATCAATGATATAGACCTTATATTTGGCACTTGTCGGTGCAAGATTAACTTTTTCACGCAGATCGCGTATTTCGTCGATTCGGCGGTTGCTGGCGGCGTCGATTTCGATAATATCCAGATGCATACTATCATCGTCGTAAGGCAGTTTATTCACCTCATGAGCTAATATACGTGCCACACTGGTTTTTCCTGTGCCTCTTGGTCCGGTTAACAGATAGGCATGGCTGATTTGCCCACTTTTGAGAGCGTTTTGTAGCGTCGAAGTGATATGGTCCTGACCAACCACTTCTGACAGCTTTTTACTTCTGTACTTTCGATATAACGCCTTACCCATTTGCAACCCCAGTATACGTTGTTTTTAAGGCTAGCGCCGTAATGATAAACACAACAAAAAAGCAGAAGACCACCATCGTAATGGCGGTCTAAAACAGTGTGTGAGTGGAGCGCGAGCCCCGGGGGAGATAGTAACTTTTTGTTTAGCTTATGCCCGAAGGCTGCTTCGCAAAAAATTTCTATCTCTCACCCGGGAACTCCGGTATCTGGTATATCCGCTATGAGCGTGTTTGATGTCTTGGCCGACAAAAATCACTATCTGGTACTCATCGTACCTTGTCGGAACACCCCGGCCAATTTATGGGGCTATAGCCTATGCAACCCGGTGGGGTCATGGAGCGGAACCTCGTGCTGAGCCGGAAATTGGCTCAGGCGACGACGGCCGGCGTGGGAGTTGTCTCGAAGGCGAATGTGGACGTGGTGGTTGCCCCGTTGGGGGCGTTCGGACGTGACATGCTCATTCCTTCTCCCGGTATTGGCTGGATGCCTTGTACGGGCTATTACGTCGCCTATATCGACTATAGCGGCGCATTAGCCCGTACAAGATTTACTCACTTACACTGTTAAGGTGTTCGCTAGAGGAGCAAAAGCTCAAACAATAACGAATTAGGCTACATTATACACCATATAGCTTAGTTAGTCAAGAGCTTTTTGAATCTATTATTTAGAGGGCGGCTTCGATGGCGGCCCACTCGACAGTGTCGTCGTCGGCTGGGATGCTGACGCTAATTTGATCGCCTGGCTTGGCCTTGAAGTATGTGACACTGGCGAGAAGTACGCGATATGAATGATCATCGACATCGACAAAATAATGACCCTCGCGCTGGACGAGCGCACCAACAACTTGTTTTCGCGGTATAGGGCCGATTTGCTTGTATAAAAATGCCCCATCGTCGGCGATGGTTAGCTTTAGGATGTCGCCTTGGACAAGCTTTGACTTGCTGGCGTAGTTAGCAGGCACTGGATAAGTCTTAGCATCACTACCGACCATGTTTTGGCCGTCAAACACGCCTTCGATGACCTTGCCTAGTTGCTCTTCGCGGTCGGCGGATGTTATCTCTGGGTCGTCGCCTACAAGGCTACTCAAAAGTTCCTTGGCTGCGCCAAGGTTTGTTTC
>JBBTYV010000066.1:0-13947 GCA_038061635.1 Patescibacteria group bacterium
ATAAAAATGACAAAGGTCCAGGGATTACTCCCTGGACCAGCGTCAACAAACAACTTTGCTACTCAAGCGGATTTGCACCCGCCTCTTCGATCATTCCATACCAACTCCTCAAGGAATCGTCAGGACAGATGTCTCCGATGTCATACCCAATGCCGTTTTCCATCCGCTTGATGTAGATGAAGACCGTCGAGTAAACATAGGTAAAAAGTAGCGTCACCGAGTAGCCGAGAACGGGGGAGCTCTCTCCCGATACCACCACGACTAGCCAGACAAACACACTCCCATAGGCCAGAAGCTTGTTGACCACATACCGGGATTTAAGAATCCTGTAGGTCCGCCTCCGTTGGATACCACCAAGTGAGTTGCTGATCTGAATGATTGCCTGCTCGCTTAAGTACTTGATCGACTCGTCGTCTTTGGACTCGCCGACCATTTTCTTCAGCCAGGTAATCAGGTGGCTTAGCTCAAATACCGCACCTTCTTGGTTGCGAGCATTGGCTTTCTCCCCTCTGTAGAAGTAGTACACTAGCCAGGCGAGAATCTTGAGCTCCGTAGCCTGGTATTTCGCGTACATACCCGACAAATGTCGGAAACTGTTACTGATCTCCCCCGCGGCGGCGTGATCGTCCTCAAACCTTTTATTGGCCGTACTAGTCAGCAGCTGCAGAAGTATGCTGCTGGCGATAATCATCCCGGCAACATAGCTTGAGTTGATTACTCCAGCCTCCCAGCCGGCCTTCTTGGCTAACCAGATTGCAGAGTGTGCGATCAGTGCTAGTCCAGCGTATACCAGACCAGCAGGGACGAACGCCTTCACGTAGGAACGGTGGCTCTTCTTGGTTGTCGGTGCCTCGCTTTCAAGCCAGGCATCGTCGATTGTAGTTGTTAATGGCATGCGTGTCTCCTTTGTCGAGATGCCTGTTGACGAACGAGTTCAGAATGAACCGTCATAGCAATATTATACCACCAAACTGGTGTAATTACTAGTACAGTACTTCCTTGTTGATTAGACCTAACTAGGCGATAATAAGCGTAAAGATTAAGAGGGTAGGCAAAGAATGTTCTTCGGCAAGAAAAAGAAGTACGGCGCGGGCTTAGCAGACAGCCTGAAAAACGAACAGGCTAAGTCGGATATTATCTTATCTAGCATTGACGACGGCGTCGTATTGGTTGATGCTCAGGGAATTATTCAACTCTTTAACCCAGCTGCAGAGAAGATTACCGGCTGGTTAGCCAAGGATGCCATTGGGCTAGACCACCAAAGTGTTTTGAAATTTATTAGCGATAAAAGCGAGCCTTACACACCAATCCAGAATCCGTTAAATCAAACCTTAAATAATAAGATAGCAGCACGCGATAATGATGGTTGCCTCAAAACCCATTCAGGCAAAACAATTTCCGTAGCCGTCAGTGTTTCTCCACTCGGCGAAGAGATCGGCGGTGCTGTAGCGGTGCTCCGAGATGTTAGTGAAGAGCGTCGAGAAGAAAAGCAAAGTGCCGAATTTATTAGTACAGCTAGCCATGAGATGCGTACTCCTGTCGCCGCCATCGAAGGCTACCTGGCTCTGGCGCTCAACGATAAAGTTGCCACCATTGATGCCCGGGCTAAGGATTACTTAGTCAAAGCCCATTTAAGCACTGTCCACTTGGGTAACTTATTCCAGGATCTTTTAACCGCCGCTAAGAGCGAAGACGGACGGCTGTCTAACCATCCCGTCATTATCGAAATGGGTGACTTCTTACAGCAAATAGCTAACGATATACGCATTACGGCTGAGAAAAAGGGTATGAAGCTCGACTTTTTAATTGGGGGCAGCGCAAATAGTGTTAGTGCCGATAACGGCAACCAAAAGGTTATTCGGCCTCTTTATTACGTCAATGCCGACCCCGAACGCTTGCGCGAGATTGTGACAAACCTGTTCGACAACGCCGTTAAATACTCTGAAAAAGGTAAGATTACTCTTGGACTAACTGGTAACGAAAGCGTCGTGCAATTCCGAATTAGCGACACCGGACAAGGAATCCCTCCTGAAGACGTACCGCATCTCTTCCAGAAGTTTTACAGAGTCGACAACTCCGCTACTAGAATAATTGGCGGCACTGGCCTTGGACTTTTTATTTGTCGCAAAATTGTAGAGTTATACAATGGCCGAATTTGGGTCGAGAGCAAACTCGGGCAGTGCAGTACGTTTTATATCAACCTACCTCGCCTAAGCAACTCCGCAGTAGCCAGCCTTGCCGTGCAACAAGCAGCTACGATTAACCCTGTTAGTACTAACAGGGGTCCGGCCGGGAGCGTGCTACAATAATGCTAAAGCTAAGAATAGGGTAAAACAAATGGCAAAAATAATGATAGTCGAGGATGATCGCAATCTGCAGTCGATCTACGGCGACCGGCTTAAGGCAGAAGGACACACCATCATCGTTGCTAGCGACGGCGAAGAAGCTTTGGCGGTAGCTGTTAAGGAAAAACCTGACTTGATTATCTCTGATGTTATGATGCCAAAAATCAGCGGTTTTGACATGCTCGATATTTTACGAACAACACCCGAGACTCGGAACGTCAAGATTATTATGATGACAGCTCTAAGCCAAGCAGAAGACCGTGAACGCGCCAACAAACTGGGCGCGGATAGGTATCTTGTGAAATCGCAAGTAACTCTAGATGACGTTGCCCGAACTGTTAATGAAATAGTTGGAGGTTTAGCATCAGCCGCAAAAACATCGGAAAGATCGGCACCGATCTCTGTACCGGTTATCACAGAACCACCTAAAGCTACACCAGACCCAGTCATTGATAATTCAACAGTGGTCGTAGGGCCACCAAATGCGACTCAACCACCAGTTCAGACGGCTGAAACGGTTGATGAAGAACAGGCAAAAATATCTTCTCAGATTGATGATTTCCTGAACAAAAACATGCCAGATACACCAATACCAGCCACCCCGCAAGAGGACCCAACAACTTTTCACCCACCTATCGACAGCACCGAATCAATAGCTGAAACAAATCAAATCAAATCAAAGTCAAACATCTTTGATCTTTACGAAAAAGAACTAGCTAAAGAAGCTAGTCAAGCTGAAGCTCCAAAAGCACCTGACGCCAGTCCAAAGACGTAACGTATAATCCTATGAGTCATGAGACTCAACAAATATATTGCATCTTGCAGTAACTTGTCGCGGCGCGGAGCCGACGATGCTATTAAACTGGGGCGAATTACAATCAACGGCAATCCAGCGACTCTCACATCCGATATTAAAGATACTGATATTGTTAAACTCGATAGTAGGACGCTGTCGCCAAGAAACGATAGAACTATTGTGCTGCTTAACAAACCTGTTGGCTATGTCTGCAGTCGCAAAGGGCAGGGCAGTCAAACAATTTATGACCTAATACCTGCTAAGTATCATCACCTGGAATCTGTAGGGCGCCTCGACAAAGACAGCTCTGGATTATTGCTTTTAACAGATGACGGCGAGCTGGCTAATAAGCTTACTCATCCTTCGTTCAGAAAAGAAAAGGTATATGAGGTGACCTTAGATAAGTCGCTTCACGAATCCGATTTAGCCAGACTTCAACACGGTATTGAGCTCGACGACGGCACTAGTAGATTTATTATTAGTCCCCTAAAAGCACAAAACTCCTACCTCGTCACAATCTCCGAGGGTCGTAACCGTCAGATTCGCCGCACTTTTGAATATTTAGGCCTAGAAGTCCAGAGGCTCCACCGCACCAAGTTCGGAAATTATGTTTTGCCATCAAATCTTACAAAAGGCGAATTCTCAGAGGTAGATGTGCTATAATAGAGCATATGGGTTCAAAAAAACGCAGGCTTAGGCATGTGGATGCAGCCCAAGGAGGCAAGGACGAGCGAACGAGACGTATTAGAAATACGTTGAGTGAGCGAGCGACGCCTGCCGACACAGGGATGCGCCACAAGCAACACAATCAAGCCGGATTTATTCCGGCTTATTGGAGTTGCGATGCGTAAGTCTGCGCCGATTGTAGCCATTGTTGGCCGCGCCAACGTAGGCAAGTCCAGTCTCTTTAATTCCGTCTTACGGCGCCGAGAGGCTGTGGTGGCTATGGAGCCAGGCACTACCCGCGACAGTATTACCGCGAAAGCTAGTTATGACGACCATAACTTTTGGTTGGTCGACACTGCGGGCTTAAAGAGCGCTGAAGACGAGTTCGAGCTAACTATCCAGGAGCAGATTACCCAGGCTACATCTAGCGCTGACCTAATCTTAGTAGTCGTTGAAGCAACGCCCGTAATTACCGTAGAAGACCGCCGGGTAGCCACTATGGCACTCAAAAGCCGAAAGCCCGTTGGGTTAGTTATTAATAAGGTCGACCAGGCCCACGGTAAGAATCTAGACCACTTTGAGCGCCTCGGTATTAAGCCAATTATCTATACCTGCGCCTCGCAAAACGACGGCATTGAAACAATGCTCCAGTTTATTACCGAAACCTTGCCTCAGGCGACCATTACCGAAGATGATGACCGTATTCGACTGGCGATTTTAGGTCGACCAAACGTTGGTAAGTCGGCGCTATTTAACGCTCTTGCCAAAAAGCAACAGGCGATCGTTGCCGACCGCGCAGGTACCACGCGCGACGTCAACCGCGCGATAGTGAAGTATCAAAAGCGCGAGATTGAGCTACTCGACACCGCCGGCATTCGCCGAAGTGGCAAGATAGAAGTTGGGGTCGAAAAGTTCTCGGTTCTAAGAACACTAGGCGCAATTGAAGAAAGCGATATTTGTTTGCTAGTCCTAGACGTTAACGACCTAGAATCAAAGATCGACCAGAAAATTGGCGGGCTAATCAAAGAAGCGGGCAAGGGGCTAATCATTGTGGTTAGTAAGTGGGACAGCTTCGAAAAAGACGCTTTCACCCGCGACACTCTGGCAGCCAGAATCCGGCAAGAGTTTGAGTTCGTGCCTTGGGCGCCACTGATCTTTACGAGTTCCGTCGAAGACCAAAACATCACCAAGATTTTTGAGTTGGCTAGCGAGATCACTGAAGTTCGAACGACCAAGATTACTACCAGCAAACTCAACTCTTGGCTAACACATCAGACGCATCGCCACCCACCCGCTGGGCTAAAGAACCGCCACCCAAAGCTCAATTACATAACCCAAATAACAGATGAGAAAACACCGACCTTTAAGCTTTTCGGAGCGCACACCAAACTACTGCACTGGAGCTACAAACGCTACCTCGAAAAGGAGCTTCGCAATGAGTTTGGTTTTGCTGGCACAGCGATTAACATGACCTATTTGGAAAAGCATATTGACCGAAAGAAAGCCGACCCGTTCAGCTGGAAGAACAGGTTAAGAACCAATCAATTGCCAGAAAATAAAGTAAAACTAAAGAAAGCGAGTTAATAATATGGGTCTCCTAAGCCGCGAAAAGTTCATATCCCCGATCTCTCAGCGCTACACCGTCAGCGGCTTCGACAAAAAACAATTAATTGTTGGCATCGGCAACATCACCGAGGTCTATGCTAAAAACCGCCACAACCTCGGCTTTATGGTTATCGACCAACTAGCCGAAAACTCAAGTGCTGGCTGGAAGCTCAAGAAAGATCTCAAGAGCGAGATTGCCCTAACGTCTGTAAAGAAAAAAGAAGTTATTCTAGCCAAACCGCAAACCTACATGAACAGTAGTGGGCAAGCGGTTCGGGCGCTAATGGATTATTACAAGCTCAGTCCAGAAAGCATCACAATCATCTACGACGAGATCGATCTACCTTTTGGCGAAATTCGCGTCAAAGTTGGTGGTGGTGACGCTGGCCACAACGGTATTAAATCTGTCATTACGCACATCGGCGAAGAGTTCAAACGCATCCGCATCGGTGTTGGTCCAAAGACTCCAGTCGAGATGGACCTAGCCGACTTTGTGCTTCAAGACTTCTCAAAATCTGAAGCTAAAAAACTCCCCGAAATCATCAAAGCCGCTATTAAAGCCCTTTAAGGCTTACGCTTGCATTAGGGTGAGGTGGTAGCTACGATATCGTTAAAGGGAGAATCATATGGCAAACACACACCAGGGACTACGGGCTAAAACATTTGGGAGCCCAGAACAACGAGGAACTCTTTAACGCAGCCGCTAGGGGCTCAATCGTAGCTAACTTCACAGTAGCGCGAAGAGCTCCAGACTTGATTGTAGCTTCAGTTGCTACGGGGATTATCGGTAGAGGTCATAGTGTTGGCTATACTGAATCCGATCTTGGATTTGAGGAGCCAGAATTACTTTTACATGTTCTAAGAGGCTGGAGAGTTAGCTTTAATAACTATGTGGGTCCTGGCGCAGCAATTCTGGGGCCGAGGAATATCGCTTATGGTGTAGACGTTCGAGCACAGGATAAAGGGATCCCCGTAGTGAACCCCTGTCTCCTCGGTAGTGATAATGAGAAAGACCATGTTGTAAGACTATTGAATCCCTCTATACCTGAGTATGCAGTTACTGTCGCCGGGCAGGAACATGTTGTCGAGATGATATCGAAACTGGAAGAGCGTGGTGCGCGAGGTCACGTCATATGTACCGAACTGGCGCGATTTGCAGAAATCGGTGTAGTCCTGTGCAACAACCCTCAAATCGTAGAAAAAACCGAAGAGTAAAAAAGAGCCGGTTGGCGGTTTTGGGCATTGCATTTGGATGCTTGGTGCATTGTCCAAAATAAAGAACCTCCAGAGGTGAGATACACCTGTGGTGTATCGCAAGACCGGAAGCGCGACGGCGCTGAGGTGGAGTCGCAAAATTCGCCATCAGGCGAATATTTGTGACGTAAGGCACCGCTGGGCTTGAAAACAAAGAACCTCCAGAGGGGGTGGGCACCGCTGGAGGTTCTTTATGGGCTCGAACAAGTCAAGCCCAGAGTACACCCTTTAACCCCACCTGGGCGAAAACGTCGTTTGAAAACTTGTTAATAAACAAGTAAACGCGTTGGATAAATCCGTCTTTGAGGACTCGCCGTCCACGTTAAAGTGAGACACCGATCCCATCCGAAGAAAGGAGGGGTGAGTGGTTAAAGGGGTTAGTCTGAATTAGAGCGTTTGATCCGCCAACTGGCGGACCGAACGAGTAAGTGGAGGGTAGCTACTTATACGCCCATGGCGCTCTAATTCAATCTAACAAATGTTAGAATTAGACTTATAAGGTGCTTTAGAGCCTATAAATAGACTCCAGACTTGCGATTATAGCAAATAAGTAGCCTAATGTCAATATCAAGAAATATAAAATGAATAAAGTCAATATTTCGCTTACGCTTGATTTCAAGGAGTTGCCGAAGCGCCTAACTGCCATTGCTGATCCTCCGAAGAAATTGTTTATAAAGGGTCGTGACATCCGTGAATTAGTTAAACTACCGATGCTGGCAATAGTGGGAAGTAGGAGGGTTAGTCCGTATGGCAGACATGTTACGGAGAAGTTAGCCGGAGAGTTAGCTGCCGATGGGGTTGTGATTGTCTCTGGTCTTGCTCTCGGCGTTGATAGCATCGCTCACCAAGCCGCCCTAGACGCTAAAGGCTTAACAGTAGCTGTCTTGCCAGGGGGAATCGACAGGGTCTACCCGAGGTCACACGAGCCACTAGCCAGAGCCATCGTCGCAAGCGGCGGTAGCCTGGTCAGCGAAAGTCCTGGGGTGGTGTCTCCACAGAAGTTCAACTTCCTGGTCCGCAACCGTCTAATCTCAGGCCTGGCAGATGGCGTATTGATCCCGGAAGCCGCCATTCGCAGTGGTAGCCTCAACACCGCACGTCATGCGCTAGAGCAAGGGAGAACGGTCTTCGCCGTGCCTGGTAACATCACCAGCGACCTGTCAGGAGGCACTAATAATCTGATAAAACTCGGCGCCACGCCCGTGACTTGCGTCCAAGACATCTACGACGCCTTGGGTTGGAAGCCTACAAAGAAGAAACCATCTGACGTAACAGCTTATACACCTGCCGAGCAGGTTATTCTGAAGATACTCAAAAAACACGACTCTATATCTGGAGAAGAACTACTTAGTTTATCGAAACTGCCAAACACTGAATTCTTCGAAACCATGACTATGCTGGAAATCGCCGGCACCATTAAAGCCCTTGGCGGCAACCTCTGGTCTCTGAGGTAGATTTGCAATTTTACTTGTGGCTGGTGTAAGGTAGCAATTCGTGTACGTCTGGTACACTAACCGAAAGCAATATGAGTAACTTAGTAATCGTAGAAAGCCCCGCCAAAGCCAAGACTATCGAGAAATACCTCGGTAGCGACTTCAAAGTACTATCCAGCATCGGGCACATCCGATCAATTGCTAAGAAGGTCAAAGGTGGTATCGAACCGATTGATGTCAAAAACGGATTCGAGACAATATATGAAGTAGATAGTGAAAAGAGAAAGACTGTTGCTGAACTAAAAAAGGCCGTGAAGTCCGCCTCGACAGTTTGGCTAGCGACTGACGAAGACCGCGAAGGGGAGGCCATCGCCTGGCACCTCTGTGAAGTATTAGGTTTAGACCCCGCCAAAACAAACCGTATTGTCTTCCACGAAATCACTAAAAGCGCCATTGAAGAAGCAGTAAAGAATCCTCGCACCGTTGATATGTCGCTGGTTCAAGCCCAACAAGCCCGTCAAATCCTGGACAGGATTGTTGGTTTTGAACTATCGCCTGTCGTTTGGCAGAAAGTCCCAGGCGGCAAATCGGCCGGGCGGGTACAGTCACCAGCTGTGCGCTTGCTTGTCGAACGCGAACGCGAAATCGAGGCTTTCGAAGGATCGGCGGAATTCAAAGTAACCGCCGAATTCAAAGCCGACAAAGACATTTTGAAAGCCGAATTACCTAACCGCTTTGCTACCGAGCCAGAGGCCAAAGCCTTCTTAGAATTACTAAGCGGCGCAACGTTCCAGGTTAGCGACGTAACAACAAGCCCTAGTGTCCGTAACCCCAGCGCGCCGTTCACTACCAGCACCTTACAGCAAGACGCTAACAGCCGCTTAGGCTTTAGCGCCAAATCGACCATGTCGGCCGCCCAGAAGCTCTACCAAGACGGCAAGATTACTTATATGCGTACCGATTCTGTGTCGCTGTCAGGCCAAGCAATCGCCGCCGCAACAGATTATATTAAGAAGGCGTATGGTGCTGAATATTCCCAGGTCCGCACCTTTAAAACCAAAAATGTTAGCGCCCAAGAAGCTCACGAAGCCATCCGCCCAACCGACATGTCTTTGGAGTACGCCAGTAGCAATGAGTATGATCAGAAACTTTATAACTTAATTCGCTCCCGAACGCTCGCCAGCCAGATGTCACCAGCTAAACTCGAGAAGACAGTCGTGACTATCAAAATCTCGTTATCCGATAAAGTGTTTGAGGCGAAAGGTGAGGTTATTATCTTTGACGGATTCCTGAAGGTCTACGGTGGCAGCAAAAAAGATGCTGAGATCTTGCCAGCCGTTTCATCTGGCGACGCGCTAGATCTCTCGGTAGCATCAGCTAGGCAAGTTTTTGCGCGCCCACCAGCTCGCTACAGCGAAGGCGCGCTAGTTAAGAAACTAGAAGACCTTGGCATCGGCCGGCCGTCAACCTACGCGACTATTATTAACACCGTCCAGATTCGTGGCTACGCCGTCAAAGGCGAGGACGAAGGTACTCCGCGCGACATAATAGTACTGAACCTGGTTAGCGATAAAGTTGAGCGTGATATTGTAGAAGAAAAAACCGGATCCGACCGAGGTAAGCTGGTCCCGACCCCTGGCGGTGAAGTTCTAACCGACTTCTTGTGCAGTAACTTCGCCCAGGTAGTAGATTACGACTTTACGGCCCGCGTCGAAACCGAGTTCGATCTCATAGCCGCTAAAAAACTAGAGCGAAATGACATGCTTCAAGAATTTTATACACCATTCCACGAGCTGATTGAGAAGTCTGGCGACATTAAACGCTCGGATGTAGCACAGGCGAGGGAAGTCGGTACTGATCCTAAGTCCGGCAAGCCAATCCTAGCGCGCTTTGGTCGCTTCGGTCCTATGTTACAACTTGGGTCGGGCGACGAGAAAGAAGACAAACCAAAATTTGCACCAATGCCAAAAGGCAAGAAGATCGAAACCGTAACTCTAGTAGAAGCTCTCGAGGCCTTTAAGCTACCAAGAACAGTCGGCAAGACCGAAAGCGGGGAAGATATCCTCGCCAACGTCGGTCGATTCGGCCCCTATGTTCAAGTCGGCAAACTCTATGTATCACTCAAAGAAGACGACCCTATGACAATCACAGAGGTGAAGGCGCGACAACTCATTGCTGACAAACTAGATGTCGAAGCTAAGAAGTTAATCTCTGATTTCGGAGACATTAAAGTTCTAAACGGTATGTACGGCCCATATATCACCGACGGCAAGAAGAACGCTAAGATCCCTAAAGGCACCGAAGCTAAAGATATTACCGAAGAACAAGCCAAGAAATTACTCGACGAAGCGCCAGCCAAAGGCAAGGGGAGAAGGTGGGGTGGTCGAAAAACAGCACCAAAAACCACTAAAAGAGTCGTCCGTAACAGCGCCAAAAAACGCAAGAATAAGTAAGACTCTCCTCTGTTCAGCTATTGACAATATTACTTTTATTTGCTATAATAATCATCCTGAGTAGGCGTTTGTTTACTCAAGTAACTTTACTAATCTAGCCTGGCTTTAAGTACAACTCCGATGTATTTAAAGCCCGGCTAGAAATTCTAGACCGTGAGCATGAAAGGAGCCTTCCGATGGATCGCAATATCATATTGTGCATCGGTAGCGTCACCAGTAGGCATTACCAGCAAGTTCGCCGAGGCAGACTGCGAAGGGGTGCTGAGTCACAGATCATGAATCTTGGAACAGATGCATCGCTGCATTATGACGAAGTTAGATCATGCTGTGGCAACTTACGGCACTCAATCAGGGCCTACAACGGCGCTATTGACGGAGAAGTACTCCAGAAGTATTTCTTGGATCTTTACGACGACTTGGGTGCAGAAGTATTCACCAAAAAGTTCCTGCAGGGCGGCTGGCTCCAATGGCTGCCAGGCGTTCAGCCAACGCAGGTTGCTGCCATCGTGCTGGGACTTGAATCCAGCTTCGAAGGCATTGGTGATCCAGACGGTGACCTATATGGAGCGATTGAGCTCTGCATACTCACTACCTGGCCGAACATCAACAAACGCCCCAAGGTTTGGCGTGTCAGCCCCAGAACAGGTCATCTCATCTAGAACTACCCCTCCCGGGAGGGTTATCCCGGGGAAAGAAGAGCATTCGAACTATCGAATTTTCTTCTTTACTCATCAGTAATAATTGAAATTGCCTGGTCGAAATGAATCGACCAGGCCGCAGTTTTTAATGACCGTGCGATAGGTCGGGGATTGACGGCGCCTATTATGGCAGCCACTCAAAAAGATTTTCGGTTAGCGATTTCACTGGCGCCAGCTAACCTACTTAGTGCGTCACCTTTTGCCGGTGTAGTTTCTGTCTATAGTAGCCGAACCGCTACCGGACAGCTTTTTAACGCACGATGACATTTTTTCAACGTGGGGCGAAGGTACGGATATCTTCATCCGGGGACCTTCCTTGATACTGAAGAAAGCGCCTATGACATGCGTTGGTTGCACGCCACATAAATCTCTCCAGCTTGGTCCAATAATACATTAGTATCGAGGTCCTTAATACAAAAAACAACTGAAATACTACTTATCCACAATTACAACAGATTGACGAAGTTATTTTCTGGTAATATCACCAAAAAAGCTTTACGCACAACTAGCCAAATCATGCTACAATATATATGCAGAAACATGTGTTTGACACTACATAGCACTTGTGATATAATTAACATAAATACTAACGAATTAAGAGGTTTTAAGTATGGAAGCAGACGCAGCAGTAATGCCAAAGGTAGATGTAGCCAAAGTTATCGATGATGTCTTGGGCACTATTGAACGTGAGCGCGAACGAGAAATCGTCGCTCGACGCTATGGTTTGTATGACCGTCGTGAAACCCTTGAACAAATTGGGGAACTGCTTAGCATTACCCGCGAACGTGTTCGACAGCTTGAAAAGGCCGTAGTTACGAAGTTAAAGGCCGCAGCTGCTAAAGACCTCCCACACATCAAAGATGTCGAGAAGGCGATCCTAACTCATCTAGAAGCTATGGGGAATATCGCTCGTATCAGTGACATTGCCGCTCGTTTAACCGCCGAAGGCTCAAAAATCGACCAGTCTCGCGTTGCTTTCCTGAGCGAACTTAGCCCGGGCCTTGCCGTTATCGACGACAATGATCATTATCACCACGCTGTTGGCAACAAGAAGATGCATGACGAAAAGAGCATCCGCGAGCATGTTAATAAAATCATCGAAACCATCAAGGGTATCGGTGAGCCAGTCACTGTCGACAAGATTCGTGAAAAAACTGGTCACAGCACCGATTCGCACGTTACGGCTCTAGCTAGCACCAGCAAACAACTGGCAACACTAAACAGCCGTTGGGGGCTAGCTCGTTGGCCGCTGGTTAACCCAAAGAACATCCGCGACAAGATCTATGTTGTCTTAAAAGAGCACACTAAGCCTATGCACTTCAATGAAATCGCTAAGGCTATCAAGGATTCGACTTTTAAACGCAAAGATGTCACTACTCAAGCTATTCACAACGAGCTAATCAAAGACAAGCGCTTTGTACTCATCGGCCGAGGCATTTATGCCCTTAACGAATGGGGTTACAAGAAGGGAACTGTCGCCGACATGATCGCCGATGTGTTGAAGAAAGAGGCCGGCCCACTACACCGCGACGAAATTGTTAAGCGTGTCCTAAAAAGCCGACAGGTTAAAGAAACTACTATCTTACTGAACCTTCAAGGTAAACCACAGTTCAAGCGTGTCGCTAAAGCTACTTACACTCTAGCCGACAAAGCCTAAACTCCTCAAGACGAGCATTACCTCTATTAAATTGGCTTCTGAACGCTTATAATGCTTACAGTTAGAGCATTCTAAGAAAGAACAAAAACAAGAGACTTATTACCGTGGCACTACGACGACCAAAACAAACCAAAAAAAGTCACCTAGCAGTATTCCTGCTGGTGGAGATTCCGCGTACCAATGACAAAAAAGAGTTAGCTGCCGAACAGATGTTTGCGGCCCTGCACGGTATCTTAAAACCGAGCCGAGAGTTATGGCGTGAAGGTCTAACCCAAGAGCATATTAGTTTCGAGATTGCCGCCATTGGTAAGCGAATTCGTTTTTATGTCTGGCTGCCGGCGCATCTTAGAACTTTTGTCGAAGGCCAGATTTATGCCCAGTACCCAACGGCTCAAATCCACGAGCTTGACGAGGACTACGCCGCCCGAGACCTTGAACAGAAGGTGATTTATTCCACCGAGCTGACACTAACTGATGACGAGACAATTCCGATTAAGACCTTCGCTAGCTTCGAGGTAGACCCTCTAGCTGGTATTACTGCGACACTCGCTAAGCTTGAGAACATCGGTGAAGAAATGTGGATTCAGATAATTGCCCGACCGATCGGTGACGAGTGGCACAAACGTGGGAGTAAGACGATAGCCAAAATTAAAGCCGGGAAGGGGAACGCCTTCGGAGGCGCTGGAGCAATGTTAGGGCATGCTATTACGGCGTTTGTGAAACCACCGACCTACGACGCCAAATCTCCGGGAGCACCAGACCTTAGTGAGCGAGACAAAACTAGAGTGTCGGGGATTGAACTTAAGAGCCTAAAACTTGGCTACAGCGTAAAGGTGAGGGTATTCTATGCTGGTAACGACGAAGCCACAGCTCGACTTCGTATGCAAGCGATTGTTGGTGCCTTCAAACAATTTAACTCGACCAACCTGAATGGCTTCCAAAGCAAGTTCGCAAGCTTCGATAGAACTAAACTAAACGAATATAAAAACCGTGATTTTCGCGATAGTGGTTTTATTCTAAACATCGAAGAATTAGCCAGT
>JBBTYV010000067.1:0-4788 GCA_038061635.1 Patescibacteria group bacterium
AATAGAGGGTACCCTTCACTTGCGACCATTGAAGCAATGCGCTTCGGGGTCGTACCAATCGTAAAGAAATTAGGTTGGTACGATGAGCTTCCAGACAACGCCGTTGTGAAAGTGAGGACAGAGAAGGAATTGGTCAAAGAACTTAAGGCATTAATTGACAACCCGTCAAGAAGGACGAGACTACAAAGCGAAGCTAGGAAGTTTATAAGTGAGACTCACAATTATCAGGTATATGCCAAAGGACTATACGATTTAATAAACTCTCACAAGGATAAGTCCAGGATTGATACGATAAGCGTAGCTATCAAAAAAGGAGCGTCTTTACGCACAATCAAAAAACTCATATCGCAAAAGTGATTAATTCTGATTATAATTCACATTTTCTTTCCAATTGCACAATATTCTGCTAAGATAGCTAACTATGACCGAGTTTAAAACGAGTGTAGTTTCTGGTGCCAAGTTGGAGCCGCTTTTTAGTTTAGGTGAACTATATGTATCAGACTTTCTAGAGAAAGGGGAGGAGCCTAAGGGACCACCCTGTGAGTTGGCTCTGGCTATTGACCCAATCAGCAAGGCAGTGCAACTTACTAAGCAACCCAGTGCAGATTTAATGTGGGGAAGCATGTATTACTATCGGAGTGCTGTTAATCCATCCATGATGGTCGCCTTAGCTGACCTAGCAGATAAAACTTGCAAGTCGGTACCTGAAAAATCTGGCAAGTCCGTCTACTTAGATATTGCCTCAAATGACGGCTATTTATTATCAACTGTTGATGCAAGCAAATACCATCGCGTTGGTATTGATCCCTCGGACTATCCCGAGGCTGATGAGAATAGTGATTTAGCAATACGTGATTACTTTTCGGCCAATGCTTTTAAAAAAGCGGGTTTCAATAAAGCCGCAAGAATCAGTTGCGCTGCCTGCTTCTATGACCTTAGCGAACCTCAAAAATTTCTAAAAGATGTTTATTCAATTCTTGAAGACGACGGTCTATTCACGTTACAGCTTTCTTATACCCCCGCCAACATCATGCAGACCGAACTCGGAGTTATTTGCCATGAGCATTTATGTTACTACAACCTTACTTCCCTGAAGTGGCTATTGGACCGTGCTGGCTTTGTTATCAAGGACATCGAGCTTAATAATGTTAATGGCGGGTCAATTCGCCTATACTTACAAAAAAATAAGGCTCCAGATAATTACTTGACAGCTGCGGATCGAGATATTTGTAAGATCCGGGTTGACTCTTTGCTGCAGTGGGAAGAAAAAAACGGTTTCAATGATAAAAAAGTATATATGGATTTCTACAAACGAATTATTGACCTGAAGAAACAAACTTCGAAATTTATTAAGAAAGCCAAGGCTGATGGTAAATCGGTATGGGGCTATGCTGCTAGCACAAAAGGAAACACCTTGCTTCAGTTATTTGAGCTCGATAGCAGTCTGATAGATGGAATTGCAGAAAAACAAGCTGTAAAGTGGGGACGTCGTACAATTGGTACAAATATTGAAATTTATTCTGAAGACGACATGCGTGCAACCCA
Organism: Patescibacteria group bacterium; assembly: GCA_038061635.1. Lineage (GTDB taxonomy): Bacteria > Patescibacteriota > Saccharimonadia > Saccharimonadales > JAGQMS01 > JBBQBM01. Next base: position 1,546 of record JBBTYV010000067.1, read on the forward strand.
TCCGGACTATCTATTAATCTTGCCGTGGTTTTTTAAGCAAACATTTATAGAGCGCGAGAAATCATATTTAGTAAAGGGCGGCACAATGATCTTCCCGGCGCCTGAATTCTCAACTTATAGTTTGAAGATTGAAGAAGTAGTGTCTTACTGCTGAACAGTAACACCGATCCACGCTATTCCACCCATATTCCACCAGTTTGAGCCTTCCAATACTGGCTGGAAGTATTGAGGGTAAAAGCCTGGAAGTGTATTGGCTGGTACGCTGAACGAGAACTCAAAATCTACTATCTGTCCAGATACTACCACGTGTTGGTTGGAGGCTAGAGTTATGCCATCAGTCTCATAGACGCGAGCGAAGGCTCCAGTAGCTCTACCTCTTGATGGCCATAAAGCGCTAAATGGACTATCAGTATTAATTGGATTAGTGTTTGCAAGACGAACGGGGTAGGTGTTGTACTGTGGGGCACTAACATCATCGTACCAAGGCATATTTCCAGTATTCTTGTAACGGACTAAAGCGTTAGAACTATTGCCTCTCACAATTGTTGGGTAGGCGCTATGAGTGACAAATGTGGCTTGGAAGGATGGCGCGCGCGTGCTGCCGAACCAGTCGTTAAACAATCTCCAGAAGTTGCGGTTACCGTATGCACCACAAGTTGCTGTGCCATAAAGGTTGCTTAATGCTCCAGCGTTGGGCTGGTAGGGGGTGTAGTTATATAGAGCTGCGGTAGCATTATTCTCGATAAATACGTTTGTTCCTCCACAACTAGAGCTTGGATTATATAGAACAAATCGGGTTACGCCGGAGCGGTAGTTAAACCATGTAGGGTTATTGATGTAATGTCTGATTTGCCAAGCTGCGCCAGAAACTTGACGATAAAAACCTGCAAATGCAGGATCGCAAGGTGCAGTGTCTGGGCATGATTGCCCCATAGCTTTTTGATATTGGGTAATAAGAGGCCAGTCGTCTGTTACTAGACTTTGCTCTTTTTGGAGCATTACTATTAATGTCTGAGGATTAACATTATAGGCTTGGGCGGCGTCCCAAATAATTTGAGCTGACGATTTTCCGCCAGGGACTTGATATGGTGACCCGTCGCCGTTATAGCGACCGACGTTACTTTCGCCAGTGGTAGTGTTCTCTTGATAATCCTTAAGACAAGTATAGGGTGGCGGGTAGGTTGCGCTGTAGGCAGAGTGGTTCTTGGCACAAACGGGAACTTTAGCGTTCAGGAAGGTTTGGATCTGACCAACGGTCATAGCATCCTTATTAAAAAAGATAGCGTCGTCAATAATACGACCAGCCTTCCAGTCAGCGCCAGTTACGGCATTGGCTTTCTGGGGTGAAGTGAATACTACCGATGCAAGTATTAGCGGTAGTATACTCAGGCTAATTAATAGTTGTCGAAATCGAAGCTTCATTGGTACGCCCATCCCCTGACGTTACTTTAAGTTTAATCGTCCAGTCGCCGTTTGTTAGTTCGCTGTATGGAACAATAAAGGCCTCGCAAACAAAGGAGGTGTTTTGTCGAGCAACACTAGAAGTCTTTTCGATGGAAGAAGAACCCTTCGTGAGAGTTAACGCGCAAGTGCCATCTGTAACCCCATTTAGTAGTGTCCTTACCTCAAGCTGGCCACCACTGGTGTCTTGGGCATTGGCAATGAAGGTAATCTGTATGCTTGTGTCGTTGGTTGGAGCTACCGGCTCTTGATCAACAGTGCCGTTGGCCTTTCGGTTGTTTATGTCATCGTTATCAGTTGAGCTAGCTGGGCTGTAATCAATACCTTCGACTGTTTCGGTATCTGTTTGGCTAAGTGGGTCGTCCGACCAGCCGTTATATAGATTTATGACGTTAGTTCTCTCGAGTATTAAGCCTATGCAGGCAATGGTTAATAAGGCAAGAGCTATTAGATAAAGAGACTTTTTTGTTGATTTCTTTTTCGGCATGTTTTTATTTTAACAGTTACTAGTAAACATTAACACAATGACCCCTGTTTTGTCAATAGGCTAGTAGATAGATCTAAGTTATTTTTTCTTGTATTTACCAAGGATCCGCTTGAAGAATATTTTTAATAAGTCTTTGAAGAATTGAAGAGAACTGCCGAGGCTGGGTTTAAAGGTGCCGTCGGGCATGTCTTGCCAGTCGTTGAGAGCTATTTGTTGGACGCGAAGTTTGTTGACGTTAGCAATTGTTAAAAGTTCCATGTCGAAGCTCCACTTCATTCTAGTCTGCTTATTAAAGCAGATGTTGGCCGCTTCGTCTGTAAAGGCCTTGAAGCCACACTGTGTGTCTGGGCTATAAAAACCACCAACTAACATGAAACATAAGTTGCCGAGGAGTGATATTAATTGCCGAGGAATATCCTTGTGAATTTTTGTCAGCCTGCGCGTACCGATAATAATATCGGGTGATTCGTTTTCGAACATCGCAAGAACTGTCTTGATGTGGTGGAGGGGAGTAGCAAGGTCAGCATCCATGAATAGACGGACTTCACCATGGGACGCAAGCATCCCGGCCTTAATATCGCGACCTTTACCGACTGGCTTGCCTGGCTCTACTGTGCGGAGGGACTCGAACGAAGAGCGACGGTCACTAACCACCCCGAGGGTATTGTCGCCACCATCGGCAACAACAACTATCACTTCGGTAGATTTGTCTAAACCCTCGTCCTTCAAAAAAATACTTAACACGTCAAGTGTTTTTCCGATGCGCTTTTCTTCGCGCAAAGCCCCGATCACGATACTTAGTTTTGGGTTAGTCATGAAATGTGCCTAAAGATATATTCTCGCATCTTCGCCTCGAAAACTGAACTATCGAATTCTTTGGCATGGATGACTATACGATCTTCCGAGAAATGGCGACTTTGGAAATTTTTGATAGCTTCTTTGAGATCCTCGACAGTTTGCTTATCGAAAAATACACCACTAATGTTTTCTTTGACTGTGTCGAGTGACCCGCCGGCACGGTATGCAACTACTGGGCAGCCAGCAGCCATAGCTTCGACCGCTACGACTCCAAAATCTTCTTCGTTGGGAAAGATAAAGCCTGAAGCTTCGTGGAAGAACCGCGGCATTTGTTCGTCCGTAACATCGGTCTTGAAGGTGATGGTTGGTCCGGCCATACGACGTAGCTGAACATGCATCGGACCTTTACCTATTACTGTTAGTGGCAGGCTGAGTTCGTTACAGGCCCTGATCGCCAGGTCGAAACGTTTATGGTGAACCTGTCGACCAGCTATTAC
>JBBTYV010000068.1:0-4171 GCA_038061635.1 Patescibacteria group bacterium
TCTGCGGAACTCGTAGCGCCTGTCGATGTACGAGACACACAGGTAGCCAAAACCGACATTCACTGAGACGGTCGCTTCGCTATTCACCAGCACAATCTGTGCATAGAGAGTTTTGCCGGTTTTCTTTCGGCCAGATAGAGATTTCACCAAAGCAGCAACCAATGGCAGGATAGTCGGAGCAGCACCCATCGCTGACTCTAAAACCACATCATACTTCCAATCCCTAACGCCCGTTGGTTGAAGCTGTGGACCGCTCCTGTACATTTCATGCCTGCCAAGCCTCGACGCCTTGACGACCCCACCTCGCATACCATAATCCTCGTCGTCATCGGTGACAGCTATCTTCTCAAGCGGTTCACCAACCCGAAGCTCTGCGCCCATCTGACGCAAAATCTCCTGCATCGTCGCTGCAAGCGCGTAGTTAGCCGTTACAGTCTGCGCATGCCGATCATCCTGAACGACCACAATTACACTGACTGTCTTGTCAAGTCGATTGGTTTTCAGTCTGATCTGTACTTCAGTTCCGGGTTCGACGCGCTGTGGTACTTCCACCGTCACCGTAAGGTCAGAGGGTTTCATTGCAGTAAACCATCCTTCCCAGGGTGATACGTTGCCATTCTCGTCACTAAACCACGCACCGATTGCAACGATGCTCATCGGACCGGATACAGGCATATCGATCGTCTGTCCTTTCGTCACATCTTCATGCACGACTTCGTGGACTGTTCCCGTCGCGCCGTCAACAATGGCAAATTTTATGATCGGCGCATCCTTTAAAACGGTGACGACGACAGTCTTTCCTATGACAGCATCCACCGTTATCGGAGTGTCTACTGAGTCGCCTTGGGCAAAATGCATCCCTCGTACCGGTATATCGGTTGCAGCAAAAGACAAAAGCGCAGCATTCCAGACGTGCGGTCCAAGCGGGCTTGCCACGATCGCTTCGCGCTCGCTCTTTTTTGCGCCACGCACTACTACTTCCGCAGTCTGATCCGCAAATTCTTTCCGGACTACGACGACACTTATATTTCCCTCGGCATCTCCGATAGCAAACATAGCATCGATGACTCCGTCACGATCGGTGAAATATGCACGATCGGGAATTATTTTTTCCCCGTCCGCTAGGACTTTTACCGTCACATGCATATCCTTGAGAACTTCACCGTAGGAAAATACCCGGATCTTTACTGAAAGATTATCACCGCGCGCGTTTGCTTCCAGCAAGTCACACGAAAGTGCCGCGAGGCGGTGTTCCGTGCAGTGAAATCTCGCTGATACGAATGCGTCTTTAGCGCTGAGCTCGTACTCTCCGATGCGAATATTTGGGATCGCGAGATACCCGACGCCGTTTTGGTCTAACTTCACCTTTGCGGTGAGAAAAACCTTGTCATCTTTCTTTACAATGACGCCGATCTCCCCGCCGGTCCGTCCAATCGCGATCACAAACGCATTCACAGTCTCGCCGGGCTTATGGCTATCGCGCGTAGGAAATACTGCGACAAGCGGCCGATGTGGCGAAATGTTTGGGATACTGATGCCGGGCAGAAGAAACGGGCGTGCCCCAAAGAGCGATATTACACGCAATCCTTGTTGACCACCCATCAAAGCAGCTTGCCCTCCGCGCACCGTTCCCTGTTGCTGATCGTCAAACACAAACGCATTTCCCACGTGCAAGCCATTAGAAATTTTAGCTAGCGAGTGGTCCAGAATATTTACTCTTGAATTACTCATGGTCATCTCCTGTGTTAGATTTGTCGTTCTGAAGCAGAATGTGGATATGAAAATATTCTCTCGTCAATTCACCTCTTTTTTTTCGTTTCAACATGTTAATGTGCTACTCCACGTTTTCTACCGCACAATAGGCCGCGACGATATACGTCGCGTGGCAGTACGAAAACCCGATAAAACACGCGCAATATTCCGCATGTTCTTGAAGAGTCGTGCTGTCACGGCTTCTCAAGAACAGCGGCAAAGGTATCTTAAAAAAAATTAAGATGAGTCAAAATCAACTCACAACCCTTGCCACTATATCGTTCTACGAACTACTTACTCTACGACGTCTTTTTGTCGCGCAACCTGAAGCATGTCGGCAGCAGACCGTTTTTTCGACGAAGCAACTGTGCTTCCGTCGCCCGTATGGGTTATCTTCCCATCGCCAACGATGTAGACCGCATCAACTTGTGCACCATCACCAAAACGGATCGGTCCTGCAAGCCATAAAACCCTGATATGCACACCATCACCAAAACGCAATTGATCTGGACCAACATGGAAAAGCGTGTCAATATCAGCTCCATCACCAGCACGACCACCGCTGCAAAGATAAGCACCAAGCATTGTCCCATCACCCGTACTCATTAAAGTCGCGGCACCACGAAGAACTTCGAGCGGATCTTTCACTGAATCCGTAACTCTTTGTGTTGGCTTCTCTTCAGCAAACACTGGATGACCAGCCGCAGCCCACTTCGCCTTGAAAATGACGCGTAAAGCAAATACTGCGCCAAGCATGGATGCAACTTCTTCGCTCGGAGGCTGATCTGCCTTTTGAGGCATTTCACGAATCTTTTCGAGCAGTGCATCATCTGGCAAAGAGAGTAGGTCAATTACTTCATTCGCCGATTCCCCATCAGCTTGCTTCCAGCCTTTTGCAGCATGCAAGCGAAGATGCGCCATAACGAGTGGGGCAAAGGATGAATGCCCAACAATTGCTCTACACAAAAGCAAACTTTCTGGTGCCAAGAGCATCAAGTTATGTTCTGGATTCATCCAAAACGCCTCAGTTACTTGCCATCCATTTTCAATCAACGCCTCCGTGAGCGCTTCGTTACCTTTTGCAACCACAAGCGCTTTAAAAAGCGAATCAGTCTTGCCCGACGCGGCGGATGGGACGAAAGGATTGCCCGGGAATACCGGCACCTCCTCCTAACTGAGCGCGCAGAAGCGGCAAGGTGCCCGCTGTCTCATGATCACGATATGCCAAGTCAACATCCGGATATGCGGCTATCAAAGCATCAATTCCGTCTGTGGCAACCTTGAACATATCGGTCCGATCACGGCGATCTTCAGGATCAATGCCGCCATGTTGCGAACCCAACTCAACGGCAACACGCATATACTGCCGAACGTTCAGTGGCAGCGCCGAGTAATCCAAACCTCGATGAACTACGGATTTTCCACGGCGCAGTGGTTGCCCCGGAGCGAGCGGATCCTCTTCAACAAAATTCTCAGGAATCACGCCCACACGATATAACCTCGCCTGTCGTCCACCAACATCAATCGATACAGCTTCGGGATAACCGCGTCGAAGGTCTTGGATATATTCCGCGGTTTCATCAGTTGCCACATCGCGAGTGCCGGGCTTAAAGGCAATGACTGGTTTGTCGCCGAATCGCTGTTGGAGCAGATTCGCAGCCAAATTATCTGGCTCTTCCGGATCATACAGTTCCAACAGTGCTTTAACTTTAATCATACCGAAAAGCGCAGTTGTATTGCCGCTGCCTGCCAGAAGCGCGAGTAATGCGGTTTGATTACCCAAGCCGAGCTGTTTCGCTAATGCATCGTCCGATGCATCTGCAGTTTTCGGCAGTTCGCCCGGCGCACTGGATGTCGCATCCGTAACCGGCGCGGTGGCGGGTTCGATGGGCTTATACGCCGCGACAATCTTGCGGGCGGTGATCACATTAATTTCTACGCCGGTCAAGTCGCTTTCCTTTAGCAAAACCATATCACTTTCAATCTTCACACCGAGTTTTTCGATGCCGGCGACCTGATCATCATTGAGACCGTAATTTTGTTTCAGTAATTCTTTCAATGTTTGTTCCATGGTAATCTGTGCTCCTTTTTTGCACAAAATCAAAATTTTGAAACTCTATCAAGTTGCCACTCGGGTTTCCCCTATCCTCCGCGATTACTCGCTGTGGCCACAAGGATTACGATCATGTATGTAATTATTTTTCTTCGATAATGTTCTCCATTTGATCTTTAGATTCACCAAGGATTCCAACATCAAAACAACACGACATTGGTTGGTGGATTTCAAAGTAGAACTCTCTACCCTCAAATCCACCAACCACAATCACGTACTCATCACGTCTTAAATCACGTGCTAATCTCATCATAGTAGTTCGTAGGGAGACGATCCCCTGGTGAATAATCCAATAAACAAATAATC
>JBBTYV010000069.1:0-3932 GCA_038061635.1 Patescibacteria group bacterium
CACTTTGTGCTTATCTAACAGGTTATAAAAGTCGAATGGCCGGTGGGATAACCCACCGGCCATTATCGACAGCTTCTTCACAAGTCTGAGGACGACAAAGAACATCACCGCCCAGTATACGAACATTGATATCCCAACATTCGTGGATACCTTATTCGTCAGCCACCAATTAGGTTTTATCGTAGCCCCAAGGAAATTCCAGACTCCCATCAAGATGATAGGAGCCGAAAGGAAGGTCGCAATCCATATCGACGGCTGTCGTCCGTCCCCGCTACTTCGGTAGTTGACAACTATGAAGGACAGAAACCCAAGAACTACCAGTACGAAACCAAACATCCATTGAGCCTCGTAGGGCGACGCTGGATGCTCGCCGTTGTCGCCGTAGAGCATTACACCGATTGCAACGCAGAACAGCAGTCCTACTGCAAGGAGAATGGGTCCCCAGTAGCTGATGCCGTGTTCGAAAAACAAGAAACTGAACACCGATGTCCCCTTTCTGCCTAGCCAGGGTGGCTAGTTCTGTTTGAGGTACTGAATCTACTCTCTAGGTGTAGAACCTGTAGCTCAAACAGAAACTCGTGAATACGCTGTCAATGTGCGGTTTTGGATTTACATCAACAAAACCAAACATATATTAACAGATTAGAGAAGTATTGTCAAAACACTCGAGAGTTATAATAGTCTTATGATCCAGCATCACATTCAGCAGGCTATCGTCGCTAAGCTCGCAACCAACCAGACCCTACGCTTTTCAGAACTACAGCCAGAGGAGATTGATAACAAACTTTTTGATTATCACTTGAAGCAGTTAATTGCTTCTAAAATAGTTAAGAAAAGTTCAGACGGCGAATATGAATTAACACCGTACGGTCGCAAGATTGGGGTTAGTGCACGCTTGAACATGAAAGACAGGCTCGATCGCGCTTTTTCGGTGCTTTTTTTGATCATTAGACGCAAAAATGGCGATTGGCTACTTTATCGCCGGAAGAGCCATCCGCTAATCGGCCGAGTTGGTTTTATGCACGCTCGTCCTAGCTGGTCCGAAACAATCCTGGGAACGGCAACTCGAGTTACCAAAGAACAGACTGGTTTGACAGCTTCCTTCAAGGTTTGCGGGCATGGCTATTTCCGTGTTTTTGAGGGCGAGAACCTGGAGAGCTTCACGCATTTTACCCTTCTAGTTGCTGAAGATGTTGATGGAGAGTTAGAAGTTAATGACGAGTTCGCCGAATATGAATGGGACTCTAATCCTGACTTTTCTGCAAAAGACATGTTACCGAATATGGCGGATATAGTAACTTTATACCAAAGTAAGAAGAGTGACTTTTTAGAGAAAGAGTACCGACTTTAGGCAGCCTGTCTCAATGGTTCCATAGCTTCTAGATAGGCTTCGGTCAGATGACGTGGCCCAGTTCGCATCAGGTTAACGGTCAGCGGACTATAGCCATCTGTTAGTTGGCTGATTGTTGGCAGGCATCCTAGCTTTCGGGCTAGGCGCTGCGTCGCTCTGGTCATCTCGTAACCATTCTCGCGGACATGGGCTTGGATTAGCTCAGGGCGATGAAGAACGCCAGTTTCTACCTGGCGAGCAGTGTCGACTGCTCCTAGCCATAAGCTAGCCGATGTTAGTGGCCGGAATGCTCGGCGGGAACGAGCCATTGAGATTATCTGTTTATCGATATTAACTCGATTAAAGCTAAATGGTTTGTGGTCCCCCGCTGCCTCGACATGGACTAGACCAGCCACCCATACGCTAGTTGCGGCGTCTTGCTTTTCTTTGACAAGATCGACTCTCGGCAACTCGACCACACGATACATTAGGTCATTCGGAAGCTCCGAGTGGTCTTCTAAGAACGCATCCTGCCAAGCAGACCCCACCAGCGCTGGGGTTAGTTGCGTGTTTAAGTAATCCTGCTCATCTGGGTCTTCGGCTGCTCGAAACACTGCCCCAGCGACCCTGCAACCCCTCTGAATTCTTGCATCGAGAGGAGTAAACACTCTCTCGGTTGGTGATTGATATAGATCCTCGATAGCGAATCCCAAGCGAGGGATATGAGTTGTCTTGTGTACTTCTTTTCTTGCCATAATGCCCTTAGTTTGCGCTTTGGCCGGGAAAGAGTCAGTGAAGACTTTTTCACTAGCTTCGTTTGTTCTTTTGCTTGCCAAAAGAACCAAAAGCACCGGGGCAGACTGACATCTCTCGACTGGCTCATCGTCAAGCCTGACAATCGTTTTGATGACTCCCATTCGGTCGGTCTCTCTTTTCGCTTTTGAGGAGAGAGACTTGAGATCAAAACGTCTCTATTGTCAGTTTGACACTCACCAATCGGGAGCTGTCAGCTTTATGCCCCGGACCCCCTGGTACAAAATACAAGTGATAAATTGGGCTCAAAAATGTCAAACGACCGGTAGGAAAACCTACCGGTCGAGTTGACAGCATCACGTGCCACCCCTTAGCTGTTAGCCAGTACGAAGTACCAGGTGACGACCATGCACAGGAGGAGCGCTCCAGCAGTGAATCGCCTTCCCTTCCTGCCGATGGTCTCGTCCGCCACCTCCGCGTAAATGTTTGTCGCAGCCATTATGGTAAAGGGGGCTGCAAGGAGGATTGCGGTGGATCGCGGGGCCGGAGGGTTGAACGGGACATACCAACTGATGTGCATAGCGGCGTGGTAGACAAGGTAACCGAAGGCACCTTGTACGAAGCCGACAATGAAGTTGGGGTCCTTCATTACCTCCACCTTACGCGTCGCAATCCACACTTCCACGAATGCGAGGAGTGCGGTAGAGACGAGGATGAAAGTGACTGATACGGCGTACCAATCAACGTTGTCAAAAATCGGAAAAATGCTCACCATTACCCCCACCCGATAGACCGTTCCGCCTGGCTTGGCAAGAAGTTGCTGTTCGGGATACTGAAACTACTTCTCCAAGTAGTGCCTGTAACCCGAACAGATATTCGTGATTGATGCTGTCAATGTGCGGTTTCGGATAAAATCAACAAAACCTTAACTATATTAGCATAATATAGACAGATTGTCAATAGATGGTCAGTATTTGTTAACTTCAGTCTTTACGGCGTTCCAGACGGATGGATCTTGCAGCTTAACTTTGCGCCAGTACCACCACTCTGACCCCCAGAGGTACATCTTCTTCATGCCAGTTTGCAGGCCAAACCTTATGTTGCCGACAATTTGGTCGTACCCCATCAAGCGGTCTTGTTCAGCAATCGGTAAGTCCCTAGTCGGTTTAGCTCCCCATGGTTCTAACTGTAGCTCGTGGATATATATGTCACGGCCGCGGAGTAGTTTAATAAAGAAGGCCTTAGCGCTATAAAAATGCGTCGGGATTGGGTATGGGACGTAGCCAATGACTTTGACATGGTTACCCCTGTAAAGCGACGTAGCAAAGAAATCACCTTTTAGCCCTTTCAAGGGGAATCCTAGCTGATCTGAAAGACTTATTACTACTGGGTTGTCGGAGTCATGCTCGTGGATTAGATCCAGTTCCTCTTTTAGCCGTTTTGTTGAAAAGTTATCGCAGTTTCCGAAATTGCGGTTGTAATATTCATTCTCCAGATGCCAGCTTTCTAAGCTAGGGCTATCTTTATATCGGTCAACAACAGTAGATATGAATGCGTACAACTCCTTCTCCCAAGCGAAATAGTCTTTTTCATAGAGCTCCTTCGCCCAGTTTGCTTGGTGGCACTCTGGCCAACGTGGCTGGCGAAGACCGACCGACAAAGTAATCTTGGCGCCAACCTTTTCAGCTTCAGCAAATTGCCAGTCAAGATCATCGAAGTTATATGTGCCCCTTTCGGCCTCGATCTGACTCCAGTAGCTCATTAACCGGAAGTTTCGGAGCCCCATGTCGCCTAGTAGTGCCAAATAGTTCGCCTGCCAGTCAACACCGAGATCCTGAGCTGTTTCTTT
>JBBTYV010000070.1:0-1642 GCA_038061635.1 Patescibacteria group bacterium
AATGCTTGTTGGGTCGAGATTTGGGTATTCGCTTGAACACGAGTACCGCACCGGCGATTCCCCATCCCAATAGACTCAACAAGCTGAGGTTTCGTGTCGATAACAGGCTAGTGGGTTCGTAATAAGTAGTGTTCAGCAACACTGTGATCTTGTCAGTGCCGTCAGTAGACGCGCTCAGGCTCTCCATCGCCCGACCGATAATTGTGCCAGATTTGGTGGCTTTCATGCCGACACCTGGAATATCAGAGGTGGTTATTGGGTCTCCGGCCTTGATATCACCGTTTACTGTTGAAACTAGAGTCGGCACCCGTCCGGTGAGCGCCAACTGAACCTGATCTTTATCTTTGGACTCTGTTCCCAAGGTCCAACCCGGCTCGGTCGACACTACCCCAGACGCCGTTTCTTCATAGGCTACCTTTGAACTAACTATTTTTTCGGTGTCGTTTGTATCTATTGACACAATCATTCCAGGGGTTAGCTTCTCGTTAGTGTCTGTCCACTCAGCAAGGTCAGAGCCGGCTGTTTTTTGACAGTACCTTAGCTGAATGTATGGAGCGTTGGTACCGGCGACGGAACCGGCGTTTTGGTTGGTGGCTGTAGAGGCGATATTGGTGGGCGTAGCGTTATTGACTGAAACCCCGGTATAAGCTCCGTAAATTCCAATTCCTGTATAAGCACCCAGTGTGCTCATATCGCCAATATAAGTTCCACCTTGGCCACCAGCAAGACCAGTCCAGTTATAGGCGGTACCCTGTTGAATAGTATGAGCATGCGATGGGTCATAAACACTATGAGCATGCGATGGGTCGCTAACACCATGATTATGAGCGTTCTGAGTATGATTATGCGCATCCTGGGTGTGCGTATGCTGACCTACTGCCCTACTCTCTAAGTTAGTAAGAGCAGTGCCACTAGTGCCGGTATCTGTTCCACTCAGTGGTGTACCAACTATGTATCTTCCTCTGGCGGCGGTGTATTCGGTCCAGCCGGTTGGGCAGGCAGTTGGGAAGGCTGTGACCATATTAGCTAGTATTTCATTCCCGTCTTCGAGAAGTGTGGTTGTGAAACTCAAGCTACCAGTGACCGCAGTGCTTTTTTTGAGATTTATGGAGCTAGCGTTAGTGGTGCCAATGTCGAGAGCTACTGCTGATACCGTATCTACAAGTGAGGTTAGAACTGAGGTGGTGCCCTGGATGGTACCGGTGGTTGTTATGTTGTCGGCGCCGGTGTCGATGGCGCCGAAGCCAGAGGTGATGGAGCCGGCACCTAAGGCGCCAGTGCCGGTAACACCGGTATAGCTACCACTCAGGCGAGCATTAGCTACTGTGCCAGAAGATACGTTAGTAGCATTAAGTGTAGTTAGGTTGGAACCATCTAGGACTGGCAGTAACCCACCAGCAGTGGTCTGGACCAGTTGCGACAGACCATTAAAGGTATTGCCCTGGAGAGTGACGTTAGTTGATAAAGAGGCGTCAGTGATCGAGGCACAAGTCAGGTTACCGCTAGCAGCGATGGTAGTGGCGTAAGTGTTAGCGCCACAGTCGGTCGGGTCAGCGGCTAAGGCTGTGGCAGTGCCGGCATTACCAGCTATGTTGCCGGTGACGTTAGCACCAGTTAGGTTTGTTAGGTTAGCGCCTGAGAG
>JBBTYV010000071.1:0-4257 GCA_038061635.1 Patescibacteria group bacterium
AGAAAATACAGGCTCAGAGTCGTCAGAGACAGATTCGGATGGTTCTGTCGATGACAATGATGTATCAGGCAACGACGATTCTACTGAAGATGATGGCGATGTCGACGAAACCGAAGATGAAGATGATGACGACGCTGACGAAGTTGAAGATAGTGACAGTGAAGATGATAACTCGGGTAGTAGTTCTGAGGATCGTTAGTTTTTTTGTGAGCAACAGGTCTTTACAAACAGATTGAGGCTATGCTAAAATCTAGCAGTAACTCGCGAGAGGGCTTTTATTGTTAGCGCAATAAATAAGGACCGCGAAAACACTAATTAAAGAAATAACTAAGGAGAAACCCTCAAAATGGCAGATTTTAAGCGCGACAAACCACATGTTAACGTCGGTACTATGGGTCACGTTGACCACGGTAAGACAAGCCTAACAGCGGCTATAACAATGGTGCTCGCAAAGAAACTTCCTAGCGACATCAACCAACCGGTCAAATACGATCAAATTGATAACGCCCCAGAAGAAAAAGCTCGTGGAATCACGATCGCTACTTCGCACCAAGAATACGAATCAGAGAAGCGCCACTACGCGCACGTTGATATGCCAGGTCACGCTGACTATGTTAAGAACATGATCACCGGTGCTGCACAAATCGACGGTGCTATCTTGGTCGTTTCGGCTGCAGACGGCCCAATGCCACAAACTCGTGAACACGTCTTGCTTGCTAAGCAGGTGGGCGTTCCATCGGTTCTTGTTTTCTTGAACAAAATGGACCTTGCTGACGCCGAACTTGTCGACCTAGTCGAAGAAGAAGTTCGTGACCTACTTGAAAAGTACGAATTTGACCGAAATGCTCCAATCGTCCGCGGTTCGGCTACCAAAGCTATCGCTTGTGACGCTGAAGCCGAAGAATCAATCATGGCACTCGTTAAGGCTATGGACGATTTCATTCCAGAGCCAAAGCGCGAGCTAGACAAGCCATTCATGATGGCTATCGAGGATGTATTCTCGATCAAGGGTCGTGGCACAGTCGCTACTGGTCGTATCGATCAAGGTATCGTCAAAGTCAACGAAGAAGTTGAAATTGTTGGTATTCGCCCAACTAGCAAATCAGTCGTAACAGGTGTCGAGATGTTTAAAAAGAACCTTGACCAAGGTCAGGCTGGCGACAACGTCGGTATCTTGCTTCGAGGCATCGAACGTGACGACATCGAACGAGGCCAAGTTTTGGCAAAAACTGGTTCGATTACTCCACACACAGAATTTGATGCTGAAGTTTACATCCTCAACAAAGAGGAAGGTGGCCGTCACACGCCATTCTTCAAGGGCTACAAACCACAGTTTTACTTCCGAACAACGGATGTAACTGGCGAGGTTGAACTTCCAGCTGACAAAGAAATGGTCATGCCTGGTGACACTGTTACCTTCAAGGTGAAACTACTTTCTCCAATCGCTATGGAGCAGGGTCTACGCTTCGCTATTCGCGAAGGTGGTAAGACTGTCGGTGCTGGTGTTGTCACAAAAATCACTAAATAGTTTAGCGATTTAAAGAAAAGAGCGCTGAGAAATCGGCGTTCTTTTTGGTTATGCTTGACATGGTTTGGGAGCTCAGTCAATATTAGACGAATGCACGTAAATAAAAACCGTGTGATAGTTATTAATCAGTTTGACGAAAGAAACGGGCAAGCTAGCTTTTCTATAGCACGACCACTCGAAGTGCCTCATTGGCAAGCTCTAGAATTTAATCCCCGTACAAGCCGACTCGTAGAGCACATGAGAGATTGTCCTCCTTCATGTACAAAATTTGCTATCAGTGCTGCCTGGTTTGATACAGGAATTAGACACGCACACCCGACACAAGAAAGTTTGTTAGCTATTACCCGATCTGCGGCCGCACGAGTAGGAGAGGTTTTGAGATTATCGGGATTAGATGTTGAAACTTATGATGATAACCCTCCACTTACACAAACCGACGAGCAGATGACGTCTTCCGAGGAGGGTGATCAGCAATTAGATTTTGATGATATGTCGCTTACAGCTTGAGTGCTTAGAAAAATGTGTTAGAATAACAGATGTAAATTAATCGGTGCTGACTAAAAGTCGTTGTTTTCGTTCTCATATAGCGAAGTAAAGATGTTACAGCACAAAGTACAGAAGGAGTTATTTTTATGGCCGAGAAGAAAGCGCCAAAGGCGGTAAAAGAAACAGAAGTGGCTGAGAAGGTTGAAACTGCTGAAACAGTTGAAGCACCTCAAGTAACCGTAAAAGTCGAAGAAAATGCCAAAGCCCCAGACGGCAAACAGCGCATTCGTATTCGTTTGAAGGCCTTCGACCACAAGGTCATCGACCAATCAACTAAGCAAATCGTTGAGACTGCTCTGCGCACAGGTGCGACAATTGCTGGACCAATTCCACTTCCTACTAAAAAGACTGTTTATACGGTTGTTACGAGCCCACACGTCTTCAAAAAAGGTCGTGAGCAGTTCGAAATGCGCATTCACAAACGCATCATCGATGTTTTCGAACCAACCCCAAAGACTATTGATAGTCTAATGAACCTCTCGCTCCCAGCCGGCGTCGAAGCCGAAATCAAGATGTAGGTTGCCGAGTTTCGCGGTCAACTTCTATTGAAACGCGAAAAGCAGCCATCAAACAACTTAGCCGTTCAGGGTCGATCTCGCCAAAAGTTGCCTCTATACTCGAGGCAACTAAGATTGCATCAGTATAGGGTACATAGTCACCTATATTTTGTGGTGTAACACCACTTGCTATTGCTAGTTTTGCATGGTTTAGTGCTCCCCGCATCGCAACTACTTTATCAAGTGGAGCTGCTTCTCCGGTGCGAGGTCCTGTAGTAGTCACGAAGTCAATATAAGGGTCAGCGATTCTTGTCATTAACTCGCTCTGGATAGGGTCACTTGTATATGTAGTCGTCCCCTTATGTGAAACTCCGGCGAAAAGTAATGCTCTACGCGCGTCAGCTTGTGGAGTTAATGCTTTCATTTGATCCATATAAGCAGGTTCTAATGAAAATCTGTCTGTCCAAACTGCGTCTGGCACCGTTCCGGAGGTATTAAGGTAAAAATAAACATCAAGAGGGTCACGCATGCTAAGAAAATTTAGTCCAACAAAAGCATCAGGAAATCTTCTTAACACGGCTTCATAGCGGTTGATCAGCGAAGCTGCATTATTAGCATGATTAATTAAGAACACACCATCAGCCCCAGCTTCCAGGACCGACTCGACAGCGCTAAGAGTTCGAGAGACGCCTTCGTTGTGTATTACCGGGTATAACTTTGGTACTTCAAACTCCGTGGCACCCAACGTCCGTTCTCCTTGTTATTTATAGACTACTACCTGAATTTGAAATGAACAATATAAAAAGCAAAATCACAAGCATTTTTTGCCTTTTATGCTACTTTTAGACCTAGTAATTAACACCTTGACGATAAGGGGTCAGACTGCTACAATTGCTTAGTAATTTGAATATCGCTGGGCGAAATATTTGCTTGGTGAGTTAGTAAGTCCGAGGCCTTAGAAGCCAAAGATACTACTAGACACCAGGTGTTTTTGTTCCTAAAAGTGCGGTCAAAATAACAGAGGTAAATGGATCAAAGTGAAAGCATTAATCACCAGGAAAATAGGCATGGCAAGTATCGTCACAGAAGACGGTGCTATGACTGCTGTGACCCTGCTTTCAGCTAGCCCAAATGTTATATCACAGGTCAAAACTGTCGAAAAAGATGGCTATACAGCCGTGCAACTGGGTTTTGAAAACAAGAAGAATCTCGGAAAATCAGCTGCTGGGCACTTCAAAGAATCAGGTAAGACACCAAAAGTAGCATGTGAATTCCGCATTAATGAATTAGAAGAAGGAACCAAAGTCGGCCAAGAACTCTCGGCCGACGTTTTTGAAGTTGGGGACATTGTGAGCGTCACCGGCACTAGCAAGGGCAAGGGTTTTGCCGGCACCATTAAGCGTCATAACTTCGGTCGTGGTCGAAAGACTCACGGCGGTCGAAGCTATCGTCGTCCTGGTTCAATCGGCTCAATGTACCCGCAAAAGATTTTTAAAGGCAAGCGCATGGCCGGCCAAATGGGTAACGTGCGAGTGAATGTCCGAAACCTGAAGGTCGCTATGGTCGACATGGAACATAACGTTATCGGTTTGGTAGGTGCAGTACCCGGTCCTCGCAAGAGTATTGTTCTCGTCCAGTCCACTAGTCGTAAAGGAACCAAATAATGGCCGTACCAACGTTCACTAG
>JBBTYV010000072.1:0-8082 GCA_038061635.1 Patescibacteria group bacterium
GGTCGTGCCTGAAGGAACTAAAGGTGTTACGCCGAACACAGAGCTACATAAACGTATGCTAGAAATCACCGAAGAACAAAAGAAAACTATACTAGACATCAAATATCAGTGTCACAAAGCTGGCTTGAAACGCAGAGGGAGTATCACCTCAACTGATATCTATAGAGCGGTGCTTGATGATGGGGTAGATACTTTTGAGAAATTCATCACCACTAGACAAGTGATGTAATTTGTGCTACAATGTAGATATTGTAATTAAGTAATTAAGACAGATATCAAAATAAGCAAAAACAGATATAATTAGCTAGCTATGGCAAAACGAAAAAAACACCAGCGAAAGTCAAAAAAGCGCGAAGCGTCAGACAAAAAAAGTGGTTCCTCGTTTTGGAGGCAGGCATTTGCTTTTGCGTTGATGCTCATCGCCTTTTTTCTCTTCCTTGGCGGTCTTGAAGTTGGTGGCGACCTGCCAGTTAGATTATTCGAAGGAATGTCATGGTTATTTGGGTTTGCTGCCTATTTTTCACCTGTTGTTTTGGTCTATTTAGCGATTGTTAAGTTCCGCGACGAAGAGCATATCATCCCATTTGGCAAAATATTAGGTGCTGTCATGGTGTTGGTTAGTATGGCAGCGGTGTTTCATGTTTTTGTGGCGCCAGACAAGTCATCGCAACTAGCCGGTGAGATGACTTATGGCGGGCAAACTGGTCATGTTGTTAACTCGGTAGTGTTGAGCGCACTAAGTACTGGCACGGCCTTTGTTTTGTACATGTTACTAATGCTAGTGTCATTTCTTTTCACCTTCAGCATCGCACCAAAAAGATTTGTGGCATTTATCATTAATCTTCTTAAACGCAAAGACCGCGACACCGATCTAAGTGAGCTAAAACAGCACACCGGCGAGAAAATTAATGTCAAAGAAAACGTGCCAGTCGAACATCATAAGGGCGAACTCGACCCGAGCGCTTCAAGGCTCTCGTCGTTTAAAAATACTGCCCAAAAGTTGAGCCCAGCCGAAGACCACACGGCTCTGACTGTCCAAAGCGATCCAAACTGGCAATTTCCGGGCATTGACCTTCTTAATCAAAAGCAGGACAAGGCCGACGCTGGGGACGTGCAAGGAAATGCTGACATTATTCGCGAAACACTGCGGAACTTTAAGATTGATGTCGAGATGGAAGGCGCCAATGTTGGCCCGCGCGTGACACAGTTTACCCTCAGACCGCCGCATGGTGTAAAGCTACAAAAAATTACAGCCCTGGACAGCAACATCGCCCTTGACTTGGCCGCGCGAAGTATCCGAATTGAAGCTCCAATCCCTGGCAAAAAAGCTGTTGGTATCGAAGTGCCAAATGTTCGGGCTGCCACGGTGCGCATAGCTAGCATCCTTAGTAGCGACGAATGGCAAAAAATGAACACACCGCTGGCGTTTACTGTTGGTAAGGACATTGCCGGCTCGGCCATCACTGGTTCTTTAGAAAAAATGCCACATCTTCTAATCGCCGGACAGACTGGTTCTGGTAAATCAGTGATGATTAACTCGCTTCTCACTAGCCTTCTTTATAGGAATAGCCCGAGCGATATGAAACTAATCTTAGTCGACCCAAAACAGGTTGAACTTACGCCTTATAACGGCATTCCGCACCTTCTAACTCCAGTAATTACGGAGCCTGAAAAATGTATTAGTGCACTAAAATGGTCCGTCGCAGAAATGGAGCGCCGCCTCCGAGCATTTGCTGATGCTGGTAAGCGCAATATTACTGAATATAACTCTGCCCAAACTAATGAGGCGATGCCGTATATCATCATTGTGATTGACGAGCTTGCCGATCTTATGATGGTTGCCGCTCGTGACGTTGAAGCATTGGTTGTCCGTATCGCCCAAAAGTCTCGAGCCGCTGGTATTCACCTAGTGTTAGCCACTCAGAGGCCGAGCGTCGACGTCATTACAGGGCTCATCAAAGCTAATATTCCGGCCCGAATTGCCTTCACAGTTGCTAGCCAAATCGACAGCCGAACAATCATCGACATGGCCGGCGCCGAAAAGCTACTCGGCACTGGAGACATGCTTTATCTGACTAGCGACATGCCGAAACCAGTTCGTATTCAGGGAGCGCTAATCACTCACGCCGAAACCATCAAAGTTACTGATTTCCTACGTATGCAGCAAGCTGCTAGCTACGACGACGAAGTTGTTAGCCAACCCGTCCAACTCAACGGCAAGGGCGGAATTGTGGTTGGCCATAGCTTGAACGACGAAGTTGACGATACCGCCTGGGAAGACGCCGTTCGGGTGGTAGTCGAGCACAAGAAAGCTAGCACCAGTTATCTGCAGCGCCGTCTTCGAATCGGCTATAGCCGCGCTGCACGTTTGATTGAAACCATGGAAGAACAGGGAATAGTCGGCCCAGCAGACGGGGCCCGTCCTCGAGAAGTGCTTGTTAGTAATCTCGACGAAGTTTTTGGCCGAAACGAAGTTCCTAGCTCCGACGAAGTCTACGACGACATGCCAGACGAGACAGGTACTGAAGACGACTCTAAATTCTCTTGAAATACAGAGGTGATTAGTTTATAATCAAGGGTACTAACTCAAGGTTGCAGTCGAAATCACAGGTACTTGCAGCCCACGCGGGTGTGTTGGCTCTTTGGAAGACAAGGCGTAAACGAGAAGCGGAACGAGGCGTACAGAATAGTACGGTAAAGTGAGCATCGGAGTTTACAACGCAGTATTACAAAGAGAAACATTGCAAAGCTCAGCTTTGCTGAGATGAAGCAATGTAGGCCAACCAGCTGCGTTAAGACCATAAGGAGGTTCTATAACAGTGAGTAATTACGAATTTGCGGTGCTATATCACCCCGACCTAGAGGTTGATCTTAGCAAAGCCGAATCAAAAATAACTAAAATTATCACCGATAACGGTGGTAAGGTTACCAAAACCGACAACTGGGGCAAGCGGAAGCTAGCCTACACCATCAAAGGCCACGATCACGCGGTCTATGTTTTTTATAGCGTCGAAATTGAAGGCACTAGTGTCGGCAAAGTCGAGGCTGTTCTAAACATTGCCGACGAAGTAGTGCGGTTTTTGATAGTCAAACCAGACCTTAAGGCTATGGCTAAGGCTGAGATTGTCAAAGCTAAGCGCAAGGGTCACGATGATATAAGTGATAAAAACGACAAGAAAACCGAAGAAGAGCAATATTTAGAAAAACCAGGAAGGGGTAATAGAGATGGCTCGAAGTTTTAACCAAGTAACTTTAATGGGGAACCTAACCCGTGACCCAGAAATCCGCACAACGCCTGGTGGGCAAAGCGTTTGTAGCTTTTCATTGGCTCTAAACCGCCAGTGGAAAGACAAAGAAGGCAAACCACAAGAGGCCGTCGACTTCATCGACATTACAGCTTGGGGTCCTTTAGGTGAACGTGTTGCTCAATACTGCCAAAAAGGTAAGCCGGTGCTCGTTAGCGGACGCCTGCAAAGCCATTCTTGGGAACAAGACGGCAACAAGCGCACCAAAGTAGATGTCTTAGCACAAGACGTAACGTTCTTGGGCTCGCCAACCGGTGCTGGCGGTGCTTCTTTTGCTGACGATACTCAGGCTTCTGAAGACAAACCAGCTTCGAAGAAAAAAGACGAAAATATAGTAATCGATGAGATCTCTGACGAGCCTATTGACTTAAGCGAGATCCCATTCTAAGGAGTCAATAATGGCAAAGAAAATTACACGCGAATCTACTGGCTCGATCTACTTCGACTACAAGGACGTTAAGACCCTCCAACGGTTTGTTAACCAATATGGCCAAATCGAAGTTCGAAAAAGAACCGGCTTAACAGAAATGCAACAGCGCCGACTAGCCAAGGCTATCAAGCGCGCTCGGCACATCGCACTATTACCATTTGTAGTTAGTAACTAGAGGTTTCTATGGCGCTTGGAGTTACGGACTTACGAAAAGGGGCGGTTTTCTCTCTGGACGGTACGCCGTACCAGGTTTTAGAGTACTCACAAAAAGTTGTCGGTCGCGGCGGCTCGATTGTTAGCGTTCGAACAAAAAGTTTACTCGACGGCAAGGTGCTTGACCGAACATTCAAAGGCAACGAGCAACTCGATAGCGTCGATTTGTCATATAAGAATGTTCAGTATTTATATAAGGACGACGAAAAGTTCTATTTCATGGACAATGACAGCTTCGAACAGTTTGATCTCTCAGCAGATGCGCTTGAAGACTTAGGCGGATATATGAAGGAAGGCGACGCCGTCAAAGCCATGCTTTTGGACGGACGCGCTGTCAGTATCGAACTTCCTAAAAACGTTTATTTAAAAGTTGTTTATACCGAAGACGTTGTTCGTGGCGACACAACTAGCTCAATTACCAAACCAGCTAAGCTGGAAACAGGGGTAGAAGTTAGGGTCCCGTCATTTATCAAGGTTGGCGACGTGATATCTGTCGACACAACAACTGGCGCGTACCGCGAACGCAAGAAAGACTAAATGAGATTAGATAGCGAGATCGCTAGGCGAGGGTTGGTAAAATCGCGGAGTCAGGCGGAGCAGGAGATTGATTTTGGTAATGTCGCCGTCAACGGTAAAATTGTTACAAAATCTAGTTTTCTTGTCAGCGGAACCGACAAGATTAGGTTGATCAAAAAAAATCCATATGTGTCTCGCGCAGGGTTAAAACTAGCATCAGTAGCCGGGTTCTTCGACCTGGGATTCAAAAACAAGATTGTATTAGATGTTGGCAGTAGCACCGGTGGCTTCACTGATTTTGCTCTGCAGAGCGGCGCTAAACAAGTAGTTGCCGTCGATGTTGGGACGGCGCAGATGCATCCGAAACTTCGCTCGGATAAGCGACTGCAATTACATGAAAAGACCGACATCCGATCTTTTGCAACTATAGACCGTTACCGAAAGTTTTTAAGTATCGCGGATATTATTCTTATCGATGTGTCGTTTATTTCTTTGCGGGAAGTTCTGCCTGCTATTAGCCAGCTTTCAAATTCACAAACTCACTTGTTAGCGATGTGCAAACCGCAGTTTGAGGCAGGAAGTAGTCAAACCAATAAAGGAGTCGTTAAAAACGAAAAAATTAGACGCGATATATTCCAAAACTTCGAACTTTGGCTCAAAGACCATTATTTTATAATTGTTTCGAAACGCGATAGCGAGATTGCCGGTGAAAAGGGCAACCGCGAACGGTTTTATCTTCTTAAAATAAAGAACTAGAACAGAGTCTCAGCTCACGAGTTTAATGATAAGGTGTAGTTTTGTGATTCATCCGCTTATGCTAAAATTATCTCAAGTAATACACCGAGGGGTAATTGGATATCTAAAGACATGAACAGGGAACACTAGCAATATGTCTCGTTTACCAGTTCCTGGTAGTGATGACGGTACCTGGGGAGATATCCTCAATGATTATCTGTCTGTTGAACATAATGCAGACGGTACTCAAAAGACTGTCCCTATAACAAAGGGTGGTACTGGTGCTACTGACGCTTCCACCGCCAGAACCAACCTTGGCCTTGGCACCGCCGCCACCAAAGACACTCCAGCCGTAGGTAACGCCGTAGCAGGCGAAGTAGTCAAAGGAGATGACACCAGACTCACAGATAGTCGTACTCCTGCAACGCATGCATCGACCCACGCTTCCGCTGGTTCTGACCCACTAACTCTCTCCCAATCCCAGATAACTAACCTCACAACAGACCTAAGCAACAAACAACCCCTCGACTCTGAACTAACCGCTATAGCTGGTCTGACAAGTGCTGCAGATAAAGGCATTCAGTTTACAGGAGCCGGCACTGCTGCAACATACGATCTGACTACGGCGGGGAAGGCCTTGCTGGATGATGCTTCAGCTAGTGCTCAACGAACAACTCTCGGCTTAGGTTCTGCTGCAGTTGAGGCTGCTTCGGCTTTTGACCCAGCCGGCAGTGCAGCTACCGCTCAAGCCGCTAGCCAACCACTCGATTCTGAACTGACGGCGATTGCGGGGCTAACTTCTGCGGCCGATAAGCTACCGTACTTTACTGGCAGCGGCACGGCTGCCGTCGCTACATTTACGGCTGCTGGTCGGGCATTAGTTGATGATGTCGATGCGGCTGCACAGAGGACGACACTGGGGTTAGGCACAGCATCTACACAAAACACCTCAGCTTTTGATCTTACAAAACTTTATTTTGGAGTTACGACCGCGCCAGCTACGCCTAGTGCTGACGCTCACGCAGTCTATCTGACGGGTAGTGGTACCACCCCTAACCGAGTACTGGAGTGGAAAATGAAAAATGAGACTGGCGAAGAAGTCGTTCTCTCTAGCGTGATTGTCTAACGGTTACCTAATATAATGAGACAAAAGCAACCAGGTAGTCAGGCAATTATCTCTGGTGTATTATAAAAATCATGGCTATAAAAAGATACGCTGGAGATAAAATCACGGGGGTGTCAGGCGACACCAAACCGACCAACGTAGGGGACGGTGCTACTTTTTATGAAACCAATACGAAAAAGGTCTACATAAAAGTTTCCGGCTCGTGGCAAGAAGCGGCCTATAAACCTCCGGGTACTGCAGCAACTGCTGGGCGTATCATTGCAACGAGCCGCTCTACTCCCAACACTGGTTATTTGTTCCTCGACGGCACGCTGGTAGTTGGTGCTGCCAGCACCTACCCAAACCTCTGGGCAGTGATCCCAGTGTCATGGAAAACAGGATCGGACATGCAACTTCCGGACTGGCGCGAGAAGACGCTGTTCGGAGCTGGTACTGGCTTCACGCTTGGGGGTTCAGGCGGTGCTAATACTGCCGTGGTAGCATCGGCAAACCTACCAACACACACCCGCCATAGACCACGACCACGCATCTGTAACCTCTGGCGCCAACAGCGTCGGTCATACCCATACTATTGACCACGACCACGGAGCGGCTACCTCGAGCACCGTTAGTGTCGATCACACGCACAGTTTTGGTGTCACATCTGGCGGAATTAATGCTAACCACTACCACGCCCACGACGGCAATAACATTAGGGCATCAGGCTCAACCCGTTCTATACCGTGGAACTCGGCGGGTGGCACGAATTGGGTTAGCTCCGATCACACCCATTATACCTCTGGGAGTACAGGCGGTATCTCCGCCAACCACACCCACACTGTGGATCTTCCGAACTTTACTGGTAGTAGCGGTGCTGTGTCCGCCAACCACACCCACACTGTGGATCTTCCGAACTTTACTGGCACTTCTGGTAACGGTGGCTTTGCCAACACCGCACTGACTATTACAAACTCCCATGGGGTCGTAAACTGGCAGATACAGACATGACTTTAAAGAAATACGCTGGAGATAAAATTACGGGGGTTTCAGGTGACACCAAACCGACCAACGTAGGGGACGGTGCTACTTTTTATGAAACTGACACAAAAAAGATTTACATAAAAGTCTCAGGCTCGTGGCAGGAAGTAGATTATTTGCCTAATAGTACTACCGATCCTCCCGGGAGTATCACTGCTACGGTTAGAGCTACTCCCAACACTGGTTGTTTGTTCCTCGACGGCACGCTCGTAGTTGGTGCTGCCAGCACCTACCCAAACCTCTGGGCAGTGATCCCAGTGTCCTGGAAGTCTGGTTCGGACATGCAGCTCCCTGACTGGCGCACTAGGGCCTTGTTCGGAGCTGGTACCGGTTTCACGCTTGGTGCTTCGGGTGGTTCGAACACCGTAACCATCGCTTCAGGGAACTTACCAGTTCATACGCATGCGATTGACCACGACCATGCTTCTGTCACCTCGGGTAGCAACAGCGTCGATCACACCCACAGTATCGCCCATGATCATGGCTCGGTTACCTCGGGCGGTGAGAGTGCCGGGCACACTCACACTTTTGGCGCCACGTCCGGCGGAATTAGTGCTAACCACTACCACGCCCACGACGGCAACAGCATCGGCGGATCAGGCTCACTCCGGTCTATCCCATGGTCCACAACGGGCAGCACGGGATACGTTAGCTCCGATCATACTCACTACTCTTCTGGGACTACGGGCACTATCTCTGCCGACCACACTCACACTGTAGACCTACCGAACTTCACTGGT
>JBBTYV010000073.1:0-6245 GCA_038061635.1 Patescibacteria group bacterium
CTAATCAATCCAAAACTTCTTAAGCAGGGCCGTTACGCCCAAATTGTCGCTTTGCAGTGCGCCGGCCTAGTCGGTGTGCCTAAGTTCCCAGTTAGCCAAGGGTCTTTTTTGCATAGCTCGGCTCTCATGACTGAAGGACTGTTTCACCTTCATGTCCGAGGGATTTTATTAAAACTTAGTCGCTTTAACCCTACCTGCGTGCGTCAGATTGCCCAATACACCTACGCTAGCCCTGAGCCAATTGGTGAAATTGGGAAGGTAGCGATACCCTGGCTGAGTTGCTATTACCTAATCTCTGGTGATAAAAATCTCCAAAGCGAGGTCCCGGAAGGTGCCGTGGAGCCAAGCGACTTTTTTTGGGAATCACCGAGCCAGATATTTCCACTCTTAAGCCAACGAGTTGATTTTTGGACGAATACGGCATTTTTGGGAAAAACCGATGACGGTGGAGTGGTCTCATTAAACGTAACCGATATTGCACATGACCTATATAATCGTGTACCGTTAGACCACTGCACATTGACTGCGATGCGCCGAGGAGTTAACACTGAACTATTGGCTCGGTACCTCGACAAATTTGTGAAAAAGAATGAAATAATGAGAAAAATAGGATTAGCTTAGAATGGTACGCAATAAGACTCCCCTAATTCGCTATTCAATATGTATTTCTGGCGCCGCAGCTGGCAAGACGGTTGTGTCAGGGCAAGAGCTCGCTGAGCGTTTAGGTAAGGCTATAGCTGAGGCTGGACACATTGTTACAACAGGGGCGACAGTTGGCTTACCTTATTTTGCGGCCGCCGGAGCTATTAAAGAAGGTGGCATGTCGATAGGTTTCTCGCCGGCGTCGTCTATTCGAGAACATCTCCGCAAATACAGGTTACCCGTCGATGCATTCGACTTTATTAACTATACCGGGATGAATTATGTAGGGCGTGATCTATATCTTGTTCAGTCAAGCGACGCCGTCATAACTGTCGGTGGTAGATTTGGCAGTTTACATGAATTTACGTCTGCGCTAGAGGCTGGGAAGACGTGCGGGATACTTGTCGGTAGTAGTGGTGCGGCAAGTGTAATCCCGCAGCTTGTCGATGCTCTGGACCCGTCGGTTGCATCACGGGTCATATATGACGAGAACCCCGAAGAATTAGTTAAGAAGATTATCAATATCCTAAATAAAGAACATATGGATCTTTATAAAGAATTAAAGTCCGGTCATTGGTATCTCAATAACAAAAAAAATCGCGGTTAAGCTGTTGTAAAGATTACTGCTTGTGCTTACCTCATAAAGGCAGTAGTATCTGATCAGAAGTTAATAAAAACAAAAAAGGTAACAAAAAATATGCGTGAATCATCACTGCGAGAGGCTTTAGTCGTTTCTGGACTTACGATTTTTAGCTTTTTTGCTGTAGTCATCGGTGTAATGTCGTAGGAATCAAGCCCCAAGACTGTCGTACAATAGATGTATGCAGGAGTTATTTGAGTTAAATTCTGGCTATCAGCCGGCTGGTGATCAGCCGGATGCTATTAATAAACTCGTGAAGGGTTTCTCCGAAAGAGGCGCCAAGGAGCAGGTTCTGCTAGGAGTTACTGGCTCGGGCAAGACCTTTACGATGGCTAACGTTGTTGCACAGCTTCAAAAGCCAACACTAGTTTTAGCTCACAATAAAACGCTCGCTGCTCAGCTATATAACGAGTTCCAAGAGTTCTTTCCGAATAATGCTGTCCATTATTTTGTCAGCTACTTTGATTATTACCAGCCAGAAGCTTACATCCCGAGGTCTGACACTTTTATCGAAAAAGATAGTCAGATTAATGAGGAGATCGATCGTTTGCGCCACGCTGCAACCGATGCACTACTTTCACGGCGGGACGTACTGATAGTCGCCTCTGTTAGCTGTATTTACGGTATTGGCTCAGTTGAAGATTACGCCGGTATGTCGATTAATGTCTTAAAAGGCGAAAAGAAGGTGCGGGATAAGTTTCTAAGGCAACTGAGCGACATTCAATACAAACGAAATGATATTGATTTTTATCGCAGTACTTTTCGGGTTAGGGGAGATGTCGTCGATGTTTTCCCGGCCGGCGAAGACACTGCTTATCGCATTGACTTTTTTGGTGATACCGTCGATCGGATCACCAAGATTAATCCATTAACTGGGGAGATAGAGGCTTCGCTCGATAACTATAGAATTTTCCCGGGTAGTCACTACGTTACGCCCCAGGACAAGCTCAAAGAAGCCATGGTTCATATCCGTGAAGAGCTAGAGGCTCGATTGGCTAGCTTCAACAAACAGGGCAAACTTCTAGAGGCGCAACGACTTAAACAACGCACAGACTTTGACCTCGAGATGCTTGAAGAAACTGGTTTTGTTAAGGGCATCGAAAACTATTCACGGTATCTAACAAACCGTGAAGAGGGCGAACAGCCAGCGACTCTGCTAGATTATTTCCCGGATGACTACCTGCTGTTTGTCGACGAATCTCACATGACTATTCCGCAGGTTCGAGGGATGTATAACGGCGATCGTGCTCGTAAGGAAGTCCTGGTGGAACACGGCTTCCGTTTGCCGAGTGCGCTCGATAATCGCCCGTTAACTTTCGCCGAGTTCGATCGGCATATTAATAAAGTAGTTTATGTGTCGGCGACACCAGCACCTTATGAGCTTGAGAGAAGTGGCGTCCCGATTGAGCAGGTCATTCGACCTACGGGGCTAGTCGATCCAATCATTGAAGTTCGCCCAGTTGAGGGTCAAGTGGATGATTTGATTGCCGAAATTCGTGGGATCGTCAAAAAAGGCCAGCGAGTTTTGGTAACCACTCTAACTAAGCGGATGAGTGAGGACCTAACGGAGTATTTAAGCGAGCTAAACATCAAAGTCCAGTATCTACATAGCGACGTGGACACGCTTGATCGTAGTGACATACTGCGCGATTTAAGGCTTGGAGTGTATGACGTATTAGTTGGTATTAACCTTCTCCGTGAAGGTCTTGATTTGCCTGAAGTGAGCTTGGTGGCAATCTTAGACGCTGACAAAGAAGGGTTTCTTCGTTCGGTGCAAGCGCTTATTCAAACTGTTGGTCGAGCCGCTAGACACCAAGAAGGCCGAGTAATTATGTATGCCGACCGTGTGACTAATTCGATGAAACAGGCGATTGATGAAACCGATCGCCGACGTAAAATTCAAGAAACTTATAACCAAAAACACGGCATCACACCGACAAGCATTTCAAAACTTGTTGGCAAGGGGATTGAACGGATATCGCCAATTGAGCCCAAGAAGAAGCTCGATCTTCGCAAGATTCCAAAAGAAGAATATGGTCATCTTATTCGTGAGCTAACCGGTCAAATGGACCTAGCCAGTGCTAACTTAGAATTCGAAAAGGCCGCCGAACTCCGCGATTTCATCGAAGAAATCAGGTCCAAACTTTAATTTTTTGTCACTCACCAGAAGTTTCAAATGATTGAAAATTCTGGTGAGGTGACAGCGTGAGATTGATTGCTGTGCACCTCGTTTGAAATCATGCTTGCCCTAGTTAGGGCAAGGTCCGACTTCAAGGTGTACATCAGCAGACCACCAACCGTTCTCGAATGGCAGAATGCCCGCATCTTGGAACGAGCCTCGGCCGCCGCTTTCGACGACTGTGTAGGCATACCAGAAAGTCGGTTCTGCCATCGTTCCTTCGTAGAAGTAGCCGTAGAGCCCTACCTCTTTGATGGTCTCCTGTCTGGTCGTGTCGCCTATGAATGTGCAGACGACGGTGCCGGGCTGGAGATCATTCATGGTTGCCGCGTTCGGAAACAACGGATTCTGAGGGCTGGGTACTGCTGCTCCGTGGATTGGCAAGAACACTTGTCCGTTCTCGTCGAATGTGACATCAGTTGGCGGCACCATCTCCCAGGCATCCTCCGGCGAACCTTCATAAAAAGTCCCCCAGTAGTACGTCGGGTCGGCGCCGTCACACATGATGTCAAAATTGGCGTTTTTAGGAAGCCCGGCTTCTGGATTGCTCCGGGAAACATGGCTTGCAAATGAGCAGACCATGTTCAGGTCCATCTCGAGGTCGCCGTTGGCGATCTCAAAATCATCCAGTTGACCTTCCAGCTCCTCGATGAGGAACTGGGAGGCGGCGTTATCTTCCGTTTCCGTCTCTAGGGCCGACTCAAGATCGTTAATCTGAGCCTGCTGACCGAGGACGGTTTGGTTGAGCGCATCGAGCCTCTCAGTAATGACTGAGTCGTCATAGCGCTTGTCGTCACTGCAGGCCGTCATGAGAATGACGCCGCCGAGCAACAGAGCTATGACCTTGGTGAAACTGTACTTCATGTTTAATGCCTCCGGTTGTTGTTGGTCTGTGGTTTGATCTAAGCACGCTATTTACTAATCTAGTACGCAATGTGCTTAGATAAACCAAATCCTCCAAAACCTAAAGAGAAGGTATTAAATTCTCACGCTGTCTTGTAAATATTCCTAGGGGAAGATGATCTTCGACCCTATCTTCTAATATTAGCATAAACTCTATGTTTTGTCAAGTATCTAGAGTGCTTTGCAACAGGGGTAGCTTCGGTGTTATACTTTTAGACAAATGACTAAACTTAGTAAAAGCGATGTTAAGAGGTTGGCTAATCTAGCGCGACTGCGACTAACAGATACAGAGCTTGAGCAGTTTAGTGGTGAATTTAGCAGTATTTTGCAGTACGTCGATCAACTTAAAGATGCTGACACAGAAGGTTTGAAGCCTACCTATCAGGTTAATGGCCTCAGTACTGTCACGCGGAGCGATGAGCTGGTTGATTATAAAGCTAATCAGGCTTCACTCCTTAAGAACGTACCTAAAGTCAAAGATAGTCAGATTGAAGTCAAAAGGGTCTTAGGATGAGCTGGAAAGAAATTACAGAGATCGCCACTGATGTAAATTCGGGAAAGGTTACAGCAACTGACAACGTCAAAAAAGCGCTTCAAGTAATTAAAGATAAAACTGATTTTAAGGCGATTATTGCGACACTCGAAAAACGAGCTCTAGAGCGAGCCAAGGCTGTCGATGTAATCGTAAAGTCTGGCAAAAATGCCGGCAGACTTGCCGGCGTGCCTTTTATCGCTAAAGACAATTTTTTGGTTTTTGGAGCCGAAACTACTGCCGCCAGTAACATCCTAAAAGGTTTTGAAGCACCGTACCAAGCAACAGCCATTGAGAAACTGGAGGCAGAAGGCGCAATTTGTGTCGCCAAAGCTAATCTTGATGCTTTTGCGCATGGCAGTAGTACCGAAAACAGCGATTTCTTTACGACCTTGAACCCACACGACAAAACTAGAGTTCCGGGGGGTTCTTCCGGCGGTTCGGCAGCGGCTGTGATGCTCGATATGACGCCTTTTGCGCTCGGCACTGACACTGGTGGCTCCGTTCGCTTGCCAGCTAGCTTTTGTGGCGTGGTAGGTTATAAACCAACTTACGGGCTGGTCTCGCGCTATGGGGTGGTCGCTATGGCTAGTAGCACAGACGTCATCGGCCCGATAACCAAAACAGTTGCCGATGCGGCGTTAGTTTTGGATGTCATGGCTGGTCGCGACCAATTTGATGGCACAACTATCGAACGTGAAAGCAGTTATAATCTTCAGAAAACTGATCTAAAAGGTCAGAAAATCGGGGTGGTTCGCGAGTATATGACTGAAGGCCTCGATCCTAAAGTTAAAAAAGTCATTTTGCAGGCAATCGAAACACTAAAAAGTCGAGGTGCGCTAGTAACAGAGGTTAGTTTGCCGAGTTTACCGCTAGCTCTAGCAGTTTATTACATCATTTGTCCTGCCGAAGTTAGAAGCAATCTGGCTCGCTATGACGGTCAAAGGTTCGGGCATTCTTCTAAAAAGGCTAAAAATTTGGAAGACA
Source organism: Patescibacteria group bacterium (assembly GCA_038061635.1). GTDB lineage: Bacteria > Patescibacteriota > Saccharimonadia > Saccharimonadales > JAGQMS01 > JBBQBM01. The sequence continues at coordinate 5,884 of JBBTYV010000073.1, forward strand.
GTTTTGCGATGTCGAGGACCGAGGGGTTTGGGGTTGAGGCCAAGCGTCGAATAATGATCGGTACTTATGTTTTGTCGAGTGGTTACTATGAAGCCTACTATAAAAAAGCGGCGCTTGTTCGAACTAAGCTAATCCATGAGTTTAGCGATGCCCTCGCAAATGTTGATTTTTTGGTTGGTCCTACTTCACCAATCACCGCTTTTAAGATTGGCGAAAAAGTTGACGACCCACTACAGATGTATTTGATTGATATTATGACTGTCGCCGCTAACCTAACTGGCAATCCGGCGATTAGTGTGCCGGCCGGATTGGTTGATGGCTTACCAGTCGGTCTGCAATTAATTGGACGCAAGGCCCAGGAC
>JBBTYV010000074.1:0-1543 GCA_038061635.1 Patescibacteria group bacterium
AGTTGAAGCTTCATTTTCTCCCTCCTTTATATAGTATTGTAGTAGTTATAGGCTCTGTGGATTGTGGGTATAAACCCCAGACCTTCCCAGTTATTCTAGAAAAAAAGTAGTGGATTAGCTGGAGTATAGCCTGAGTAGTTTGGTGGTATAAAAACTCTATACGGGCAGACAAATAAACGGTTTCTGTGGATTGTGTGTACAAGACGGGTTGGTTATACAAGCCCAAGCCCAGACTTTGTACGCAGCCCGTCCACAAGCTAAACATTGAGTAGCTCCCGGATTTCATCAACGTGCTGGCGCAAAATAACATCAATTTGTAATTCCCGCTCAATTTTATCTATCGAGTGAATGGCGGTAGTATGATCTTTTTTGCCGAGTTCGTGCGCGACTTTCGGAAAGCTCATATGAAGCTCGCTACGAAGCAAATACATAGCTACTTGGCGAGGTACGACAATCTCTTTGTCGCGTTTTGGGCCAGTTATTTCCTCGACGTTAAGCTGAAAGTGCTTAGCGGTTTTTTCAATAATAATCCGCGCACTCATATGTTTTGGTCGTGACCGGCTACCAGCAAAAAGACCGGTTGTAATCGCTAGGTCCGGGCTGAGGTTGCGCATCTCACAAAAAGCGATTAGGTGGTTAAGAGCCCCTTCAAGTTCACGGACGTTGGTTTGAATATGGTTGGCTAAATAGTCGACCACATCGGACTCGAGGCTGATTCCCTTTTCGGTTGATTTGGTTTGGAGGATAGCGCATCGAGTTTCGAAGTCTGGAGCGTGTACGTCGACTGTCATACCCATAGCGAACCGGCTGCGCAATCGCTCTTCTAGGGTTGGTATGGCGTGTGGAGGCTTATCGCTACTGATAATAATCTGCTTGTTGGCTTGGTGGAGGGCATTAAAGGTATGAAAGAACTCTTCCTGCATCTTCTCTTTGCCGGCAATAAATTGCACATCATCCACGATTAATACATCAGTGGTGCGGTAGTGGCTGGCAAAGTCGGTCATTTTCTTAAAACGGATGGCGTCCACCAGTTCTTGAACAAACTGTTCACTAGATATGTAGACAACTTTTGCGGATGGGTTATTAGCAAGAATAGCGTTACCAACTGCCTGAATTAAGTGAGTTTTTCCAATCCCAACACCACCATAAATAAACAGCGGGTTGTATTTTAGGCCAGGGTTCAGAGCGATGCCCTGACAAGCGGCGTAAGCTAGTTCGCTTCCGGAGCCTACAATGAAATTATCAAAAGTATACCTCTCGTTTAAACCTTGTCGGTAGGCATGGCCTATCGATGGTGCGCTCTTTACAATCGGCGAGGAAACCTGATTTAAGATAATCGTTTCTTGGTTGTCACGTTTTGGAGCAGCTGCGGAGTGGATCTTAAATTCTAGTTTTTCAGGAGTAGCGCCATTACGACTTAGGGTCTCGGAGATAAGCTTATGATACTTAACCTCCAACTGCTGCTTAGCAAAGATGTTAGGCACGCCGATGACGATCGACTCAGTGCTGAATTTCAATAGGCGGGTGTTTTTGAACCAAGTGA
>JBBTYV010000075.1:0-5558 GCA_038061635.1 Patescibacteria group bacterium
GACCCATGACTAACACGACATCCGTCGAACCAGTTTTTGATTCTAGTAATCTCTTTAGGGCAACCAACTTCTTTTCTTCCCCAGTATCTTCGATCCGCACAAAAAGTTTAGCAATCTTTGGAGTAGAGACTTGCTCATCGATTCCAGGATTTGGCTTTTTATTATACTTTTGTTTGCCAGCCCTAATTTCTGCGGTCGTGCCTTTTGGTTGATAACTCAGAGCTTCATCTCTACTTAAAATCGTGGCTGACTCGACTAAAATTTTAGCTTCACTCATAGTTACGCCATTTTTGTCTACACCACTAACTCGACCCTTAGCAAGTATCACATTATCTCTCTGCCATAAGCCCTCTGGGCTCTCCTTAAATAGGCTTGGAAAAACTACTAACTCCATTTCTCCAGACATGTCCTCCAGCTTCACGAACGCCATGACCTGTCCGTTTTTAGTGACTATTTGCCTAATGGCTGATATAGTTCCGCCGATCTCCGCCATTTTTCCATCATGCTCTGACTTAATAGATTGAATCGGTACAGACTTTTCGCTTAGTATTAGTTCGTAATCTCGCAAAGGATGTTCTGACAAATATAAGCCTAAAAGCTCGCGTTCCCAGAGTAAGAATTCGTGCTTGTTAGCACCTTCCTCTGGTTCTGTTAGGACTAATTTCGGCATGGTACTCATGCCACTAGTCTCGGTCTCACCAAACAGGTCAGCTTGAGCACTAGCAATATCTTTCTGGCGACGATTAGCGACTAATAAAATCGATTCCAAAGAATTAAGTAATGCACTGCGACTACCAAAGCAATCCATAGCACCGGCCTTTATCAGGCTCTCCCAATTTTTCTTATTAACAGCCCGTACACTAACTCGCTCCGCAAAATTGTTTAGATCAGTAAACGGTTGGTCACCACGCGCTACTAGAATCTCCTCCACCGCACCGCGCCCCACATTCTTGATTGCATCGAGCCCAAACCTGATGCTGGTTTTATTCTTGCCTTTGATTACACCAAACTCGTGGAAAGACTGGTTGACGTCTGGCGGGAGGACTTCCACTCCAATGCGCTTACATTCAGTTATATCGATGGTCAGTCGATCAGTGTCGTCGTAATCATCTGTCATTAGCGCTGCCATTAGCGCTGCCGGGTAGTGAGCCTTGATGTAGGCTGTTTGATAAGCAATCAAGCCATAGCAGGCAGCGTGTGATTTGTTGAAACAGTAAGCTGCAAAATCTTCAAGTTGCCGCCAAAAAATACCCATCATCTCCGGTGTGGCTCCGACAGTTTTCACTCCACCCTCTATAAAGTCGACCTTCATTTTCGCAAGAATCTCCGGACTTTTTTTACCAATGGCTTTTCGCAATGTATCGGCCTGGCCTCCAGTGAAACCACACATATCCTTACTGATCTGCATGACCTGCTCTTGATAAACGATCACTCCGTATGTATTTTTAAGCGCCGGTTTCATGGCTTCATGCATATACTCAATCTCTTTGTGACCATTTTTCCGGGCAATAAAGTCGTCGATCCACTGCATTGGGCCCGGGCGATAGAGTGCCACCATGGCGATAATATCGTCGAAAACGGTCGGCTTAAGTTCTTTCAGATACCGCTTCATGCCCGCCGATTCGAGCTGGAAAACTCCGGTAGTTTCGCCTTTTGCCAGTAGTTCGTAGGTTTTCTTATCGTTAAGTGGAATCTTGGTAATGTCGATTTCCTTCCCGTAAACCTTTCTAACAATTCGTAAAGCATTTTTGATAATAGTAAGGTTCGAAAGACCAAGAAAATCCATTTTAAGAAGCCCGATGTCATCCATTATCGGGTACATAGAGTACTGGGTCGCTACAACACCTTTTTGGGCCATCTCCAGCGGTGCGTAGTTCACTATATCTTCAGGAGCTACCACCACGCCGGCAGCATGCACACCATGAGAACGGATGGTACCTTCCAGCAACACTGCTAGGTCAATAACCTGCTTAGCGGTCGGGTCGGCATCATAAATCTCTTTAAGTTCGACATTTTCTTTAATAGATTTTGATAATGGAATGTGTCGGCCCTGAACAGGAGGAGGAATTAGTTTTGCCAAGCGATCGGCGTCAACATAAGGTACTTGCAGTACTCTGGCGACATCTCGCACGGCGTTGCGTGCAAACATTTTTCCGAAAGTTACGATATTAGCCACTCGTTCAGAACCATATTTTTCACTGACATATTGGATAACTTCGTCGCGACGATCGTGCTGAATGTCAATATCGATGTCCGGCATTGAAATACGATCAGGGTTTAAGAAACGTTCAAAAAGCAAATCATACTGCAAGGGGTCAAGTTCAGTAATACCCAGTGCGTAAGACAGGATCGAACCCGCGGCGCTTCCTCGGCCTGGTCCAAATACTATCTTGTGATCTTTTCCCCATTTCACGAAATCCCAAAATATCAAGAAGTAGTCGTTGAAGTTCATTTTGTCCATGACCCCTAGCTCGAATTCGGCTCTTTCGACTATTTTTTTGGAGAGCAGTTTCTTGGCCTTAGGAATACTTAGGCGCCCAAGTATTTTTTTGTCGGGGCAATAACGCTCCACAAGACCTTGGTAGGACAGTTTTTCTAAGTATGACCTTGCTGTCTCATCTCTAGGCACTTCATACTTCGGGATAAGAATTCCGCCAAGCTCCAACTTCACCTCGCAACGGTCGGCAACTTTTTTTGTGTTACTGATTGCTTCTGGGAGAACTTTCTTCCAGCGCTCAATAATGTCCTCAGGGTCGCTAACAAACAGTTTGGTCTCTTTTAGGCTAAACCGCCCAGGGTCGCTCAGGAACGCGCCGGTTTGGACACATAGTAATATCTCGTGCGCCTCTTGGTCTTCCTGGCGACAGTAATGGGCGTCTGAGGTAACTACGACTGGGATGTCGAGTTTTTTAGCAAGCGAAATTAGTTTATCGTTGACAAGTCTTTGCACGTCCCAGTTATGGTCTTGGACCTCGATGTAATACCGGTCACCAAACTGCTGCTTGTACCAGACTGCTATCTCTTCGGCTTTTTTAGGATTGTCGTTGCGCAGATGCTCTCCTAGCTCTCCGCCAATACATCCGCTTAAAACAATTAGCCCATCACCGTATGTCACTAACAAATCATGGTCAACCCTTGGTTTATGATAAAACCCCTGGAGGTTGGCGATAGTCGACAGTCTCATTAAGTTCTTATAGCCCTGATTATTCATGGCCAAAAGAGTTAGGTGGTAGCGCGAGCGATCCTTCTGTGGGTCCTTGTCGGTATGCTTACGATTAGCGACATAGGTCTCAAGGCCAATAATCGGCTTTATATCTCGTTCCAAACACCCCTTATAAAACTCAATCGCACCAGACATAGTGCCGTGGTCAGTCAGTGCCACCGAGTTCATTCCCAGTTCCTTTATCCTGTCTAAAAGGTCAGGAACTTTCTGCAATCCGTCAAGAACACTGTAATGCGTATGAGTATGCAAATGGACAAAGTCTTTTGCGCTAAACACGAACTTACCTGCAGGCTTAGCTGCTGTCTTTGTACTCGCCATGTCTAAAAGCAATTATACCAATTTGTCGGTACGATATTCGTTGTGTTTAGTACGGTTTTTGGAGTTATTTGTTTTTGAAAAACTTTTTTAGATGAGACCTTGCAGCAATTGCTTCGTCGAGGGCTTTTTTGAGCTCTGGGTCGTCACTTGTTCCGTCGTGAATCGAACTTAGGACCACCTTCACCTTAGACTGAGATTTTTTGGCCCTGGCGATAGCTTTCTTAAAATCTTTCTTAGCCTGCTTGCTAGTGTCCTTAATCGCTGTCTGTGCCGTAGCGATGAGTTGCTTTAGCTCAGTGTGGGCGACCTTCAAGTCTTTTTCTGCTTGTCCGATGGCAATTTTAGTTGACGATTTTAGGTCTTCGCGTGTTTCCTTACCGCTCTTTGGAGCCGCTAAAATACCGACTATGAAGCCCACAACCCCAGCCAGCACTGCACCAAGCGCGAACTTTTGTCCGGTACTTCTTGGTTTAAACACTTATTTGTCCTTCTTCGAAGTGCGGTCTTTTCTGTTCTTGAAGTGTTCGAAAGCATTCGACACTATTTTTATTGCCGCGCCCGACATTGAGCTATTTTTGAAGAACTCGCTGGCCGACTCGACATTGTCGGCGACAGTCGCGGCTTTTTCAGCAACCTTCTTTAGTTGCTTAAGTATCATGATAAAAAGTATCAAAGAAATTACCGCCAAAACTAGACACAGTGCTAAAACGCTGGAAAGGACTACAACCAAAATCTGAAATGCATCCATATGAAGCTTAGTATACCATTTATTTGGTAAGTTGTTTCTTGATTAGCTCGGCGACAACACTTGGATTAGCTTGCCCACCGCTCTGCTTCATGACTTGGCCAACTAAGAATCCGATGGCTTTTTCTTCACCTGCTCTTACATCCTCAGAAGCTTTAGCGTTCTCGCTCAAAACTTGTTCAATAACTCCCATAAGCTCGGACTCGTCAGAAACTTGTAGGAGGTTCTTGCTTTTGGCGATTTCCTCTGGGTTTTTATCATTTATTAACATTTCAATCATCACACTCTTGGCGGCACTTGAGCTCAATATGCCGCCATCAACCATCGAGGCGAGTTTTACGAGCTTATCGATCGACACGGAAACTTTATCCCAGCTTAACGTATCGTCAGTAACTAGTCGCAAGATCTCTCCGGTTAGCCAGTTGCCAATTGTCCGTGCCGTTTTTTGGTCATGGCCAGCAACCACGAGGCGCATTATTTCCGCAGCCTCAGGAGCGTCAAGCAGGGTCTCGACCTGCGAGTGAATTAGCCCAGCCTTCGCAAACTCTAGTCGTAAATCGCTAGGTAAGGTCGGCATATCTAGTTTTGCCGACTCAATCGTCTCAGGACTAATCTCAACTGGCGGAATATCCGGATCTGGGAAATAACGATAATCATGTGCATCCTCCTTGCTTCGCTGCGAAAAGGTCTTTTGCTTTGTATCGTCCCAGCCACGAGTTTCTTGGACAACTTTTTCACCTTTTTCTAGTAGCTCGGTCTGGCGCTTGATCTCATACTCAACAGCCTTTTCAACCGAGCGAAAGGAGTTGAGATTCTTTGTTTCACTCCTAGTGCCAAGTCGACTAGGGTCCTCGCAAACACTAACATTAACATCAAAACGCATATTGCCATAGAACAGATCAGCGTCACTAACTCCGGCGTAGCGCATAAGTAAATATAGTTCACGGGCGTAGGCTTTAGCATCGACAGCAGAATGAATATCCGGGAAAGACACAATTTCGAGCAGAGGCGTACCGGCGCGATTTAGATCCACTAGGCTATAATTTACTCCATCTGGGTGGGTCAATTTCCCAGCATCCTCTTCAAGATGTGCCCGCTCAACTCGGACTGAAACGATCTCGCCGCTCGGCAAAACCGCATCAACCCGACCGTTCAAAATAATCGGCTCGTCATATTGAGTGATTTGGTACCCCTTCGGTAGATCAGGATAAAAATAATGCTTGCGATCAAACTTGCTATAGTTCGCTACCTCGGCGTTTAAAGCAATCCCGG
>JBBTYV010000076.1:0-3522 GCA_038061635.1 Patescibacteria group bacterium
GATTGATAACACCCATGAAGATTTGGACCTTGCTATTCATCTTATAAATAACGGATATGTAATTGGCTACGACCAGCACATGCGCGTGGCGACTTCGGCTCGGCGACTTCGTGGCGACAGTCAGGACTTTTATAAATACATGAGAGCCTATAAACACACCTACAGTCTCCACGGCATTAACAACCTTTCTACTAAAGTGCCGATGCTTTGCTTTATGCCCCTTCATTTTATGGCAAAGTTCCTAGCCGGATTTTCCAGAAACCGTGCTCCAGAAGTAATTAAAGCTTTTAACTCGCCGGATTAGTCTGGTAGACCCCGTCTTTGATAAATGGCGTGCATGCAGACCATAAGCCCTTACCCGAAGTTTTAGCAATTGCTTCGGCCGATACAAAGCTGTCCTTCTTCAGAAACGGAAAGCGGGTGTAGGCAAAGGCAAAACCTTGCTCGATCAAAACTTTGTTAATCAGTTTCTCGTCCTCGCTATAAACATAGCGCAGCAAGCGGTCGTAGCGATCACGGTTCGAATTGGTCGAGTCGCTTTCCAGCCGGACAGTCTCATTCTGCAGAAGATCGCTTGTGTAGGCGGAGGCTTCCTCGCCATAACACTGCACGTCGACATCTGGGTCATGCGTTTCTGGCGTATCAACACCGATAAATCGAACCTTTTCGAGTGCGCCATCCATATCAACCAAAATAGTGTCACCGTCATAAACATGTGTCACGCTGTAGAATCCCGGCTCGATCTTTGTGGCCATCGGTCGATTGGCCCATAACCTTTGAAACCATCTTCCTTTCGAAGCAGTGACGCCGAGACCGACCACAGCTGCGACCAGCAGGATTAAGCATAACCATAAAATTAGCCGACGTTTCATTCTGGTTCCAGTATAAGATATTTCTGGTAACATAAGTGTGATGTCGCACTACGAAACAAACCCGATTTCTGTAATTATTAATGGGGTCAAACAAGCCTTCGCGCACTCCCAGCAACTCGCGATAATTCTTATTATCCTTCCAATGGCGCTAGGAGTTGTCAATTTCGTCGGTCAAATGTTCGGCAATGCCTTTGGTGCATCTATTAGCACAGTCCAAGATAGATCATCGGCTTTACTTGCCGTTGGTGTCGTACTGTTTATCCTGGCGATACTTTTACAGATATTTACGCAAGTTTTGTATACCGGCATTCAGTCATTTGCAATGTTAAAAATCAGTCGAGGCGAGGACGAAACTTTTAATAAGGCCTTCGAACACGCCTTTTCAAAATTATGGAAGATTGTTCTTATTCACCTTACTTTGTTTGTATATACCCTGCCTTACAGCATGGCGGTGTCGGCGCTAGTAGTCTTGAGTGTTGTTTTAGTTAATTCAGATTCGGTAGCATTGACCGTTTGTTTACCGATTTCGATTATTCTTGGGACGTTGTTAGTTATCTTAATATTTAGGGTCTACTTACGGTTTTCTTTTGCAATGACCTACATGTTTGATGGTACGCAAACGACGACTGAAGCGTTTAATAAAAGTAAGCAGCTAACAAAGGGTCGTCTTAGTGAAGTATTTGGAGTTATGACTATCGGGTCACTTGTACCGTTCATTTCGGCACTGACCATGACCTCTGGTATGGCGATACTATTTAAGCAGCTAACCGAGGCTCGAGATGCGAAAGCGGAGCTTCCCCGCCAACATATTTTGAACTACATCGTTCCTGCGATTGCATTTATGTTCTTCGGTTTCTTGGTGCTAATTTTTGTGGCTCTGCTTGCCACTACCGCATAAGCGAAAACTTAATAATCAATCCCCTTGTTGGCTAGGAATTTGTCGTCGAAGTGGTGCTTAAGCTTTGCCATGTTAGTGGCGATGTCAACATGTAGCACTAGTTCGTTTGGAAAGTTTCTGCCTGTTAAGCAGAGGGAGGTTTTTGGGTGTTTCTTGGTCATTAGCTTTTTAAGGTCGCTTTTTGCAAGTAACCCATCATGGACGGCGTTGTTGATTTCGTCGCAAATAACGAGGTCGTACTTCCCACTGGTTGCCAGTTTAAAGGCTCTGTCGTAAGTATCTTTTGCAGCTTTCTTATGCTCGGCTGGCGTAATGTCCTTAGCACTAATATCGCCAGCGTTATAAAACCCCTTACCACCCTTGTGAAATAGTAGCTTGCGCTTGAAGACTGGCTGAATCATAGCGATAAAATCGTGCTCGCCGACCTTCCAGTGCTTAATGAATTGAATATAAGCAACTGTCCAACCGTGCCCTAAAGCCCGAGCCATCAGGCCAATACTGGCACTGGTTTTGCCCTTACCTTCGCCGGTATAGACAACTGTCACGGCGTTTTTTTGTTTGTAGTCCTCGAATGCCATTATCTAAAGCCTAGCAAACTTTAGCATCTATTTCGGCTAATACTGCGAAATGTGCAAATATTCGGGCATTTTCAAATAGTCCATCAAATTGATTAACAGCATTTCCGTGATATTCAGCGGCTGCTTCTACGAAGGCATCGAAGCCACAAACAATTGCAGCGTCTTGAAAGTCTTCAGTCTGAGACATCAGCCCTCTTACAAGTACTTCTTTTTCTTCATCAGAAACATCCAGAAAGGCTGTTCTAAAGTATGCTTCATAACCTACAAGTTCTAATCGTCTTTCAGCTTGTTCGGTCAGATCGGATGAAATCACCGCAGATCTTCGGGCAATGAACATAATAATGTCCGTGAAGCTTGTGGGTAATAAAGTTTCTACGACCACCTGTTTATTTATGGGAGTTCGTTTAGTTAGAGGTGTTGTTCGGAGGCCGGCGATAAAAGGTTCCGAATGAATCTCCCAAGATACAAGTTCATTCTTTGGGGGCATGCTAAAAGTATGCACGCAACATTCGTCAGGAAATCTGTTACCGCTCGGTATATTACTTCCCATAACGCTACCTCTATGGTTATTACACTATCAGCATACACCACCCATAGCGTTATGCAATTATTGCTTTTTTGGACCAGAAAGGACGGTCAGGACGCTGAGCAGACTGCCGAATAAACCAATTGTGATGGCTATGGCACTTAAGGCTGGCGATTTGTCATAAAGGTAAATCCCGCTAATTAAAAACATGGCAATAACACTCAAGTAAGTTGTGGCGACGGAACGTTTTGAAACAAGATAAACAATCGAAGCTAGGCCGAAAACCATCAGAATAAACAGAGGTAAGGCATAGTACCAGTTTTCTAAGAAGTGCGTGGCACTTTCTGCAACTACTGAGTCGGTTTCACCGGCGTGAGCAATAAACCTTAACATGATTCAATTTTAGCACGCGTGGTAAAATTGAGACGTGACGAAGCAACTCCTAAAAAATCTCCCGCGAAAATTACTACTACTTGTAGCCGTGGCTTTTTTGTTCGGCGCTTTAGCAGCTTTCTGGGCACGGTTTGTACTTGTCGACCAAAAGCAGGTTCACTACCACGCTAACTTTGCTTTGTATGTTAATGGCGAGCAAGACGAGTTTAAAAATTTCACTTTCTACGAAGAAGAAACGGCCTGCGCTAGCGACCA
>JBBTYV010000077.1:0-3411 GCA_038061635.1 Patescibacteria group bacterium
ATGGATGAAGAAGGAAATATCGTACCTATCACAGAAATATCCTGTGACGGAGGTTCGTTAATTACAGTTGCTTATAAAGAAAACGAATCGTCTATTACTAGTAAAGAAACGTTTGTCACATCGACCGGTATGGTCCCTGAAGATATGGCCTATTCTATCGACGTTACTCATATTAATATTGGCGATACTGTTGTCGTAAAGTACCAAATAGATGAGAACGATTACAAGACCCTTGGTTGTGAGGGCTGTACTGTCAGACTAGCTGATCATATCGAAATACTAAGTAAACAAGGCGACGATACTCTCTAATGAATTAGGTTTTTTGCTGAACGCGTCACAATAGGTGACTGACCCGTCGTTCTTTTGACTGCCAAAAGAACCAAAAGGCACGCTCATTTCGGTTTCCACGCTCCGCATGGCTGAACCGACCCTACTTTTTCTCAACAGCAAGAAAAAGTAGGCAAAAAGTGCCGCCGCTATGCAGTTATTCTGCTTTAGCTACAAAAGTCCTAAAACAAATCCTTCGTCTGCGTAACTCACCAGACTTGGTTACCCAAATCTGGCTCAAACATACTCAACGAAAGATGTTTTAGTTCTTCTGTACCTAAGTGAATCCTGCGGCGGGTAAAATCCGAGCTAATTCTGCATCTGGGGTCCGGGGCATAAAACTGAGGTTTCCGATTGATGAATGTCAAACTGACAATAGAGACGTTTTGATCTTAAGTCCTTCTCCTTAAAAGAGAATAGAAGGACCGACCGAAGGGAGTCATCAAAACGATTGTCAGGATTGACGATGAAGCAACAGTGAAACTTCAGTCCGCCCCGGCGGTTTTGGTAGCTTTTGCCGTTCAAAAGTACAAAAATGTTTGTTTCTTTACAAAGAAATGGCCTACAAAGTAGGCGTCGAAATGAGCGATTATCTCTGTTATAATTGAACTAATATGCCAGCACGCGAAAAAACTTATACAGAGCTGAAAGACGAGCTTGACGCACTTCTCGATTGGTTCGAATCGTCGGATGTTGATGTTGACGAAGCGCTTGTTAAATATGACCAAGCTGCAAAACTAATCACTGAACTTGAAAAGAAACTTGCAGACGCAGAACTCGTAGTCAAAAAGTTATCTAAGAAAACGTGAACTTAGCAATAATTATCATCGCGGTTTTTATCATTCTGCTCTGCGGAATTGTATTATTCGGCGCACCGTTTGTACCAACAAAGAAAAAACAAATTGCATCTGCGCTCGAACTACTCAGCCTAAAGAAAGGGCAGCTACTGTATGACCTAGGGGCGGGGGACGGACGAGTGGCGCTAGCTGCTGCGAAGCAGGGGATCCGAGTTGAGGGCTACGAGCTAAATATGATTCTTGTGCTACTAGCCAGGTTTAAAACCCGCAAGTATCGCAAGCTCGTGACAATTCGCTTCCAGAACTACTGGAGCGCCGACTTTTCAAAGTGCGATGGCGTTTACATATTTTCCACAAGCCGGTATATGAAAAGATTAGACAAGAAACTCCGCGCGTCAGGGAGGGGAGTTAAGCTTGTAAGTTTTGCCTTCGAGATCCCTGGAAAAGAATGCCATAAAGAAAAAAATGGCATTTTTCTCTATCAATACTGACGTGTTAAAATACTTACGGTTATGAGACTAAATCAAAGAGGTTCAATACAAAGTTCGGCTTTAACGGTTGGGTTTGCCGTTCTGTTTGTTGCCAGTACCGCTTTCGGTATTTGGGCATTTATGGGCAGGGCAGATTATAAAAACAATAGCGACAAAAAGTCGGCAACGGCTGTTGCGACCGCAAAAGAAGAGCAAAAAGCTACTGACGAAGCGGACTTTCTAGAAAGAGAAAAACAGCCGTACGAAACATTTGATGGGCCAAGCGAATTTGGGAGCATAAAGATTGTTTACCCAAAAACCTGGGAGCTTTATGTCGATGTCAAGACTACTGGAAGTGGAACGTCAGTTGATGGCTATGCTCATCCAATATATGTACCAGGAGTACAGTCTGACACCGCGTTTGCGCTACGCTTCCAGGTAATCGGTGACGACTATACATCACTGCTCAAACAATACGAAAGTAGCACTAAAAACGGCAGTGTGACGGTTGCGCCTTTCAGGGCTGTCTTAGTAGACTCAGTCCTTGGCGCAAGGATTGATGGCGAAATTACTACCAAGCGTACAGGTAGTGTCGTGCTTTTGCCACTTCGCGATAAGACTCTGAAGATTTGGACCGAAAGTAATGCATATACAGCGGACTTCGATGAGATTCTGGCCAATTTATCTTTCTCCCCGTAGTATACTAATCTCGTGAAGGGTAGCGAGACGCCGGATTTTATAAACGATAGCCTGCTCGATAGCATTGTCGAGCAGCTAAGAACTCCGCTCCTTACGATCAAGCTTATGGTTGAAGCGGGCGAGACCGCCAAACTAGATTCTATTACCAGTTCGTCTATCCAACTACTCGACGACATCAGCTATGTGCGTGAACGAACCCGCGATAACTCCAGGCTTGATTTGTCGCCAGTCAACATTGCAGTCTTAAGCGACGACATTGCCCATGCGCTTAGCCCGCTCGCGCGAGCTAAAAATATTAGTATCCAAACCGCACACACTTCTAACCGACCAGTTTTAGCGCACCGCTTTACGCTACTTCGGGCTTACGAGAATATGGTTAAGGGAATCTTGAGTATGAGTAGGGGAGAGGAAGCCTCGACAGTCGTGCTGTCGACAAGCGGACTAAACAACGAAGTTAGGTTCGGAGCTTACAGCTCGGAAGTTAACCTAAACGCCCGCGATTTGAACCAAATGCGAAAGCTGTTTGGAGCATCCAAGCGACCGATGTCGCTAGTATCGACCAGCCCTGTTACCGAGCTATATATTGCCGATAAACTACTTTCGATGTTGGGCCTGAGGCTAAGGACTTCAATATCGTCCCGCCAACACGGTTTTGCCACGACTTTGATACCAAGTAGTCAGTTAGCATTCTTACAATGACGCGGATACTTATAATTGAGCCAGACATGGTACTGGCAAGGCTATACCAAACTGCACTGGAGACCTCCGGCCACGAAGTCAGTCGGGTTAGTAACGCTCAAGAAGCATTATTCGCCATTGAGAAATCTCGCCCTGACACCGTGATTTTAGAAATCGATATGCCAAATCACAACGGCTTGGAGTTTTTGTATGAATTTTCGAGCTACAGCGACTGGGCTACGATAAACATAATTGTCCACTCTGCTTTAAGGCCAAGTCTATTCGATAGAATGAAGGTCTCGTGGCAACATCTCGGAGTTAGCGAATATCTATATAAGCCCGAGACATCGCTCGCCGCACTCCAGCAAGTGGTAGCGTGATAGGGAAATTATGAACCAATTCATTACCACCGGCATTGTCATTAAGCGCGTCAACTACGG
>JBBTYV010000078.1:0-3092 GCA_038061635.1 Patescibacteria group bacterium
ACGTGAAGATGGAACAGCCCCTCGGTCATCAGGGCAGCACTATGCAAAAAGGACCCTTGGCGAACTGTAAATTTTGGGACACCAACCAAGCCGGCACACTGCAAAGCAACAATCTGTGCATATCGACCCTCTTTAAGAAGTTTTGGGTTAATTAATACTATTCGTGGGCGCTCCATAGTTACGTCTTCGGGCTGGAGCAATCTCAGGCTTTTTACAAACGCCCTGTGCCAATTTATTGATTCTAAAAGGAATGCACCGAGTAGTAGTTGTTCAAGTGGGGCGCGCTTGAGTAGTGACTCTGTTGAACGAAAGCCCAGCGCCGTCATGACTTTCTTGGGTGGGTTTTTGGTCAAAATCGCTTTTAGACGAGACGCCTTTATGACCGGAATTTGGGTTAGCGGAGCTTTACTTGAAAGTCTGTCAATCATTTTCTGAACATCACTACCATACGCCCTAGACAGTTCCTTGTCGTCTTCGACGGCCCTCGACATCAGCGCAGAATGGAGCTCTCCCGAAGTAGTATCTTCTGTATCAAGACCGAGAGACTTAACAACCCTGCTTGTTCCGCTAGTGATGTTACTAAGAAACATCAGGTCAATTTTGTGATTCCCGGTCGCCGACTCCAAGGCTCGAAGCCGTAGTGAAAAAACTGGTTCGCGTGCACCAAGTAAATTACGAAGAAGTTTTGCCATTATAGTTTAGTAGGCTTATACGACTCTGGGGCATGGCTCAGGTAAGCCCTTAATTCATCCATAGTAAGTAGTCCTGCTTGGGCGCCAACTTTTTGAACAACACTCATTGAGTTTATCGGTGCGTAGCGAAGAGCCTCTTCAATACTAAGTCCATGCAAGGTAGCGGCCAAAAATGTGCTGGCAAAGGCATCGCCTGCGCCTGTTCGCTCCAGTGGCGGTGCTGGATCTGGGTAATTTGGCATTTTGTAGCGGTCATGACCGTTCGAAGCATAGGCGCCATCTGGTCCGTCAGTTATGCAGATAGTTTTTGGCCCTAGAACATGTAGTTTGTCGAATAGGTCATTAAGGTCTTCATGTTTTCCGCCTCCGACCGTTACCGCCTCTTCACGGTTTAGGAAAAGAAGGTTAGTGCGCTGGTAGAGTCTCTTGAGTCGCTCTGCACCGAATTTCATCTGGTATGTCCCTGGTTGAAAAGCTAGCTTAACCCCAGGGTTGGCGTCCAGCCAGTCAGCAATGTCATCGTGAAATTCCAAAGTATCCTCGGCTACTGACGTTAGATAGATCCAGGCTGGTGTTTCGGTAGGTTTGATATGCGGAAAATGATAATCATATGGCACATGTTTGATTAGGATAGTTCTGTCTGATTTGTACCATAGGATATAGT
The DNA here is from genome assembly GCA_038061635.1 of Patescibacteria group bacterium. Lineage (GTDB taxonomy): Bacteria > Patescibacteriota > Saccharimonadia > Saccharimonadales > JAGQMS01 > JBBQBM01. The sequence goes on from JBBTYV010000078.1 coordinate 1,357, forward strand.
GGTAGCCTGTCTTTTTGCCAGGGTTAGTCCGCACAAAGCGCGTATCGACTTCTTCTTTACCTAAAGCCTGGATTACATCTCGACCCCAGTTGTCACTGCCGACGTTAGAAATAATGCCGACCCCATGTCCCAGTCGCGAGATAGAAACTGCAGCATTCGCAGCATTCCCTACGCCCTCCACTACCTCAGAATGATCAAATGGGACTTTGACGCCATAATCCATTACCAATTTAGGTCCGGCTTCTCGTTCCTCCACGCTAGCGTTAGCATCCTCCAACTTCACAAAGGCATCGATATATGCATCGCCGATAGAAAGAACATCAAGTTTTTTTGTTTCTGACATTTACCACCCTACTTATAATCTTAACCATTATACCACCGAAGGTGCATCCCCCGCCCAAAGTTACTCGATTTATCGTATACTGCTTATGATATGTCACTCAAAGGTCTTTTTGAAGCTTTTTCGCTCAGTCCGTGGTGCGACGATTTGAGTCGTGACGAGATTGACGGCGGACAACTTACAGAACTTGTCGACAAAGGTGTTCGGGGGGTTACTTCAAACCCGACAATTTTTGCTAGAGCCGTTTCATCAAGCGACGCCTATACAAAAGAAATAAGAAGGATGACCGCTGCTGGTAGACGACCAGAAGCAATTTATTGGGAATTGGCCATCAAAGATGCCCGTGACGCAGCCGATGTTTTAAGACCTTTGTACACGAGTACAGATGGTACTGACGGATATGTGTCGCTCGAGGTTAGCCCAAAGTTCGCCCACGACCACGTTAAGACGATTGCTCAAGCTCGTTTACTTTGGAGCAGTGTTCGCCGGGCCAACTTGATGATAAAGATTCCTGCTACACCAGATGGACTAATCGCAATCAGCAAGTTAACCGCCGAAGGGGTTAACATTAATGTCACTTTAGTCTTTAGTTTAAGACGGTACCTAGAGGTAATGAACGCCTACCTAGTCGGTTTAGAAAAACGTGACGGTAGTTTAAGACAGGTGCATAGTGTGGCCTCTTTTTTCGTTAGCCGTATTGATACGGTCGTTGACCACTTGCTTGAGAAAAACGGTTCAGCTTCGGCAAAATCTCTATTAGGCAAAGCAGCAATCGCTCAAGCGCATGCTGCCTATGGACTCTTCTTGGAAATGTTTAACCCCGTGGCACATCGCTGGCAAGAACTAGAGTCTAGAGGCGCCAACATCCAGCGACCACTATGGGCTTCAACATCTGTCAAGAACCCAAACTATGACCCTCTGATGTATGTAAATTCACTACTTCTGCCATGCAGCGTTAATACTATGCCACTAGATACCTTAAAGTTAGCACATAAGAAATCAGTTGATGGTTGGAACTTGCCGAAAGAGACCTTTGCCCTAGATGCCCACAGAGTCATCGCTGACATTGAATCGCACGGAATAAGTTTCAACAGAGTAACTATGGCACTCGAGATAGACGGCATTAAGAAGTTCACGCAGTCGTACGATGGTATAATCCGAGCAATCGGCAGTAGAACCTAAACCTGCGCCTTTCCGGTGGAATTAAACATATGTAGTTTGGATTCGACGACTGTTTGAACAGTATCGTAGACTTCTTGGTTTATCTTCATAATAGCTACCTCTTCAGGATGCTCGCGCAGTACTTTCTCTAGAGTTTTACGATAAGCAATCCGGATATCGGTATTGATGTTGACTTTGCTGATGAAAGGCGCGATGAGGCGATTGCCTATGTGAC
>JBBTYV010000079.1:0-1008 GCA_038061635.1 Patescibacteria group bacterium
CTTTATTGAAAAAGCACTATCCTTGGCTCGCCAACAAGGTTTTGTATCGTACATTACCCCCAACAAGTTCCTTTCTGCCCCATACGGTAGAGCGCTACGAGAGTTTCTATTGACTAAGCACTCCTTTGAACAGTTAGTAGACTACTCTAGTGTGCCTGTTTTTGAGGGTGCGTCTGTTTATCCCGTCATCTCCATCCTACGGGTGGGACAGAAATTTTCTGAGCAAATCGAAGTAATGCATGCCACAGCCGCAGGCACCGACTTTTCTTTAAAGCAGCTGATTAGCACAAACGATTTGCGGAGGTTTCCAGAGAATATCTGGGGGACCGTACTTGGTCCACATACTGGGCTCTGTGCCAAAATTTATGGGATTTCTAAAACGCTGGAGAACGTGGCAAGTGTGCAGGCAACTAGCACAGCCGCAGAAGCAGATGAGTATTCTGCATATGTATATAACCAGAATGGCAAAGCTCACGGAATGAAACTGGTGAATACGGGGACGATCGATAGGTATGTCCCGCTGTGGGGGACTGTGTCTTTGACGAACAAGGGAGAGAAGTACGAGCAGCCAATACTTGATGTACGTAAGGTTAAAAGGGAACGAGCAGAATTATACGCAACACCAAAAATCATCTTCGCAAAGATGGCGAAAATTATAGAATGCTTCCTTGATTCTGATGGCAGCTTTGCGTCTTTGAATACAAACTGTGTTTTCGCGCCGAAGGATGGACTGACACCCAAGTTTCTTGTTGGTTTACTTAACACAAAGCTACTTACGTTCATTTATCGGCAAGTGTTTGCCGCGCTCAAAATGAGTGGCGGATATTTTCAGTTTCAGGCTCCACAATTGAGGCTTCTGCCTATCGTGGAACCAAGTGAAAGAATGCGTATCGCTGTTGAGCAGTTAGTAGACCAGATTCTTGTTCTCCATCAGAAACTGGCGGCGGTTAAAACCCCGCACGAGCAGGAATCTCTAAGACGCCAGATTGACGCCACAGACGGGCAGAT
>JBBTYV010000080.1:0-5238 GCA_038061635.1 Patescibacteria group bacterium
GCATTACCTTTTACGGCGAAAGGAAATGGGCCGTCGTCGTTGTATGAACCAAAGGACAGGATAATTGTGTCGGTATTTACGGCGTCGTAAAATATAGCTAAGTGACCATCCCAATATCCTTTATTGTTGGAGCCTGGGTTATTTTGTTTTTCGGTTGGCCCGGCATATCCATTAGTACCTTCCAAAAACCAGTTGCCGATCAGCTTGCCAGGTTGGTCGTAGTCGATTTTGCCACTGCGCGGTTCGGTAGTTCGAGGGTTAAGAGTGTTTATCTGACTCTTCAAAGGCTCGTCAAAATAACTCAAGAAGTCGTCAGTGTGAACCTTCCATGGTTCGGCTTTATACATCTCTGGGCTAATAAATCCTGGCAACACCAAGGTTGAGTTATATACGGCTGTGTCGAGTGACTGAGCGCCAATTCTGCCGATCTCCTGCCCGCTAGTAACTTTTATACTTCCAGAATATCCCTTTGTAGCAGCGTCTGGTGCGATATCTAGGATGCTTTGGTCGAGTTTTGTAACGAGGTCGAAATAAGTCGAAGTTTGGCAAGAATGCTTGATCTCGTAACGATATTCTGGCGGACGGCTTTCGCCAGTGCCAACGTTGACTCCGCGGACACCAATGTTTGTAATCTCGCCGTCAGCCATGGCGAAGACTGGGTATTTGTCACGCGGGCCCTCTTTGGGGTAGAAATATAGATGGTCGATTGGCGTAACATGGGCTCCGGCGATCAGGCCATAAGGAGTGAAGCTGGCGACATCATCGATGTTCATTGGTAGGTGTGTCATCTGCACTCTATCGGCGTTACTGCAGTTTGTAGCTTTCTCGACGGAACTAAATGCGCTCTTCTCAGAACTTATCTTTGGTTTTTTAATAACAAAATAACCCGCCGCACCAATCACTGCCACTACAATTATTAAGAATAAGAAGAGATGAGCGAATCCGGACTCCGATTTCGATGCGCTTTTTGGCATAAATATATTGTACGCTCATCGGTTAGTGGTAGCATAAGTATATGCGGAAAAACATAAACGGTTTTGCACATGTTGTGATTTTGCTAGTTGTTCTGGTTTTGGCAGTTGCTGGGGTAGCCGCCTGGAAAGTTTTTGGTTCTAAGAAAACTGAGGGAAGTACCGTTGATCCCGGCACTACAGAACAGAGTTCTGAAAGCACTGTTTCTTGGAGTATGGACGGCAGTGAGTGGAAGGCAACTGGCACACCATCAGCATGCGATGATCCTCTTTCGATCCCGTCACCGGCCGACATAAGTTTAGCCACGGCAGTTTTATACCCTGGTCAATATAGAGGGACTGACTACAAACCACATGGCGGTCTCAGGTTTGATGGTAGCGCCAATGAAGATATTACTGTCACCGCACCACTAGGTGCCGAGGTCTATAAGGCCAGCCGTTATTACGAACAAGGCGAGGTCCAGTATTTGTTCGTGTTTATTAACCAATGCGGAATAATGTACAAGTTCGACCATCTATTGACCCTATCTTCAGATTTTCAAGCCTTGGCAGACAAATTACCCGAGCCGACAGACGGCGACTCGAGAACCACAAATTTTGATCCTCGACCTTCGGTTAAGGCTGGCGACATAGTGGCGACAGCAGTTGGTTTCAAAAATATGGATAACGTCGGTTTTGACTTCGGGGTTTACGATTTAAGGTCAAAAAATATATCCTACGAAAGCGATAGCTGGAAGGCCGAGCACCAAAACGACAATGAATATGCTCCATATGGAATTTGCTGGCTCGATTATCTTGAAGATGACGCAAAATCTATCGCCAAAGCGCTACCAGGCGGAGACGGCGTCAACGGCAAAACCAGCGACTACTGCGACTAAGTTGCGTCGGTAGACTGGCGTGGTAGAATTAAGGCTAATAAAGTATTAGGATATGTCAAAAACAAACGCTATTGCTGCTAAAAACATCTGTAAGTCATACGGCAAATTAAAGGTGCTGGAAGGTATTAACTTGTCTGTCGAAAAAGGTACGGTTCTTGCCTTGCTTGGCCCAAACGGTGCCGGCAAGACAACGATGGTTAAGATTCTCTCGACTCTAATTAGCGCCGACAGCGGCAAGGCCTCGATCGAAGGCTATGACGTCGAGACCAATCCGGATGAAGTCCGTAAGGTCATCGGACTAACTGGGCAGTACGCTGCCGTTGACGAATTATTAAACGGCCGCGAGAATCTAAGAATGATGGGCCGGCTTTATCATTTGTCTAAAGCCGACACCAATCGGCGAGCCGAAGAATTGCTCGACCAATTTGAGCTAACTGACGCTGCAAAAAGATCCGTCAAAACATACTCCGGCGGTATGCGCCGTCGGCTGGACTTAGCGGCTAGCCTAATTGCCCAGCCACCAGTTGTTTTCTTGGACGAGCCAACTACCGGGCTCGATCCAAGAAGTCGCCTGGCGATGTGGGACATTATCAAGAAACTTGTCGCTGGTGGCTCGACCATCCTTCTCACCACACAGTACCTAGAAGAGGCTGATATTTTAGCTGACAGAATTGTAGTAATCGACGGCGGGAAAGTTATTGCCGAAGGCACATCCGATGAACTAAAGGGCAAAGTTGGCAAAGAGCGTGCCGAATTTGTGATGTCAAACCAGAAAGATTTTGAAGTAGCGAAGGGTATTTTTTCTGGCAAAGGTCTACAAGTTGAAGAGCAAAACAAGAGCATTAGTTTGCCACACGTTGGCGGAGTTAAGAGTCTTCGTCAAATGTTAGAAAAACTTGAGACCTCGAATATTAGAGTCGAGTCGCTGTCACTCCACAAACCAACTCTTGACGATGTCTTTATGCAGCTGACTGGCCATGAAGCTAGCAAAACTGAAGAGGAGGCCAAGAAATGACAGAACAAGCTGTAATTAAACCCGAATCTCGCAGTGCACTTGCTTGGGGTATTCGCGATTCTCTAGTGCTGATCAAACGTAGCATGATGCACATTATTAAAAGCCCCGACCAGCTGCTTGCGGCTGCCTTCCAGCCAATTATGTTCATGCTTCTTTTCCGCTACGTTTTTGGCGGGGCAATCGAGACGGGCGGAACCACCTATGTTAACTTTCTTGTCGCCGGTATTTTAGTTCAAACGGCCGGTTTTGGTTCGACGATGACGGCGATTGCAGTTGCTACAGATCTTCAAAAAGGTATTGTTGATCGTTTTCGGTCTCTGCCGATGATGGGTTCGGCTCTGCTTATAGGGCACACGGTGTCTGACCTTGCCCGAAATGCCATATCGGCATCAGTAATGATCGGTGTTGGACTATTAGTAGGCTTTCGCCCAACGGCGAGTTTCGTCGAATGGCTTGGTATCGCCAGCACCTTACTATTATTCACCTTTGCTTTTTCGTGGCTATCGGCGATTATGGGTATGGTTGCCAAAAGTCCTGAAGCGGTGCAATGGATTAGCTTTGTGTTTATCTTCCCGCTAACTTTTGCGAGTAGTGCGTTCGTGCCAACCGAAGGCATGGTGCCGGTTTTGAAAGCCTTTGCAGTTAACCAGCCAGTAACACACGTTATTGAAGCTATTCGATCATTTATGGTAGGTACACCTCTTGGTAATCACGCTTGGCTTGCAGTTATCTGGTGTCTTGGCATCCTAGCGGTTTGCATCCCACTATCAACTGTTCTATTCCGTCGACGTACTAGCCGCTGAAGTGGCTTCACCGTGACTATTATCTGAGGGATGCAATTTGCTTATGCTTGTTGTTGCCAACGTCAAGACCTAGACTTAGTCTATGCCCGACCAAAAACCAGAATTTAAATTTGTAATACCCGAGCGACGCGACGTTAGTGAAATCGGCAATCTTTTATTACAGTTAGGTGCAATAGCTGGCCGCTTAGCCCTTGAACCAAGAACTCAAGTTGACCATAAGGATGGACGGGCTGAAAATGTCGCCGAACATACACATATGCTTAGTCGCCTGGCCCCAGTCGTTGCGATTGTGTTTTACCCGGATCTGAGTCCTGGATTAGTCGCTATGCTTGCGGAGATTCACGATGATATCGAAGCTTATGTCGGGGATATTCCAACAATGCATCTGGACGAAAACATAGTAAAAACTAAAGAAATGTTGGAAAAGGTAGGCCTTGAAAAGTTACTGGCAGACTTTTCGCATATTCCTGCTTATACCAACTTGGTCATTGAATATGCTGAACAGAAAACTCCAGAATCTAGATTTGTCCGAGTGTTAGATAAACTGATGCCCCTGGTTGTTCATTTTAATCAAGGAGGCGAAACGCTTAGAGATAACTGGACACCAGCATCTATGCTTCAAAATAATGAGCAAAGGGCACAAAGTTTGAAGATTGAATATCCGGAATTTGCTGACCTAATTGATGTTCGGACAGAATTGACAGAACTAGCGGCTAGGGAACTTTTCTAACCACCTTGCTTCTACGTATGTGGTTAAAGCAATGTGTCTTTTTTGGTTCGCAGTTTTCGCAGACTATTATTTGCAAGGAACATTCTGGGTTGTCGCAATCGACTTGGTGGCTTGTTGACTTTTTGCAGTGAACACACTTGCCGATATCTTGGCTCTTTTCGCTAAACGCCAGGTTCTTTCGTTTGTCGAAAACGTAGCATTTACCTTCCCATAGACCATCGTCTTTGAATTCCTGGCCGTATTTGACTATGCCGCCTTCAAGATGATAAACGTCCTTAAAACCTTCGTTTTTCATATAAGCGCTGATGTATTCACAGCGGATGTCGCCGGTGCAATAGGTGTAGACTGGCTGATCCTTCGGCAACTTATCAATTTCGGGCTTGATGTCGCGGAAGGTCTTAATTTTTGGCGTCAATGCGCCCTTGAACTTGCCGATGCCACTTTCATAGTCATTGCGGGCGTCAATAATCAGCGCATCTGGGTTTTTAGTGAGGTGTTCGTGCCAAGCTTTTGGTCGGAGTGGCGTGCCTCGGTCGAAAACATCAAACTTTTTGCTTGGTTCGAGAGTCACTAGTTCGTCACGCACCTTTATGCTGAGGCGAGGGAAGTCGTCGCGAGAGCCGTCGCTCCATTTGTATTCAATGTCCTTAAACACCACCGAGGCATTCATAGCTTTCTTATAAGACTTCAGATCATCCGTATCGCCGCCAAGAGTACCGTTAATACCGTGCTCATTAACAATTACTCGACCTTTAAGGTTTAGGCGAGTGCACAACTCACGCTGCCAGCGCATAGTCATGTCCGGATCGGTCACTGGTGTGAACTTGTAATAGAGAATAAT
>JBBTYV010000081.1:0-1434 GCA_038061635.1 Patescibacteria group bacterium
CCGCCGTTCCTTACGCGGTTCTACCTCTGCCCTCCAAGGACGGAGTAATGCCGCGTGAGGGCCAGGACGGCCCGGAGCGGCCTCCATCCCTGGAGTCGTCGCGGCCTGAGCTTCAGCGGGTCGGGAAACAAAAAAGGCCTCCACCGGAGGCCTTTTTATTTTTTGTCCTCACGGGGAGGATTTCAAGGACTTTCAACCCCTTAATTATTTTTTCTTAGTATTCTCTTTCAATTGACGAAGCGCCTCTTGGTGCACCGCCTCTTCTTCTTTTGACCAATCGTAATCGCAGTACCATTTCTTCTGTTCGCCAACCATCTTTACGGAGGAGTTGGTCACGTAGCGAAATACTCCTTCCTTATCCGGCTGGGCATACAAGATAGTAAGATTTGTGCAATCGGGTTCGACCATTGAAACGATTTCCTTTTCTTCAAAACGCATAGTCACTTCCCTGAAGCCGCCCTCTACGAGGCTGTTCGGCATAACGACAGTTACAGAACCGACCGGCGTCTTGAACCAAGTTAATGGCTCAGTTAAAGAACCCCACTTTGTTTTATTCACGACGCGTATCCAATCCTTTCCCTCAATCTTGGACATGACATCGTCTTCAAATTGATAACGCGCGAAGCTGGGCAAAGTAAGCAGTCCGATAAAGAAAACTGGAACCACGATGTATGCCGGTTCTGGAAATTTTGGAAATACCTTTTTCAAGGCGCTTAGAAGCGGATAGACGACTACGATGATCACCATTAACCCGTAGATCGTATTAGTAAAGAACCAAGTTAGTGCTGAGGTCAGTATTTCCATGTCTTGAACCTAACGTGCGAGTTCAGGGGAATGGCAGAAGTGCAGCTTCTGACCGCTCTCCTAGAACGACCGGTTAGGAGATGTTGTGAAAAAATAGAGCGCATGAGTATGCAGGAATTGGCGCTTGGGGTAGCGTCAATGTCTAGTGTCATCGGACAGCATCGCCTTTTGTTCAAGAGCTTTCGCCTCTTTCTGAAGCGAGCGAAAAATCTTAATGATTGGTTCCTTATCAAGGTTTCCACCGCAAAAGGGACAGGGCGGATTGCCTTCAGTTGTAAACCAAATAAGCGGCTGCGTGACCTCTTTGCCACAGGCCAAACACTTGGTGCTGTGAATGGTTGTGGCAAGAATTTCCTCTCTGCTTTTGAACACGCGGAATCTCCTAATACTTACAATTGGGCGGCGCTGTCCAGAAACCCCGGCTATTGGATGAAGTGCGGGCGAGAATCCGCGCCAAGCACTACAGTCGCCGTACCGAAGAATCCTACACCCATTGAATCGAGCATTTCATCCCCTGCTTCGGGTCGGTGGGGAAGCGACTAATATCTACACTAGCAAACAGGTTTACGGGAGTCGGGAATTCTGGGGACACCATACTTAATCAGCTTCTGGCGTACTGGTTGAAAAAGG
>JBBTYV010000082.1:0-1981 GCA_038061635.1 Patescibacteria group bacterium
TGATTATCACCTCAAAACTCTGGCCCGCTTTTCGGAGGATATTCGGATTGCTTTCGACCAGGACGAAGCTGGCCTGCGCGCTACCGAGCGGGCAATTGCCATGTCGGCAATTGCCGGTATTCGACTGAGTGTTATCGATATCGAAGACGGTAAAGACCCTGACGAACTAGCCAGTAAAAACCCGAAAGCTTGGGCCGCTGCAGCCGACAAGCCTGTGTACGCCATGGACTGGTTGCGCCAGCGCTACATGAAGATGTTCGATACCAAATCGGCCTCCGGCAAAAAGGACTACACCAATCTGATGCTAAAAGTTATAGCCAGTCTACAAGATGCAGTCGAACAAGAGCATTACCTTGATGCACTGGCAACAGATATAGATGCTAGCCGTTCAGCGATTCGTAGTAAGTACAGTCAGTTTAAGGAAGTATCGGAGAGACGCTATAAACGTGCTCGCGTCGAGCCAGTTCAAAGTGGGCCTGACCCACATGCTTATCAAGATCAATTGTTAGCGCTTTTAATGGGCTACCCGATAACTCGCCGGGTGCTCGAAACCATCGACAACGAGCCAGTTTTTGCTAGTCCGGAGAGGCAGTTTGTGTTCGAATTTATTGCCCTGCACCCGCACGATAGCATCACAGAGGTGCCTGACGATTTGCAAAATACCGCAGACTATGTGAAAATCTTACTATTACTTGCAGAAGAGCTTTATGCGACGTTTGACGCTAACGAGCGCCTCAGGGAAGCGCACGATCTCGTCCGTCATCTGCAGAAGGATTATAAAAAGTCAGAAATAAACAAGTTGAGTGCCGCGATTCGCGATGCAGAAAGTGCTGGGGATGATAAAGAGGTGGCAAAACTACTGGGCAGTTTTAACAATCTTCTAAAACAAGACAAGGAGTAATTTTGGGAAAAGACGACGACACGCAGGCAATGCAAAAAACCAAACAGGATCTTTTAGCCAAGGCTAAAGCCGACAGCAAGATTGAACAAAAAGATATATTTCTGGCTATTCCAGATACGCCAGAAAACTTAGATGTACTAGACAGTCTCTATACTGACCTAGCCGAGGCGAATATTGCCATCACGGCGGGTGACGAGCCGGCTGGCGCCGAAACAGCCGACGAGTGGGCGGTTGAAGATGGCGAAGAAGAAATTGTGCTCGAAGAAAAGGTTTATCTTGATGATATCGCCGACGACTCAGTTCGGCTTTACTTAAGGGAAATTGGTAAAATTCCACTTTTGACTGCCCAAGAAGAATTAGCCTTGGCACACCGAGTGGTAGCCGGCGAAAAGCGCGCCAAAGACAAGATGGCTGAAGCCAACATGCGTCTCGTAGTTTCGATTGCAAAACGATATGTTGGGCGCGGCTTGGATCTTTTGGACCTTATCCAAGAGGGGAATACCGGATTATTGCGGGCGGTTGAGAAGTTCGACCCTGACAAAGGCTTTAAGTTCTCGACCTATGCCACCTGGTGGATTCGCCAGGCTATTACTAGGGCGATTGCCGACCAAGCCCGCACAATTCGTATCCCTGTTCACATGGTTGAGACAATCAATAAGCTTCTTCGAACTCAGCGTCGTCTAACACAGGAGCTTAACCGCGAGCCGACGAATGAAGAAATAGCTAAAGAGATGGAAATCGAAGTCGAAAAAGTCGAACATATCATGAAGATCAAGCAAGAGATTCATTCGCTTGACCAAAGTATCCGTGACGACGACGAAGACACCACGCTGGCTGATTTCGTTCCTGACGAAGACTCCAAACTACCTGAAGAGATGGCCGGCGAACAGCTTTTGAAGACTCAGGTCAAAGATATGCTGGGCATTTTGACTGACCGCGAACAAAAAATACTCAAACTGCGTTTTGGGTTAGAAGACGGCAAGAGTCATACCCTTGAAGAGGTTGGTCAGGAGTTCTCGGTTACCCGTGAGCGCATCCGCCAGATCGAAGCTAAAGCCCTAGCCAAGCTCCGTAAACACA
>JBBTYV010000083.1:0-22770 GCA_038061635.1 Patescibacteria group bacterium
ATTGGTAGTTTATCTGGCAATAAAAATCGCACATGTACTTGAAGGTTAAAAGGTTCATAAAGGGACTTTCCAAGCTTCCAAAAAACTCGTATTATAGTATTTAGTCAGGGATTTTTGGGATTACTTAGTTTTTTTGAGACCAACCCTGCATTCAAAGAACATATTTTAGACAAAAGTTCACAAGTTGACTGGACGGTAACTAGAGAAGTGAAAGCGATGTTACGCCCACCACTGAGAGCTTATAAAGAAAGGAATTTATCATGGAGATAGTCGCCATTGTACTTGCGGTGGTCGGGCTTGGTGCTGGATTTGGCGCCAGTCAGGCTATGACAAAAAAGAAGATGGGTAGTGCCGAAAAAGAAGCTGAGAAACAGCTTACAAAAGCCAAGCGTGAAGCCAGTGACATTATTGGAAAAGCTAAGGAAGACGCGCATAAGATTAGCGATGAGGCTCGTCGAGACGAAGCTCAGCGACGCAAAGAATTTAAGGAGCTAGAAGCCAGAGTTCTGTCTCGCGAAGAAACTCTAGACAAAAAACTCGACGACATTGACAAGCGCACCGAAAAGCTACGTGCTAGCGAAGACGAAGTAGAAGGTCTTAAACAAGAAATCCGCGATATTCGCGTTAAACAACAAGACAAGCTTGAAAAAATCGCTAAGCTAACAAAAGCTGACGCAGCAGACAAGCTGATGAAGATGACCGAGCGCGATATCCGCGAAGACTTAACCGGCCTGATCGTTAAGCTCCAAAATGAGGCTAAAGAAACCGCCGAGGAAAACGCCGGTGTAATTATTGCTGGTGCAATGGAACGCATGGCAAGTGAAGTCACCGCCGAACGAACCGTCACAAGTGTCAAACTTGCCGACGAAGAAATGAAAGGCCGAATTATTGGCAAAGAAGGCCGAAATATTCAGTCACTTCAGCGCGAGACAGGCGTCGATATTATGGTCGACGACACTCCTGGCTATGTCGTTCTTTCGACTTTCGACCCAGTCCGCCGTGAAGTTGCCCGCCAGGCAATGGAAATGCTTATGAAGGATGGTCGTATCCACCCGGCTCGCATTGAAGAAGTTGTAGCCAAAGCTCAAGTTAACGTTCAAAAAGAAGTCGTTAGGGCGGCTGAAGATGCTGCGCGTGAAGTCGGAGTTGTTGGGATTCCAAAAGAAATCTTGCAGCCACTTGGTGAGCTGAAGTATCGAACTAGTTACGGCCAGAACGTGCTGAAGCACTCGACCGAAATGGCTCATATTGCTGGTATCATCGCCGACCAAATTGGTGCCAATGCCAAGGTTTGTCGCTATGCGGCTTTAGTGCATGACCTCGGGAAGGCTTTTACGCATAAGATTGAAGGTAAGCACCACCACATTAGTGGTGAGATGCTCCGTAAGTATGGTGTAGCGGAAGAAATTGCACATGCCGCTGAGGCTCATCACGAAGATGTTGAGGCCACAACTGTTGAGGCGCTAGTTATTCGAGTGGTTGATGCTATCAGCGCCGCTCGCCCAGGTGCTCGGAACATTAGTGCGGAGAACTTCGGTGATCGTATGCGCGATCTTGAAAATACTGCGCTTAACTTCCCTGGCGTTGAAAAAGCCTACGCTATTAGCGCTGGTCGCGAAGTTAGAGTCTTTGTAATCCCACAAGAGCTTGATGACTTACAGGCCATTAAGTTAGCTCGTGACGTGGCAACAAAGATTGAAGCCAGCATGCAGTATCCCGGTACCATCAAAGTTAACGTCATTCGCGAAACCCGAGCCATCGAATTCGCCAAGTAAAAAATCACTGGGTGGGGGAGGAGTGTGTATATGACCCAGCCCTATGAATCTTTAGGAATAATAGAACGGAATATATTTTCTGGTCCTGAAACAGTAGACCCGACTGTTGTTGTACCTGACGGTAATGGTGTGTATGGCTATAGAGAAAAAGCTCATCCACGTCCTGAGTTGCTTGCTCCTAGAGACGAGGATGTCGGGGGGTTCCTTTTTCTTCCTGGGGGCGTAAAAGACGAAGTTATTGACATGCTTGTTGGTCTTTCAGGAATGGCATCAACCGAACATAGAAGATTTACGGATTATGCTGTTCAGATTATCGACGCACCAGCGGGTTTGGAAAGAGAACTTGGTTATTTACGAAAAATTGTTATAGCAAAAAGTTTTTCGATGAGATTTCTTTTTAAGCAGCTTGTGACTGATGACAAGGACACGCCAGAGCAACCAATAGATGTAGCTGAACTAGTCAAAGCTTTTGTTAAAGACGAGCAGGGAAAATATGGCACAATGTTTGGCAATAAAAATATTGCTGGTAAATTCGGTGGCGATGGTCACTACTCTCAAGAATCTTTAGGTTTTGGGTTTGCAGTAGAAAATAGCTACTACGGCGTAATATCAGTCTGGAGCAGAGGCTGGCTCTGCACTAAATAAACTAGAGTTCTTTTTTGCCGCGGAAGCCGAAGGCGGCGATGATGACGCTAACAACCATGTCGATCATAACGATGCGAATAAGCGGCAAATCATGGTTAATTGCGACCATGGCGGCGCTACCTAACCAGATCGTGGCGATTACGCCCGCGGTGTAGGGGTACTTGATGAATAGTATGAATTCTTTAAGCATTTGATTCTCCGTTTGATTTTACTACAGGTTCAGTTCCGGAACGTACTTTATTGGCCAGTTTCTGAAATAGAGCTGGGTCGCGGTGGGCAACTCGCTCTAACCAATTAATCACGGTTTCAATAGCGTCGCCGAGTGATGTTTGATCTTCGTGAGAAGCTAGAAATTCCGGGTGCATTGTACTGACGTCGTGGACTACCCACGACACAGCTCTTGGATTAACCTGACGGCTACGTCCTAGACTATGAATTAGCGCTGAGAAAGTTTGGGTAGCGCGAAGTATCTCGCTGTTTTCGAACTTCATAACGAGGCCGAAGCGATTGCCTTTGTTTACGGCTTTGTTAATCATAGTTAATATTCCGACGTCAGAACGCGGGTCGTCGATAACCATGTTGGTACCAACTACTTGCTCGAAAGCTTCTCCGGCAATTTTTGTAACGTCTTTCAGAGTTTTCTCGCCCACAAACTGACCTATGCGGTTAAGTGCTTGATATAAATCACCAACAAAGAAGTGCATTGCCCTCTCGAACATCCCGGCAACGTCCATCGAACCGCTGTGGATCTTGTCGTAAGCCTCGATTAGCCCGAAATAGGCAGATTTGTCTTTAGGGGTCGTGGCGCTAATACCAAAGTCGATTATCCCAACACGGTTATCTCTCATTAAACGAATATTGCCCGGGTGTGGATCGCCCATAACTCTCGGTAACTTAAAGACTCCCATCATGGATTCGTAACTTAGCATAATTAGCTGTTCGTCTAGATCAGAACCCAAAGTCTCCTTTACATATTGTTTCGGGTCTACGCCTTGGTATTTTAGTTTGATGAGTTTAGCGACAGACAAGCCGTCAACGTATTCTTGAACTATTAAGTTGTCGGTGCAAAGATCTAAATAAGTTTTTGGGATGAATAATTTGTGGTGACCTTTGTAGGCTTCGTAAAGTTCGTTGGCGAACTTAGCCTCATGATCGTAATCTGTCTCGCGTAAAGTTGCGACTTTAAAATCATCGACGACTTTACTAAGATCCATATCGACGTTTTTGTAGAGCTTCACAAAGAACCGGCGATAGAAGGTCGTTAGTAGCTTGAGGTCGTATTGCAGTAGTTCGCCAATCATCGGACGTAGAACCTTCAACACAACATTACTGCCGTCCTTTAAGGTTGCGTAATAGACTTGGCCAAATGAACCAGCAGCGAATGGCTGGGGCTGAACTAGGGCTATTTGAGCTAGCTTGTCTTTTGGTAATTCTTTTTGCAGAAATTCAGCAATATCTAACGGCTCATGATCGAGGTTTTCGAATATTTTTAAGCGATCGGGGCTGTCCCAGCGCTTCATTACCTCTGACCTAAGCAACACCCCTTGTAAGAACTTAATATAAACTCCGCCCAGATCGACGAATTGATTACAGATCATGTTCGCCATGCGGTCGTACTGCTTTTTCTTGTAATAATAAGCGGCTTTTGCTATTAGTGCAGCGAGTTGGCGAGTACGATGCCGCTTGATGGCTGCAATCGTTTTTTTGTTCATGGTTATTTTCGTGCAAAACCGATTAGAAACAATATTAGCGTGCTAACCATGACGGTTAAGTAGAGGTCAAATAGCTCGCCCTCAGAAGAGCGAGTAAAAGCCATCAAAATAACAGCTATCCAGATTAAGAGTATTGTGAAGAATATGGATATGTACTTCATGCTAATAGCAACTATACCATAAATGTACCTCTGGCGCTAAAACAAATAACAGGGTAAAATAACACTTGGTTTTCTGGTATTCTTGATCCACACTAACGGGGTGTGGCGCAGTTGTGAGAATAGCCCGTGGCTATTTGCAAGAGAATCTTTCAGGATGCAACTTGTTGCATACATGAAAGTTCTGTGGGCAGGCTTGCTTGCCAGCGCGTGCGGTCCGTTTAAGGGAAAGTTTTACAGTATAATTACACCTATCGGGGTGTGGCGCAGTTGGTAGCGCGTGCGGTTTGGGACCGCAAGGCCGGAGGTTCGAGTCCTCTCACCCCGACCATTGATCTATTAGGCATTTTTTGCAGTTATATTTATATGTCAGCTGTTGAAGCAGTAATATCAGACGCAGACGGTACTCTTGTTGATACCGTCTTGCTCATACGTCATGGGCACTACGAGACTGCGACAACTTTTTTGGCACAACACGGTGTTCCTTCCGAAGAGATACCCGATTATGAAGAATATGAAACACTGCTCAATAAGATAGTTGGTGGCAGTGCTCGACAGACTTTAGAACGAACTGTAAAAGCTATATATGAAGATAAAACTCATCACATCGAAGGGGTAGACTACGATGAGCTAAATAAGCTACTCGATCCAATACAAGACCGTTTAGCGCCAGAATATGTTAAGTCTTTCCCCGGATTAGCGGATACTTTGACTCAGATTGGGAGCCTAGGTATTAAAGTAGCTATTTTTTCTAGTGGCACTCCACATCACATAGTGCGTAATTTTGGAATCGCTTTAGGTGATAAAGTTGGTGATTATGCAGCTTTATATAGAGATAAAACTATTAATGACCAGGCAAAGTTAAGTTTATTCTCTCGCCGACTAGAAGAAGTTTTTCACATACCAAAGCTAACAGTTGTGACCTGTGATGACGTTGGCGAGCGCACCAAGCCTGATCCTCTGACTGCCCAAATAGCTATGGAACGTTTAGGCGTTCAGCCTAGTGAATCTTTAGTACTTGGAGATCATGTCTATGATATTCAAGCAGGAATTAATGCTGGAGTAAGTAGGAGAGTTGGTATTACTCATGGCTTTGATGATGCAGCTGTGCTTCGAGAAGCAGGGGCGACTGACGTAATAGATGAACTTTCTAAACTTATAGGCCTAATAACAAAGTATTAGCCTAGACTTCTCACCCCGACCAAAAGTTATTATTTTGGTTTATACTATTAGGTACATATGTTGCTTTTTACGTACTCCGGATTTTTAACTTCCGTAATCTTAGTTGCTGGTTTTTTAGTACTAGTTTTAATAGGCGAATACTTTCGAAAGAACAATATTCTAAAAGGCGAGAACGCCCGAAAGTTCGTTCACGCCTTTACTGGTACCTGGGCGGCACTATGGCCGGTGTTTCTGGATCTTAAGTCAATCGCCGTCTTAGCCGGATTAGCGACGGTTGCAGCAATAGTGTTGCGCAGAATGAGTATCTTCAGATCTGTTTATAGTGTGCGACGTCTATCGGTAGGCGAGATATTGATCGGCATTGGCCTGGCGTTGTCGGCGTTGCTGGCTAATAATGGTGCGGTTTTCTCAAGTGCGGTGCTAATAATCGCCTGGAGTGATTCTGTGGCTGCAATTATAGGGCTAAAATATGGTAAAAAAAAGGCTTTTAAGATATTAGGTTCCAGTAAATCGGCTATTGGCTCTACAGCTTTTTTTGTTTCGGCCGTTATAGTTTTGATGAGCTACATGTACTACACGATCGGCTCTAATATGTTTGGTAGTTTCGAACAGTTTATAGGCGCACTAGTGCTTAGCCTTGTGATAGGTGCTAGCCTAACGGTCGTGGAGCTTTTTGGCGTTTATGGTGTCGACAACCTAACAATCCCATTGTTTGCAACGATTGTTCTTAATGTCTTAGGCTAGTTTATGATCGATAGACGCCTATCCTCCCCAAGCACAGAACAAATCCATAACGAACTAGTTAAGGCAGGCGGTGAGGGGTTGAGGCTTGCCGGATTGCGTCATAAGCGGGAAGGACTAGAGCATTTTTTGCATATCATATTTGACGAAACAGAAGGTCAGAGCGAACAACCGAAATATGAAGTAGTGGAAGTAGCGGCGAACCCTTTAGCAACAGAGCCTATCATTGTCTGCGATAGCGGGAAAAGAGGTGTTGACCTGGCAGTCCGAAGAGAGAGGACTACTATTGGGCAGGAAGTTATGGCCACTATAGTTACGACTGTTTCGGAGGAAGAAGGGCCTCTGCAACTATTGCTAACCGGAATAGACGATGACGAGTACAGGGTATTGGCTGAAGGTGACCAAAGACTAACAAAACCTCTGAAATTCGCAGGAAAAAAATATAAAGTGTCTTTGAGTAACTGACATTAAATAATGAGCAAGAAACCAGAGTTTAAGTTTGGTATTGAATGGGAATTCCCTCTTGTTCGCATAAGAGATTCCCAGTATGTAGATTTTGATAACACCAAATTTCGAGATTTGCAGGGCATAATCGATGACCTGCCCGAGTTCAAAGAGGACTACCCAGGACTCAGGGTGGGTGATCTTGGGATAAAGAAAAAAAGATGGTACATCGAGGAATATGAAAGATTCGACGAAGAAGGCGCATATACCTTTTGCGACGTAAAGGGAGTGGAGATTCGTACGCCTATATGTAGTTCTATTGATGAAGCAATTAAAACCTTGAGTGAAGATCGACGACTATTCTCTGAGGTAGCTAAGAAGCATGGCTATCGACCTGTGGCCGTTGGTTTTAATCCCTACAAGACAAAGTACACTCCCACACCACCACTTAATTCGTGGGAACTTAATTTTAGGGGACAATCACCCGAAGCCGTCACTGCGGACATCAATATGCTTACCCAAGGTCCGGACATTAGCATTTCGCTTAAAGGCTTAAGCGATCAGGATGTCATAGAGATAGGGAAGAAACTAGTATTTTATGCTCCTTTCATTGCAGTCTTTAGTTTCAACTCACCTTTCTATGAGGGGAAACTATGGAAAGGATATTCGGCAAGAAGCTTCGTAAGAAACCCATATCGACCGTCGGTATTGGTATTCGTAAGAGACAAAGCAAACCTAATCAACCAGAAACCTTCTTTAACAGAGGAGTGTAGAATCGAATGTGAAGCGGGACGAATAGAGTTCAAAGCAATTGACTCTGTAGCAAACCTGGAAATTCTGGGGAGTCTGGCTGCGCTACTTAAAGGGTTGGCGCTAGATACGCGGCTTAAGGGTAGGTCTGCAAAGCCCGATATTGAGTTGCATAAAAAGGCTGCGATCGAAGGTTTTGACAACGAAGAGGTTATACTAGGCTCGGAACAAGTGTTGAAAGCGGCACGAGAAGCGCTTGCCTCTGACCCCGACATTTCCAAGCTTGAGGTTCTAGAAAAAATGCTTAAAACCCGGCGTTTACCAGCTCACGAACTCATAGAATCGTACGCATCTACCGAAGATATTATTAAGACACTGGAGGAAGTATATGACAGATATGTATGACATTTTGATATTAGGCGGCGGACCAATAGGCGCCAGTACGGCGTACTTTTTAACCAAAGAAAGTAGTCTCAAGGTTGGTTTGCTAAGAAGAGAGCCTAATGAGGATCCTCAGCACTTAGCAACTTATAAATATGCCGGAGGTTCGGTGAGATGGTTTTGGGATGAAGCGGAAAAAGCTGCCGCAACTAAAGAGACGGCAGATTTTTTAAAACAACTAATAAGTGAAGGAGTGGATCTTTCAGAACTCCAGAATAATTACCTGTTTCTAAACAGAGGAGCCCACGTTCCATCACTAAACATTTCAAGTGTAAAACTAGTAGATCATTTAATTGAGGTAGCTCAGTCAAAAGGACTTGAAGTAAACGATGGTATTGAAATACAAGAAGTTGAAAAGTCATCCGATGGCTATGTGGTGAAATCGATTGGGAAAGAATGGAGAGCAAAGAAGGTATTAGTAGCTCTAGGTATAGAAAATAACAAATTTGTTAAAGGGCTGAGTATAGACGAAGAAAAGAGGACATTATTTGTATTAAATATAGTAGTTGACGAGAACCGAGAGAAATTCCCGCATACAGTCTTTAAAATAGGTGATGGTGTTGCTTACCTATTTGTTAAAAAATTTGTCGATGGCCTAAAATTTGTCGTTGGTCAAGAAGGAATAATCGATGCTAATGAAGAAAGGGAAGAGGAGGATTATTTCAGAGAGTTACTCAGCGCGGGTCTAGCAGACCATGCCCCATTTATTAAAGATGCTAAAGTTGAAAAAATACTTTGGGGTATAGATAGCGGGAATAAAACATTAAGTATATTTTCAGAAGATAAGACTTTGTTTGCTGCAAACTCAGGTAGTGCGGTGCGCTCTTGTGCTTATATTGGCAGAACATTAGCAGAAACTTTAAGATAAGCATACTAAAAAGACAAAACCCAGCATAAATGCCGGGCTCTTAGGAACTACGCGTCGATTACTTCAAAAATATCTTTATTAGATTTCTCAATTAAGTGACTTACGCTAGATATTGGGCAACCTACTTCTAATTCACGGTTCAATCTTATTAGTTGTCTATTTAGCTCCAGTAATTGGTGCTCCTTTACGCCCAAAGGTCTCTTTCTCTTTCCTATCATAATCTCAAGACCTCTTTTCCAACCTATCCCCGGGATACCCTTTATGTTGTCGGCTTTGTCTCCAACTAAAGATTTCAGCTCGATGTAATCAGCTGGCTCTACTCCAAATGTACTGACAATGTAGCCTTTATCTAGGATGAGATGGTTACCCTTGGACTTTAATTGAACAATCTTCACTTTGTTTGAAATTAGCTGAAAGAAATCAGAATCACTGCTTGCGATAAATACCTTATTTTTGGGTGAGGTATTAATGAATTTATCTGCAAGAGAAGCTATAACATCGTCTGCCTCTATTCCAGGTTTCTCAAGCCAACTAATACCTAAACGGTCCATTGCAGACTTAATGAGAGGAAGATGGAAGAACGGTGAGTCTTCATCTTGCGAAAAGTCCTGCTTCCTATTCGCCTTATAACTATCCGATAAGATGTTGTTTGGGTTCGCTTCTTGTGAATCAAAAACAACTATCAAAGAGTCTGCTTGAACTGTAGTAGCTGTGCGACGCAAGAGACTTAGAAAGGTTGTTGCGACGTGTAAGGCAGTGCCTCTCTGGGAGTAGAACTTGAAAGGCACTGCATACGATTTGAAAAGAAAATTATGACCGTCAACAATAGCTAGAGTGTGCATGAGGGAAGTATACGCAGGACATGCTAAGTTTGGGAGGGTGATGGGAGTTGGTCACCTTCGGCGACTACATTCTGCAGTCCCGACACCACATCAATCAAAACAAGTTTTGAAGAGTGGATGTCCTTGCGTTGATTCACTGAATCACCTCACCCGAAATTTCACGATTGGGTGATGGGGGTTGCCTTTGCTAAAGCAAACCCCACGAGCCTATGGCTCTAGGGGCTTCGGGACCGGGGCGAGCCACTGGCTTGCCCGTTCAACTCCCACAACTAGTCTTCCCAATAAAAAAGCCCAGCATAAATGCCGGACTTTATTATTGGGGTGGCTGATGGGAGTTGAACCCACGACATCCAGTACCACAAACTGGCGCTCTAACCAACTGAGCTACAGCCACCATGGTAGGCAGGCTGATTGTAGCATTTACCCCTGTTGTTGACTAGGGTTTATTCTGCAGCTGGCTTCGCAGCACCGCCCTTAGACTTGTTGTATGGGCGCTGAACGGCAAAGAAGTAAACCGGTGCGGCAAGTGTACCGAGTCCAACAAAGTGTAGGACTATCCAAAGTACGCGATTAGGAACATCCTCGTGCGAGAGCACATGAATTAGGGTGATTATCCACCAAACAAGGAAAGCAACGCCGACTATGATCAGCGGTAGAAGTATTGCTAAAGCTAGTGCACCTACCTCTGTGCAGGTTTCGCTAGAACTTTGTAGTACTCCATCGACGTAACAATAACCGTTGGTATATTCGATTGTTTTTGCAAATAAATCCATGATTCTGAAGCCTCCTATTAATTAGAAACACTATAGCACTAAAATTGGTGCTCCGGCATGACAATGCACTTTAATCTGTACGCCGAGAAAACTCGGGCAACAGACTAAAGACGAACATTTGCTCAGTAGGCTGATTGTAGAATTGCCACTGACGTTTTTTAGCATTAAATGACAGAAAAGCAGATTAGAGCAATTACCGCACCCACAACAAAATGTAGAACAATCCTATATACTCGGTTTGGGCCATCTTTATGAGTCAGTACGCGTATGAGCGTTATAATCCACCACACAAAGATAGTAGCCCCGATTAATAATAGCGCCAATAGGATTACCAATGATACAGCCCCGCCGCCTGTACATGTATCGCTGATAAGTTGTTTGACACTGTTAATGCAATAAAAGCCGTCGGAAGTATATTCTTTAGCGAAAAATTCCATCATATGTCAGCCCTCTGCTTATATTAACTTAAATAATCAAAAATTGGTGCCCCCGGCATGACTCGAACATGCGACCTTGAGCTTAGAAGTCTCCTGCTCTATCCAACTGAGCTACGAGGGCATTATGGTGCGGGTGGGGAGAATCGAACTCCCGTCCCAAGTTTGGAAAACTTATATACTAACCGTTGTACTACACCCGCACGCATAGGCGATTATAACAGATTACGGTCTTCGTTCGAACCTGTAGGATAAGTTAGCTATTTTTAAATGATACACAGTGAATTCAGTAGTTAGACAGGTATAATACGACCAAGATGAAAGACGACGTGGTAAGGAAGTTAATTCGAGCTGAGGAAAAGAGACAAGCCGAAGGCTTGGAGTTAATCCCTAGCGAGAATTACGTAAGTAGCGATGTTAAGAACGCACTCGCTAGTGTTTTTACTAACAAATACTCGGAGGGTTATCCGGGTAGTCGCTACTACGGCGGACAAGAGTTCACTGATCAAGTCGAGCAATTAGCTATTGACCGCGCAAAGCAGTTATTCAGATGTGATCACGCAAACGTTCAACCACATAGTGGCGCGCAAGCTAACGAGGCAGCGTATCACGCTTGGCTGGAGCCCGGCGACACTGTCTTGGCAATGGCACTTGATCAAGGTGGCCATTTGACTCATGGTCATCCAGTCACGGTGTTGGCTCGGCAATTTAACTTCATACGCTATGGTATGCGCGACGTTGAAACTGGTGAGATTGACTATGATGAGCTCCTGGCTCTCGCTAAAAAGCACCACCCAAAGATTATCTTAGCTGGCTTTAGCTCGTATCCTCGAGAACTTAACTATGCTAAGTTTGCAGAAATAGCCAAAGACTGCGGTGCAGTCTTGATGGCTGACGTGGCTCATATTGCCGGCTTGATCGCTGCCGACGTTTTGAGTAATCCTTTCGATTACGGTTTCCAAATTGTTACTAGTACGACGCACAAAACTTTAAGGGGGCCACGCGGCGGTCTAATACTAAGCCGAGGTACAGTGTCGAGTTCATTGAAAGCTCCAAAGAAAACAGTTGATCATCTACCAACCTTGATTGATCGTGCTGTTTTCCCGGGTATTCAGGGTGGGCCGCATATGAACGTGATTGCTGCAAAAGCTGTCGCTTTTGACGAAGCTTCGAGACCGGAATTCAAAACCTATGCTACGCAAATAGTAAAGAACGCAAAAACTTTGGCGGATGAATTAATGAAAGTTGGCTGTAAGTTGATCACCAACGGCACGGATAATCACATGATGCTAATAGATGTAGTTCAGAGCTTTGGCGTTGACGGAGGAGAGGCTGAGCTGGCCCTAGACAGTATTGGTCTTAACGCAAACAAAAACATTATTCCATTTGACGAGCGACCGGCTTTCCGACCGAGTGGTTTACGCTTGGGGACTCCGGCAATAACCACTCGTGGCCTTAAGGAAAAACACATGAATCAACTGGCTAGATGGATAGTTGCGGCTATCAAGAGCAAAGGTGATCAGGTCAAGCTTGGCGCTATCAAAAAAGAAGTAACAGAATTGTCGTTGCAATTTCCTTTACCGTAACCTCCATCTCTTCTTGCTCTCAAAGACGAAACTTACTACAATAACTTTTATATGGGGAATTCAAGGAATATGCTATTCGGCCAAGAGCTTAGGGTTTTACGTCGCCGGTCCAAGGAATCATTAGCCGAAGTGTCAGGTGCAGTCGAGATCGATGTCACAACACTAGGTGAAATTGAAGCTGGCAACAAACTACCTACTGAGGATGTCGTAATGTTACTGATCAGTCATTTTTCGCTTCGTGAGGATGAGGCTTTAAAGCTATGGCGTTTGGCGGGTTTTGACAATGCTTTAAGCGGTATTTCTCTCAACTTGAGCCAGGCTGAAATCATGTCGGATAACATTGCTAACAACAGGATACTCTACACTGACATGGTTCAAGTTAGCGCTAATAATTACGGTGTAATCCTAAACTTCTTACAAGGTATTGGTAGCGACGGCAAGCCGAGTGCTGTAGCGCGCGTCGGGATGAGTCGTGCGCACGCTAAGAGCGTGATCGAAGTTCTACAGCGTACTCTCGATCTAGCCGATAGCCCGGTCAAGGAAGCTCCAAAACGTCTTATCGACGGTAAATAGCAATGTGGTTATGCTAAAATTCTTGCATGCATGTTCAAAAAACATATCTGGGATATTGGTACCAACGCACAACCCTGCATCTCTCAGAAATCTATGATTTCTTAAAAAGTGGTAAAAGTCCGCTTTGGCTAGACAAAACTAAGCTCGATGGTCTAAGGGATAATCTTCAAATTGAAGATGTTGACCTAGAGATAGGTATTCTAGAAAAGGTTGTAGCTCGTGCAAAGGGCGGTATCGAGATAAAAGTATACGAAGACGGCTTAGTACTATTGTCAATCAAACACAATGAAATACGCGAAGACGTCAAAACTCTAACAGATTACTACGAAAGTCTTTTCTCGCCGGCCATCGGATATATCTTTAGCCTTGGCGCTCCGGTGCCCAAGGAGCTTGCTAATATCAAAACTATTTTTCCATATTTCGTTATTACCAAGGACTGTACGAAGCCAGACATCGCAAAACTATTTAGTAGTGTATCGGAGACTCAATATTTCGAGATTACAAGCGGTGACACGGAAATCTATCGGGGTGACGAATATTACGTCATAAACACTCCGGCCAAACCCAGCGACGTAGAAGAACTTGTCGGAATGTTGGTGTTCTTCCGGGAGTTTAAGTCACAACTCCATCATTACCTAAACTTACATCGCTCTATTTGGGAAAAAATTGAACAGATCAAAGAGCGGAAGAATATTCGGGCGCGTAAGGTCGATGACTTACGTGTTGAATTAGATAATTATAAGAAAACAGTTGAACTTATTGAAGGACGTATCAACCAAATGGGTATATATATAAGTACACGTTCGGCTATAGTCGAGAAGTCAAAGATTGCCGAAAAACTGCACGATGTTCTTGAGTTTCGCTACGATAACTTAGAAAGTTCACTCCAATATATCAAATCACTATGGTCTATGACTAAGCAGTACTTAGATTCGACCATCGCTACTCTTACTGAGATTAATTCTTTAAGCACCCGCAACTCAGTTGACGCACTAACTGTCATAACGAGTGTTGGTGTAATTGGGGGTATCTTAGGATTCTTGGCAAGAACCGACCGCCCGGTAGTTACTGACGTCGGCTTACTATATATAGGAATCTTGCTAGCGGGTTCGTTCTTGATTAATCGGGTTCTAAGATTTGGCTTTAGTTTCTTCAAATATAAACTGACAGGACATAAACTAGCCAAGCTCAAAGTCGGCCGCAAGATATGAAACTTCTGATAATCCCACTTTTGGCGGCTGTACTGCAGGCGGTCGGTTTATTACTTGCCAAGGTTGGTCTAACGCGCCGACGGATTAAACTGCGCGACTACATTCCTGGAGTTTTTCTTTTTTTAAGTATTTTCTCAGTGGGCGCATCTTTGTTGTTTGGCTACGCAGATTTCGATGTACTGAGTGGTGGAGCCGTGATGGCCAAGCTACTATTAGTTATTTTTTCAGCAGTCATTTGGAACATTTGCTATTACATTGGGATAAGCAAAGAAAAGGCCAACACAACAGAGGGGATTATGATTACTATGCCCCTGGCGACTATAGCAATATCATGGTTGTTCGATTGGTCTAAATTTAGCACTACTATCGCAGCGGTGGCTATTCTCGCCACCCTGATCACTGCAGCTTCCTATTCGATTAACAGAAGCCTAAAACTCGACAAATACTCATTATTACTTGGCCTGGCAGTTATCTTTATTGGTGTCGAGAATGTTTTAGTTTCGCAAGTTCTGCAAACCGGAGCCATTTCACCAATTACTCTCTATGCTCTACGATCTTTAGCTGTCTTCCTCATATTCTTTGCGTACTACAGACCAAAGCTAAGGAGGGTTAGTGCTAAACATCATTCGTTCATGGCCTTTTCGGCGTTGCTTGGCTCAACTATGATGATTTTAAGGTTCTATGGTTTGCGCGATGCGGGTATTACGATTACTGCAATTGTTTTGATCCTGTCGCCGGCCTTTGTTTTATTACTTTCTGGAACTTTTCTACACGAACGATTAAAAATTAAAAGAATAGTTTCGACAGCAGTCGTGCTCGGTCTAGTGATCTCTGCAGTTGCTGTAAATTACCAGTCTCTGTTGCCGGAATGAACATATGAAAAAAAGACAGACTCATAAGCGGAACGGTGAGCTATTCGACAACTGGAGCATAGTTCATTTATGTACTGGCGTTTTGTTCGGCTGGCTAATGAGCCCACTAGCCGCATTCGTGATTATGACTTTATGGGAACCTTTTGAGATTTTGGTTTTATCGCCACTTCTGGCCAGAGTTGGCATTATTTTCGGTTATGAGACTCTTCGGAATTCACTATCCGACATCGTTTTTAATACTTTTGGCATTTTGCTCGGAGCCTATGTAATTAGGCTACTTCTGGGTCCACCATTTCAGATGTTCTAATATCGCAGGTTATGCGTTGCGGTTAACATTTAGGAGTTTTACTAAGCCCCAGCCAATTAGCGCATAGACTGCCGCAGCTACAAGAATCGATGGCTCAAAAACAGAACGTATGGTGTCGGTGGCTGTAGTAGTCACCCCAAAGATATTGTCAAATGGTCCTGTTAGAACTCCGGTGACGTTATAGACAAAGTCTACGAAACCGCTACTCGGGTTGGCTCCGAGAAGCTTTAGTACAAACCTAAATGCAAGTAAGACCGCAAGACCACCAACTATAAACCAAATAATGTTTGTTGCGACCGACTTGCCGTCAGTTGACGCGGTAGTGTCGACGCGTCGTGTTTTCTGTTGAACCTGGCTGCCCTGTTCGTTTACTCCCTCGTTTTCGCTGGTCGTAACTGTTTCTTTGAATTCGGTCATTGTCAGTCTCCTTATTTAGTTTATTTGCTACGTACGATCTATGGCTTCGGGCGTATAGCTTTATAGATTGCTAGTAGTACTACCGAGCCTACTATAGCTACTAGGAAGCTTCTAATATTGAAGCCGTCGACGCCGGATTCACCTACAGTTTGCATTATAAATCCGCCAATAAAGGCACCGATGACTCCGACAATTATATTTCCGGCTGCACCTTGCTGAGCGTCTGTTCCCATTATTTTCGAAGCCACCCAACCAGCTAGTGCACCAAAAATTATCCAAACTAGTATGTTCATAAGGCACCTCCTTAGTTACATATGTAATCATACTCGTGGACGCCAACCATTTATGTGATAATTATCACTAAAGGCTAGGTGGGTGTTTTCTATTGGAGGGACCGGTGAGACTTGAACAATTTTTATCAATCAAACTGGAGGGACCGGTGGGACTTGAACCCACGACATTCTGCTTAAGAGGCAGACGCTCTAACCAGCTGAGCTACGGTCCCAGGTTGATTGATAAAAATTGTTAAAGCCTTGGTTTCAAGGAAGTGTGCTCTGGCAAGCTTCGCCTGCCCACAGAACTTTCATGTATGCAACAAGTTGCATCCTGAAAGGTTCTCTTGCGAATAGTCGCTGACTATTCTCACAGCTGAGCTACAGTCCCACAACAACAGGGGTGATTATCTATCAAAACGATCAAAAAATCAACTAACGCGTTTGACTATTCCGGAAGGTTCTCAAAGCGTCCGTCTATATACGGCGGTACGCACACTTCATAAAAAACTAGTTCACTATCCGCGTCAGCTTCCCACTGCATAATTTGACCGACCTCAACCACTACTACGTCTCCGTGATTTTGCTCATCAAACGTGAAGGCTGTGACTTCGCCATCCATAGACTGGACAGTTAACGTCCCTTTACCCGATAGAAATCCTTCAGTCGTAGTTACACCTGCTAGCACCCGCTGCAGAGGTGTTTTTGCGCCTTTGTTCACTCTAACTACTCCCAGGTCCTTCGAACCATTGTCATTAAAGGAATACACATCGCACTCAACCCCGTCTTTAACGGTCATTGTCTCTACATATCTAATGGGTTCTTCTTGTAGACCAAAAGTACTAAGTTTTTCGTTATCGGCCATCGTTTCTTTCTATAATTTGGTGCGCCCGAAGAGATTCGAACTCCCGACTTTCTGTTCCGAAGACAGACGCTCTATCCAGCTGAGCTACGGGCGCATAGGTGGAATTATACCAGAAGAACAGGGGTTATCTTGTGGGGAGTTTGCTTCGTAGGTCCGGGATGGTTACTGAAAAAGTCGAACCAACATTGAGCTGGCTTTGAATAT
The DNA here is from genome assembly GCA_038061635.1 of Patescibacteria group bacterium. GTDB lineage: Bacteria > Patescibacteriota > Saccharimonadia > Saccharimonadales > JAGQMS01 > JBBQBM01. The sequence goes on from JBBTYV010000083.1 coordinate 17,073, forward strand.
CAAAAGTCGCACCAATAATCTTAGCTAGTTTTTGGGTTATATAAAGCCCTAAGCCCGTACCACTACTTTCGCGGGTTCTGAAATCTTCCGAACGGAAGAATTTGTCGAATATTTTTTGTTGATCGGTTTTAGAGATACCAATACCGGTATCTTTGACAGAGAAGGTGACGCCACTGGTGGCCTTTTTGACGCTCAAAGTAATCGTCCCCTGCTTAGTATATTTCTGAGCATTGGTGATAAAGTTTTGCAATATCTCCCTCACATACAAGTGGTTCGATACAACTACTTTCGGCAGGTCGTCGGATGCAGATAGCTCAAGCTTTAGGCCCTTCTTTTCAAACTCCGACTGGTAGTCTTTCACTAGCGCTTCAAGAAGTTCTTTAGGGTTGAACTCCTCAGGATTCAGGTCAAGCTTGCCGCGTTCGGCCCGTGACAATGTAGAAAGATCATTCAACATGCTCGCTAGGAACAAAACTTCGTCATGAGCGGTCTTTAGGGAATCTTTAATTGCTTGTGGAGTTTCACTTTTGCTATCGGCTACAAACTGAGCGTTGGAGATACTAGCCTCGGTAATCGTCACCGGTGTGCGTAGCTCATGACTAATTACGGATATGAACTCATCGCGCTCTTCCTCAAGAGATTTTTCGCGCGTTATATCGCGGAGTGTCAAAATGAAACCCTCTTCTTGGTTACTGCCAAACCCAAGGCGGACTTGTGATACAAAAACCCGAATACTAATAAGTTCGTCGTCGTTGTATTTCAAAAACAAGTTGTCGGCATTGATGCTGGTATTTTTTTGAAGAGATAAGTTTAAAATGTCGATTGGTTTTCTCTCTTCATTGAGTACGTTTAGGGTGGTGTGTAAGTCTTTGCCGACAAGGTCTTGGTTGGTGTCGAGGATATTTAAGGCAGCGGCATTGTAGAGAGTAATCTTACCTTCAGGGTCGGTAGCGATAACAGCATCGGCCATGCTGTTTATAAGTGTTTTTATGCGCTCATGTTCAAGCTTGGCTTTACTGGCGCTACTTTCTAAATCTAGTCGATCGCCGTCGGCGGTCTTTGAAATAAATGCAAATAATAGTGCAAGCGCACTAACAACAGAAATAATTATCAGAATCGTCCGGGCTTCAGTTGACACTTCGCTATATAGAGCTCCTATGATTGCAACAAAAAGAACTATTAAGTGAGGAGCCAACATATTCTTGGAGTGCAATTTTCTAAGAAGACGATTATTTTTCATATTCGGTTACTAAGTAGTATACCGAGCTTATGCTTATCCTTATACCCCTAAGTTATAATGGGGACATGAAAGAACTAAACGGGAAGGATATCGTCGATTTTATAAAAATGCGACAACTGCACGTTTCGCGTAGCTTACGCCAAGCGAGCCATGCTACACCAAAGTTAGTAATCATCCGCACAAACCCCGACCCGGTTGTTGATACTTATCTAAAGCTTAAGAAGAGCTATGGCGAAGACCTTGAGGCAGAGGTTGAAGTCGTTGAGCTGGCGCAGAAGGATGCTATTGCGACAATTAATAAACTAAACAAAGACAAGTCAGTTTTCGGAATAATAGTTCAACTTCCGCTGGCTGACAAAAAAGATACCCTCGAAATATTAGCGGCTGTCGATCCGGCTAAAGACGTCGATGGTCTAACCCCAAACTCTAAGTTCACGCCGCCAACTGTAACGGCCATCGACTGGCTACTAGCTGGCCACAACGTAAATTTGCTTGGCAAAAAAATCGTGATTGTCGGGAAAGGTAGGTTAGTCGGTGCACCACTTGAGAAGCACTGGAAGACTGCAGAGTTGGACGTTTCATCTGTTGACGACACCGTTAAAGACCTTGGAGCGGAGCTAAAAACAGCTGATGTAATAGTCTCTGCTGTAGGACAACCAGGGCTTATCAGGTCGAGTATGGTCAAAAAAGATGCTATTTTAGTTGATGCTGGAGTCTCCGCAGGCAAAAATGGGTTACTCGGAGATGTAGACGACGAAGTTCGAAAACGCAGTGACGTAAGAATAACTCCAAAAGTTGGCGGGGTAGGGCCCTTAACAATTGCTGCGCTATTTGAAAACTTACTATTTAGCACCGGCGTTTCGGTTAAGAAATCAACGACCGAACAGCACTCTTAAATAACTGGCCACGTTCCTTATAGTCTTTGAACATACCGAAACTAGCACAACCAGTACTGAGTAAGGCTACATCGCCCGGACATGCAGAAATACTTAACATGTTAAGTATTTCTGACATGGTCCAATCGTTGCTATTCTCTTTGATAGTAGCTTTTGATTTATCAAAGCCGACTTGAATAGCTAAATCTAGTATTTTTGCTCCGGTGTTACCTATAAAAACCACGTGTCGAATGTCACTATCGGTTAGTCGCTTAGCTAGGTCTTCGAAGGGGTTACCTTTGTCGTGGCCACCAATAACTATTACTTTGGGTTCCTTGAAGGAATCCATGGCAACAATCGCTGTATCTGGGGTTGTACCAAAAGAATCGTCATAATAGCGCACTCCATTGATTTCGCCTGCAAATTCCAAACGATGCTCCAGGCCAGTGAAACTAGTCAGCACGGATTTAATAGCATCAACATTCTGATGAACTTGCCAAACGGCCGTTACAGCGGCGCAAACATTCTCAAGATTATGAGGACCGATTAGCTTAATACCACTAATACCCATAATTATCTGATCATTAATCACTAAATTTTGGCTATCAATAAAAGCACCTGGCGTCTTTGTGTAGGGAATATGTTTGCCTTTTGATAATTGAGCACTTTGACTCGAGTGTTCATTTGATGGCAAATAAACCGCAAAGTCGGAATCAGTTTGATTTGTAAAAATATTGGCTTTAGATGAAATATAATCTTCCATAGTTTTATGCCATTCGTCGATGTGTTCTGGCCAAAGTTTTAGGAATACAGCAATATGTGGCGAGTGAGGGAATTTATAAAGTTGAAAGCTGGATAGCTCCAATACCACCCAAGATTCTGGCGTAACATTGGGTAGCAGGTCTAAAACCGCTAAGCCGATGTTCCCTCCGAGCGAGGTCTTAAGGCCGCCAGCTTCAAGCATCTTTGCAATTAGAGTCGAAGTTGTACCCTTGCCTTTACTACCAGTCACTCCAATGATGTTTTTGGTTGGCGACTCTTCAAAAAAGATATGTTGAATAGTTTTGGCTTTTTGCCAAAAATCACTATTTTCGTCAAAGTGCTTCTCAAGATTCTTGCGCGAAGCAGCTGCGAAGATAATCTGCTGACAATCTTCGACACCGTCTAGATAGGTTAGGTCGGCTACATTGCCGACTAACCCAGGTGTCCGAGGGGTGTTTATGAATTGGATTTGAATATTGTCGCCCGCAGGAAAATCATCCCGTGGTTCTTCGTTGCAGATAAGATATTGGTGATCAGGCCCGAAGTAGCGATAGGCACTTTGAGTTTCAACACCCCAGCCAATTAAACCAATTTTCATACTGATAAATGTTTTTTCACTAGGTCGGCTACTTGGCGCGGTGTCATCTCGGCCTTCACAATAAAAGCTAGTACGCCGAGTTCTTTTAGCTTGGGCGGTGCTTCTTGTTCGCCCATATTTGTGAGAATAATTACTTTCAAATCCTTCCCCCAAGGTACGGACCGGAGTTTTTCGAGTACAGCGTCGCCATTCATTTCGGGCATCATAATGTCGAGCAACACAATATCTGGCTTCATAGTTTCAATTAGTAGGAGGCCGGCTTTGCCGTTATCAGCCGTTTGGACGCTGTAGCCTTCGGCCTCGAACTTAATTCGGTACATTTGGGCTATTGCCTGATCATCCTCGACGATCGCGATGCTAGACATCTTATTTTTGTCGCTTTCTATGCTAAAGTTTTTAGTAGTAGTATGCATAACCATTGTAGAACAAACGAGCTGGATTTTACTAAAAGATATTATTCAAGTAGTTGCAACATTTACACCAGGACATTTTAACTCATGTCGTTTCTTCGTAATAAACGAGCCCAAACTTACGCTTCGCCAAGCGTATCTGGTGAGTCTATCGATCCGAGAAGTATAGTCCAGAAGAATTCTGAGTCAGCACCTAGCGAACAAGTGTCGTCGCTTCTCAGAGTGATAGATGCTTTAGTTTCGGAATCTCAAGGCACTACCGGTGATTTATGCTCTGGCATCGGACAGGCTTTAATTGCCACATCTGACTATATATTCGCAGGAATCTTCGCTGTCGAGAAAGCGGACAGCCAAATTCTGCGCTTGGCGGGCTATGCTTTGTCACAGCCCTATGATTCTAAAAAAGACATTACTGGTTATTTGAGCGGACTAACTCTCTCGACAGCTAGCCCCTGGTTTGGTGCTGAGCAGAGGATAGAATCGGTTGAAGCCGCCCGCATTTGCGACGGTGTTTTGAGGCAAATATTCACCTCCCATATTGGTTCATTAGACAAACTAGCCAAAGAAGCTGGTTTTGGGGCACTACTAATAGTTAAGTTGCTTGCTCGCCAGAAGTTGGTTGGTGTCTTGATCATCGGTACTAAAAGACCAGGAGCCGAAAGTTCAGAGACCGACCGGGCCATACTGGAGCGTCTTGGCGAAGCAATCGGTCTTGCTGTCGACAATAAACTGCTATTTGAGGAGAACCAGCTAGTCCTACGGAAGCTGGAAGAGACCAATAAAAAACTGCTTGCTCTCGACGAGGCTAAGGATGAGTTCGTTAGTATGGCCAGTCATCAGCTCAGAACACCGTTAACCAGCGTCAAAGGCTATGTCTCAATGGTTCTCGAGGGCGACGCCGGCAAGCTCAATCCCCAACAACAACAACTGTTACGCCAATCTTACACCAGCGCTCAGAGGATGGTTTATCTTATATCTGATCTCTTAAACGTCTCTCGGCTGAGGACAGGTAAGTTTATTATGGAGCCAACATCTGTCTATCTGCCGGATGTTGTCGAAGAAGAGCTACTGCAAATAGAAGAAACTGCCAAGTCTCGAAATGTCAAACTAAGGTTTCAAAAACCCAAGAAGTTTCCTAAGCTTGAACTCGATGACACCAAGATTCGGCAGGTGATAATGAATTTTGTTTATAATGCAATCTATTACACACCATCTGGTGGAGAGGTAGAGGTAAGCTTAAACAGCTCCGCAGTTTCAGCTGAACTTACTGTTAGCGACAACGGCATTGGTGTTCCGAAGGCTGAACAGGCCCACCTATTTACAAAGTTTTATCGGGCTGGTAATGCCCGAACAGCTCGACCTGACGGCACAGGCTTGGGTCTTTTTATGGCTAAGAAGGTGATTATCGCCTCTGGTGGTGCGATCTTATTCAAAAGTACAGAAGGTAAAGGCTCGACGTTTGGATTTTGTTTTCCACTAAAAACTACGAAGCCAGAAAACACAAAAACAACAGAACCACCTTTATCCAAACCAACCACATAGCTTTTAGTAGCATTACGCTTTTGCTTGACATAGCATAATATGGTATTGACAGGAATACACTCTTGTGGTAGTATATGCCTATCCTCAACGGGTGGAGTAAGAACAGGGGAGACCCCGGGAAGCCTGCAAAGGCCAAAGCGCCAATTACCGGGAGGGGGAGCTTAATAAACTAATGCATGCATGAGAAGCCATAAGCTTCTAGATTGACCTCTGTTCGAGCGTTATTTTCGCTCACATGATGGTCTTTTTGAGGTTTCTACTTCTCTCGCTA
>JBBTYV010000084.1:0-4209 GCA_038061635.1 Patescibacteria group bacterium
CTTTATATCTAGCCAGAACGACCAGTTCTGGACATAATAAAGATCTAGCTTTCGACGTTCTTCAAACGGGATGTTGCGCCGGCCAGAGATTTGAGCGATGCCGGTGATACCAGACTTCACACTTAAGAGAAGATTTTTGTATGGGTAGTTCTCAAGTTCTCTGTGCACCAAAGCTCGAGGCCCGACCAAACTAATATCACCTTTAATGATGTTTATGAGTTGCGGGAACTCATCTAGCGAAAACCTTCGTAGTATGCGACCTATGGCTGAGATGCGCGGGTCGTTGTCTATCCGGTCGCCGTTAGCTCGAAACTTCTTTGCCAATTCCGGTTTGCCAAGCTTTGCAAACCCCTCTTCCGGCAGTAGTCCATTTACAGACTTTTTTAGCGTCCGAAATTTATAGATATTTATTGTGTTGTTGTGCCTGGTTAGGCGTTTTTGCTTAAAGATAATCGGCCCAAAGTCCGAGAACTTAATTAGAACTGCGATTATCACTAGAAAAGGTGACAGAATAATCAAAATAATGCTCGACACTAAAATATCGAATAGTCGCTTGACGATTCTGCCCCAGCCGGTGAGTGCTGTTTGGTGGATCGTGACTACAGGCATGCCTTGGAAGAGTTCTACGTCCATCTTTCTACTAAACATTCCTTCTTGGGCCGGCACAAACTTAAAGCCACAGTGCTGAGCCTGAGCGGTTGAAAGCACCAGAGAGTTCTTGGCGTTGTCGCCGTACAATTCTGCAAGCACGATTAAATGTATTTCTAGTTTCTGAATTGACGCTAGGCCTTGCTCTAGACTTGTGAAGTGCCTGCCTTTGTAAAATTTTGGTGGTGTCTTTGAGCTAACCAGCCCAACGACTCGATAGCCACTACTTATCGGATCTTGAAGTGCACGAATTAGCTCACGAGATGATAGTCCGTCCCCGATGAGGAGAGAATTAACCACTCCCCAACCATAGCGACGCAGAAGTTTGCGAATACGCCGTAGAATACTTCTCTCTAAAACTAAGAATATAAAGGCGATAACTAGACCATAGAGCGCAATAATCCTGGCCGGCAAGATCGGACCTTCACCGATAAAGTTGTACGTGATAACACCCATAACACCAATGATTGATCCGACGAGTAGTCGGCTTAGTTCGCGCCAACGCCATTCATACGTATCGCGGTTATATAACCCTAAAAAACCAAACAGCATAAGCCAAAAAGGCGCGATCACTAGGAAAGCTTTAGCGTAGTCGCTGGCGTAGATAGTTCTAAAAGGTTCGTCGCTTAGAGAAACTCTAAGAATGTAGGCTAGAGCGAAGGCCGCCAAAATTGCTACAAAGTCTCCGAAAATTAAAAGCAGGGCGTAGGCTGCTGAAACGTTACTCTTCATGTATAGGCTATTATATCTGATTATTACGTCCTGAGGCCCGTGGTTATCGTATACAATTGATGTAATGATTCAAAGGATTCAAAAGCTTGCGTATGTAACCACTCTTTCCTTAATAGCCTATATACCCTTTCATGCGTTTATTAGTACATGGCTAATTAGCAACTTTGGCTATTCGATATTCTTTAAGTCACTAAAAGACATTGTTGTTTTTCTGGTTTCTGGTGTGCTGTTGACTGTCGGTCACTTCATTAAAGTGAAATCGGCAATCAGTCGAAGATTATTTTTGTTTATATACTTATACTTTTTACTGAACGTTGGTTATGTCGTTTTTTCATCCGCTAGCATAACTCAGAGACTGGCCGGGTTTGATCTTAACTTAAGATTCCTAGCCTTCTTCTTTATAACTTACTACGTAGGAATCAGTTACAAAAGTAATGCGAAACTAAAACTCATACTGAGAATAGTAATAATCGGTCTTGCTGTAGTTGGGGTATTCGGCATGCTCCAATCGATGTTACTGCCTCGTGATTTCTTGAGCCACTTTGGCTACGATGGAACAATCATTCCGTCGTACTTTACGATAGATGGAGTGGGCGGGCTGATTAGGTATTCGTCGACGTTACGTGGGCCGAATGTACTTGGCGCTTATATGGTTGTTGCTATCCCACTCCTAATTTCGTATTGGATATTTATTAGAAAAGAACTGACACTAGGCCGTCAAATCTTATTTTCTATTACCTTAATTTCTTCTGTTTTGACGCTATATTTTACTTATTCTAGGAGTGCATGGATCGGGCTAGTCGTTGCTGGGATTACTTATCTGTCTTTTGTCTTTAGGAAATATAAACTACAGATGCTTGTATTTTCTATTCTTATTGCTACTGCAGGCATCGTTTTTGTTGTACCAAATAGGGATACTTATTTCATCCAGCAAGTGGTTTTTCATGTAGACCCGGCTGAAAAAAGCGGAATAAATTCTGACGACGAAAGACTCCAGTCGCTTCAGGCTGGCTTTTCGGGACTTAGGAATAATATTGCTGGACACGGCATAGGGTCTGCCGGAACGCCATCGACGTATGGTGACAAGTCAGCTATTGTGGAGAACTATTTCCTCGATACCGCCTATCAGTTTGGTTTCTTAGGTCTAGCGTTACTCGTTGCGATCTATTATTACGTTATTAGACTTCTTTGGACTATAAGAACTAATTGGTTAGCAGTAAGTCTGATGAGCTCATTCTTAGGTATAACAGTGGCCAGTATGTTCTGGCCAGTTTGGAGCGACGAGACTGTGGCCTACACTTGGTGGGGGATAGCAGGACTAGTGCTTGGAGGCTATGCAACCACTCGCAAAGGCCTCCATAGCACCAAGCCAAAATCAAGCAAACAAGTGACTTGATATTGGCTTGGCTCTTTGCCCCATATCCAACTTTCTTCTTCTATGCCCTGGGTCAACGTACGCTTGTACGTCTTGCTCCGCTTCTCGAAGAAAATTGAATCTGTGGCTAAAGTATGAACCCCTATATATATTATTGGGATGATGTAAAGTTAAGAGGTGAAAAAGCATAAGCAGGGTCAACACTTTATAAGCAAACGTAATTTTATTGGCTATGTTGCTGGTGGTGGCGCTTATTTTTGGAGTGCCTGGTTAATCATTACTTTCGGCGAGAAATATCTTGGTCTTTGGTGGATAAACATCATTGGTAACTTAGTTGGTATTACCTTAAATTATTTCTGTCAGCGCTACCTAGCCTTCCCCGGCAAAAACATTCTTAACTCTGGAGAGCGCTTTGCTCTCATAACCGTACTTAATCTATTGCTCAGCTACTTTATATTAAGATGGCTAACTGGTCTGAATATCGAATTATGGTTCGCGCAGTTCATATCGGCCGGAATATTCACCATATGGAATTATACTTGGTATAAGCTGTGGGTTTTTAGGAGGTAAAAATGGAAGAGAAGAAAGAAGAAACCAAGCAAGTTATTAGGCCAACCAAGCGGCAACTTGAAACACTGAGTTTTATATCAGAATTTATCGCCAAACATGGCTATAGCCCAAGTTACCGCGAGATTATGACTGGTTGTAACTACACCTCAGTTGCGACGGTTGCCTTGCATGTAAATAATCTAATCAAACGGGGGCATCTACGGAAGCGTGATCGTTCAGCACGGTCAATAGAAATTGTCGGCGCGGAAATTAGCGTCGGAGTACCAGTCAATCGGCTAAACGAAACAGAAGAAAGATGGCTAGTTGGCAGGGTTGAACAGTTTTTCAAGCAAGCCGAGAGCGGGCCACCTACTCAAAAGCAAATTGATGAGCTTTATGTGCTAATTGGCTCGATAAAGATACTAGGTCTGGAAGGTGCGGCATACACCTATATTCGGCGGTTGAACGCGATTAAAAAGCCTTCAACCGAGTTCACGGTTTAGCGAACACCACATCAGCAGAACAGGAAAGTCCGGCAAAGCCGGATCTTTTTGTTTGCTTCTTGGCTATTTTCAGTCTGAGAAGTCCGGTACTCGCATCAACGTAGTATTACCTACGCCTTGCTCCGTTCCTCCGTCTCATACCGAAACTATCTCAAGTGTGGGGTCCGCGGGGAGGGGTTAGATGTAGCGTTTGGCACCAACAATCCTGAAGAATAGATAGCCAGGTAAGATTGGCAGCCAGTAAGTAATTAGCCGAAAAGCTATTACGCCGGCTAGTGCGGGAGGACCGGCAATTGATAATTTATCGAGCGCCAGCATCATCGACACTTCGGCTGCACCAAGCCCGCCGGGTGTTGGACTGGCGCTGGTCGCAATGGCGCTGGCTAGAAAGACAAGCATTAG
>JBBTYV010000085.1:0-8833 GCA_038061635.1 Patescibacteria group bacterium
TGCTGACTGCCTGGCCATAAGCCAGTAGCCAACCATTAGGCGCGGTTGAACCTGAATAGGCGGTGATGGTACCAACTGCATTACTGTCATTGACGTTATTGCCTCCGGAGCCTGGAGTAACCTGCACCCAGACAAGGCCAGAAGAACCTGCAGATTTACTAGATAAAGCTCGACCGATTGATTGTCCGCTCGCAGGATTTGAAGCAGGGGTCACCTGGCCCGTAGTTGAGCTGGTTATAAGTTGGTCACCGATAGCAACTGCGCTAACGTCGGCGGTGACCTGATAGATACCGCCAATGACTATGTTCTGGGTTTGACCAGCGCTAAGAGTTTGAGTGGCAATACCGAAAACTCCAGTACTTCCGCCGACTGCTGTAGTTGTTACTTGACCGGCTGAGGCGGTGTTGATGACAACTACGTCGTTAGCTGTAACGGCTGCAGTGACTACTGTGCTCTTAGTAATGGTGCTGTTGCTGTTACCAGTAGCATTCAAAACCACACCTGTGGTGGCAGAGACACTACCCACCACTTGTACGGTGGCTCCAGAAGATGATGGAGCTGTAGCAATACCGATCTTACTGTTGGTGGTGTCGGCAATAAGTAGGTTGCTAGTACCGGCAGCGTCTTGTATCTGGAAGGCAGTCGTGGAGTTGGTGGAGTTACGGAATGTCGCTGCACCGCCGTCGGCTACTGTTAGCACGGCTGTGCCATTGTCTTGGAAAACAGCTATCGAGCCTGTAGATGTTGAATTATTTACTACAAGAGTGGTGGTTGCGCCGCTATTATCACCGACTACTTCTAGTTTAGCCGTTGGGGCCATTGTGCCGACACCAACAGATCCGGTATTGCCACTATATAGATTGTTCGCCCAGAAGTTGCCGGCGTCATTAAGTACCAGCCTAGCATTCTGCGCGCCGAAGTTTAATGTATCGAAGTAGACGCTACGGTATGATCCGGCAATAGTGCCTAGATCTACGCCACCAGTCAAGGCATCGCCAGTAGAGCCAGAACAAGTACGGTCGGCACACTTAGTAACGTTAAGATCAGTGTCGGTGCTATTCCTATATGCAATTACTGGTAGCCCGTCGGTTCCCATAACGGTAAAGTTGTTGCGCCCAACAAGGTCGGCGTTTGTAATTTCTACTGTTGAAGATGAGGTACAGGCCGCGTTGCTACATTTTATGACGTTAAGGTCGCCGTCGGTATCATTGTAGGTCGAAATTACAGGGAGGCCGTCGGTGCCGATGGCGATCGAATTATACTGCCCCACTGCATCAGCATTTGAGATCTCTGTTGTGGTGGATGAAGTACAGGCCGCGTTGCTACATTTTGTGACATTAATATCGCTGTCTGTACTGTTGCGGTACGAAATAACCGGATACCCATCAGTACCGATGGCTAGCGAGCTATAGCTCCCAACAGAGTCAGCGCTTGTAAGCTCGGTAGTTGTGTTACCACTAGTACAAGCAGCGTTGCCACACTTGGTAATATTAAGGTCAGTGTCGGTGGTGTTATAGTACGAAAATACCGGGAAGCCATCGGTGCCGATGGCCAGTGAGCTTTGCTCTCCAACGTTATCCGCATTGGTAAGTTCTACTGTTGAAGAAGCGGTACAGGCAGCATTGCTACATTTTGTGACGTTGATATCACCGTCGGTCACATTCTTATGTGAGATTACAGCGAAACCGTCGGTACTAATAGCCATCGAGAGTTCACGTCCATTACCGTCGGCATTTGAAATCTCTGTTGTTGTATTGCCACTCGTACAAGCTGTGTTGCCACACTTGACGATGTTGAGATCACCATCTGTGCTACTACTGTAGGCAATAATCGGCAGGCCGTCAGTACCAATAGCAATCGAGGTCCACTCTCCTACATTATCTGCATTGGTAAGCTCTACTGTTGAGGAAGAGGTACAGGCGGCATTGTCGCACTTCGTGACATTTAGATCACCATCGGTATTGTTGCCATGGGCAATAACTGGAAAGCCGTCGACGCCAATGGCGATTGAACTGTCTTGAGCTACATCATTAGCATTGGCCATCTCTGTAGTAGTCCTAGATATTGAGGTAGTGTAGGACAGTGAAGTGCCGGGGTTGAGCCTTTGGGACTGGGTATCGACACTGAGGACGGTTGTTGAGCTAGAGTCCTTGATGCTGAATGCTGAACTGGAGTTAGCTGTGTTTTGGAAGGTTACTATGCCCGTGTCGGCGATGGTTAGTACAGCCGCGGAGTTATCCTTGAAGACAGCTATATTACCAATGCTGGTGGAGTTAGAGACATTTAGAGCATCCCCTGTGGTGTTTCCGGTCAGCGAAGTTAGGCCGCTTGTCACGGTTAGCAGTTTAGTGGCTGCGACAGTGGAATCCCCTTGTAAAGATACAGCCCCAGTGCCGGTAGCAAAGGTATTGGCGCCAGTTATCGAAGTGTTGCTAGCCAGAGTTATGGTACCAGTACTCTGTAGTGACAGGACGTTAGTGCTTGTCGTGTAAGCCAACACCCCTTCGTCAGAAGTACTTGTGCCAATATGCAGTGTTTCGCCGCCTAGGAATAGATCTTTGAATCTATGCGTATCATCGCCGAGGTCAATTGTGTCGTTCGTACCAGGAAGTAGACTTGTGTTGATGGCGATAGTACCCGACAAGTTGCTTAGTTGTTGGTTAGCTGCTCCGCCAGATACTGAGGCTTGATAGCCAGAACAAACAGATCCGGTAGTACATACCGTACCAGTCTCGTTCGGTAAGGTAATGGTCTTATTCGTAGACGCCGGAGTAGCAAAAACCAATTTATTGGTGATGGCGCTATCCGTAACTTGAAGTTTTGCCGCAGCAAAAGCGTATGGCACGGCCGCAACCTTAAAACGCGGGCTCATTTCGCCGTCCCAGCTCGGACTGCCCGTTCCACCGATGTTCATGGTTATCCAAAGCTCCTGATCCCATGGGATAGTCGAGCTAAAGGCTGTTACCGAACCGAGGTTGGCATAAATGTAACCGTTCTTAACTGTCGCTTTGTTGGCGCCAATGCGGTTTTCGATCCACCAACAGTCGTCGGTTGAGCTGTCGAGGCTACAAACTCCTTGGGCCGATGCACCGCTACCGACGGTGTCATAGATCTTAAACTCGACGTTATATGTTCCGTCGGCCACTAAGGAACCACTGGTGTTAAGTAAGCGCGCCTGGAATGTCAGGGTCGTACTCGCCGCAGCCGAAGTTGACTCTGGTCGAATAGCTCCGAACACTCCCACTAACATCGCAAACGCAACTAGACCCAAAACTAGCAAAGCCCCTGCTCTGTTAAAAGAACCGGGGATCCGACGTTTATTTACTGGAGCAAAGAACCGTCGGTTCATGATTTTGGTTTTTGTTTTGATTTGTTTGTTTTTGTCTTTACAAATCTGAATACATAATAGGGGTAGCCACGGTATAAAACAAGGGGTTTGTATACATTATGTGCGCGGAATAATTATGTTTTTGCTATTTATTTGCATATTTTGTGTACTTTTGTACAACGATATTTTCCAGATGTAGGTGTAAATAGTCTCTCGAGCTGCAATCGAAAACAATATTTTGAACAAACTTGTGGCTTGTGGATAAGTCTATTTAATTGAAGAGATTTTTATCTGGGTCAAGGTCTGGCGAGAGCCGTGGACTTTCTTGACACGTTTCTTGGCTTTGTAGCGGATAGCCACGACTTTTTCGCCTCTGGTTTCGCCGACAATCTCGGCCGTTACAGTATGTCCTGCCACCGTTGGCGTGCCAACTAATGTTTCTTTTTCATTTATAACTAAAAGTGGTTCGAAGCTGAGGGTTTTTTTGTCAGAGTGAAGCAGATCAACCTCTAGAACATCGTCTTTTGCAACGAGGTATTGCTTGCCACCAGTTGTGATTACGGCTTTCATAATTTATGACAGTTTAGCAGAATCACCTCTGTATGTAAAGTGTTACTCGGACCTACTGAGGCTGATTGAAAGTTTATGAGATTCGACTGTCTCTGTTTTTGCGAAACTCTTTTGCACATCATCGGTGATAGTCGCTAGTGTTTCAGCCTCGATGTCTGCGCGGTGATCAACGATGGCTTTTTCGAGTTCGCTGCCCGACGCTTCCAGACAAAGTATTATTCGGTCGTCCACCTCTAAACCAGCTTCTTTTCGAGCCCCCTGCACCATGCGCACAACCTCTCGGGCTAAGCCCTCGCGCTTCAACTCTTCAGTCATTTTGGTATCAAGCGATACTTTTTGGTTGTTTTTAGCAGATGTGACGGACTTTACATTCAGCTCTTCTAGCAGGATAGGTACGAGGGCTTCTTTGTCTTCCCCTAGTAGGTCGTCAATGCCGACCACGTTCACCGCTGCTAGTGGTTGACGGACTTTAATGCCCTCTGACGCCCGAAGCGATAGGCCCTCATTGATTATTTCTCTCGTATTCGCCATTCGGTCGATTAGTAACTCGTTGACATGGCCAGATTCCGGCCAATCGTTAAGATGAACAGACTCCCCACCTGTTAGATTTTTATAAAGCTCCTCGGCCATGAACGGCGTAAACGGCGCTAGGACGTGCGCAAGTTGAACCAACACGTAATGAAGCGTTTTGTAAGCCATCTGCTTGTCTGGGCCACTTCCATGCTTCCAGAAGCGCTTTCTTGAACGCCGTACATACCAGTTACTGGCGTCGTCGATGAACGGTAAGATTGGTTTTGTGGCGTTTGGCAAATCATATGCCTGCATATGTTTGTCGACCTCGGACATTAACTGATGTAAACGCGAGATTATCCAGATGTCCAGCACGTTATCGCAGTCGTCACTCGGATCTCTAACCTTTCCATCCCATTCCCAGCCATCTACATCGGCGTACAGAGTGAAGAAGTCGTACATGTTCCAAACCATGTTCAGTTTTCGGAGTACATCGCCAATGTCTTTGTCTTTCAGATCGAAATCCTCCCCGTTAAGTAGCGGACTGGAAAGCAAAATGAACCTAAACGAATCGACCGAATATTGGTCGACCAGCTCCATCGGGTCGGTGTAGTTTTGTAGCTTCTTGCTCATCTTTCGACCGTCGGCCGCGTTTACGAAACCGGTACAAATAAGATGCTTAAACGGTGACTTGCCGAACAGGCCAACATTAACCGCTGTTAGTGCATAGAACCAACCCCTGGTTTGGTCCATAGCCTCGATAATGAAATCGGCCGGAAAGCTATCTTCAAATTTTTGCTTATTCTCGAAAGGATAGTGAAATTGGGCGAAAGGCATACTGCCCGATTCGAACCAACAGTCTAGAACCTTGCCGATATGTCGGAGAGTAACTCCTTCACACTCAAACTCGACATCCATGACATTTGGAAGATGATAATCGTCGAGCTTCTTCCCTGTTAGCTCCTCAAATTCATCATACGACCCAATAACCTTAATAACCTCGGTACCATCGTTCTTGACACCCCGCCACACCGGTATCGGCGTCGCCCAATAACGATCACGTGAGATGTTCCAGTCTGGCGCAGAGTCAATAATATTTCTGAAGCGACCTTCTTTGAGATGCGCTGGGGTCCACGAAGTTTTGTCATTGGCGTCTTGCATTTCTTGCTTCTGAGCCTGGATATCTATAAACCAACTTGGGTGCGCACGGTACATCAGCTTGCCTCCACAACGGTGGCAGTGTGGATATTCGTGTACAATATATTCGACTTTTAACGCCTTATTTTCTGCGACTAGTGTCTTGGCGATCTCCTTATTCACCTCCCAGATATTGCTTCCCTGCCATCGCCCTTCGGTGAACAGGCCATTTTCATCCACGAGCGAAACTATCGGCACGCCCTCCTTCTTGCACAAATCGTAATCCTCTTCGCCGTAGGCTGGTGCCTCGTGAACAATACCCGTACCGTCTTCTACTGTTACGAAATCGGCTGCAAGTATGCGGTGAGCATCTGGCCCGCGATTTTCGAACAGAGGGTGGTACTTCTTGCCGACTAACTCAGAACCTTTTATCTTTTTTACAACAGTATATGCCAAAGGCTTATGTTTTTCATCTGTAAATACCTTTTTCGCTGTCTCTTCTGCAACGTAGACTTTTTTACCACAATACTCTACTAACAAATAGCTAAGCTTTGGATTCACGGCTATTGCGACGTTTGCTGGTAAAGTCCACGGAGTAGTCGTCCAGGCCAGAACCGATTCGTCACTGTCCTCCAGATCGAAGTATACAAAAACGCTCGGGTCGGTGTCTTGCTGGTAGCTATTCTCCATCGCTACCTCGGATTTACTTATCGGAGTAGCGTCTTTGGTGCAGTAGATTAGCACCTTTTCGCCTTCATAAATCTTGCCGGCCTCGTACATAGTTTTGAAGGCCCACCAGACACTTTCCATATATTCTGGATCCATCGTTTTGTAAGCACCCTTAAATTCAACCCAGCGACCAAGGCGTTCAATCGTATCTTCCCATTCAGTCCCCGTCTTAACCATCGCAGCGCGGCACTCACGAACGTAGTCCGCGATGCTAATTTTTGTTCCGATCTCCTTCTTGCTAGTTATGCCAAGTTTGTTTTCGACAAAAACCTCGGCAGGTAGACCGTGGCAATCCCAGCCCCACTTACGTTCAACGCGCCTACCCTTCATTGTTTGAAAACGAGCTACAGTGTCCTTAACGGCAGATATTAGGAGATGCCCGTGGTGCGGTGTACCCGTTAGAAACGGAGGGCCGTCATAAAATACAAAAGCATCCTTCTTAGGACGCGCTTCAACTGACTTTTCAAAAGTCTTGTTTTGCTTCCAGACCTTCACGAGGTCTTTTTCGTATTCGATTGGTGGCCTTCTAGTGCCTTTTTTGAACTTCATGATATTTGTTTAGAGGATATAGCTAATGACTTCACTGATTTGAGGTAGGAGTTCGCCTTCCCAGAATTTTAAGACTTCGCCGTTGTCAGAACAGATTATGACAGCCGGATACTGCGTAACTCCGTAAAGCCTAGCCTGTGCGTCGCCTTCGGGCGTTTCAAGACTGAGTAGTTGTACTGGCTTCGACGATAAGCGCTCAAAATCACGCTGAAAAGTCAGCACACTACGCGCATGATCGCTCTCCGGATGGTACAGGACTACTACCTTCATGTTTGAAAGTATACAGTTTACGGTTTGAAGCGTCGACTAAATTCTAGGAGCAACCGCTGGTAGAACCGCAAGTGCTACAGACATAGCAGCTACCAGCCCGTTGTGTTTGGTTACCACAGTTATAGCAAAGTGGTGCGGTTGTGTCTTTTGAGGTTGGCGCATCGTCTTTTACGGGCGTTTCGGTAACTTCTTCGACTACTTCCTCTGTTTTAACTATTGGTTCTGTGACCTTTAGTAGCACCGCTTCGTCCACTGCTAGAGATGCTTGTTGTTCTGGCATATCGTCAAATGACGCCAACCCAAGCTCCAGACGATCATCAAATGATAGGTAATCTAGAGCTAAACGTCTGAATATGTAGTCTGTGATCGAACTGGCTGTCTTGATGTCGACGTCGTCTGTCATGCCGGCGGGCGCAAAACTAGTGCTCATTAAAGTCTTAACGTAGCTCTTTAGTGGAACACCGTACTTCAAACCATGGCTAATAGATCGCGCGAACGAATCCATTAACCCTGACAAAGTTGAACCCTGTTTAGAAACCGTTACGAACAGTTCGCCTGGTGTACCCTCAGGGTATTCACCGACCGTGAAGAAGCCCTTAAGGTCGGCAATTCTAAACTCGTAAGTGTGACTATTCCTTCGACGAGGTAGTTCTCGCTTAACCGCACCCTTCACAATAAACCCTTCATTCGGCTGTTCTGTCGCTACCGATGCTTTGTTGTCTGTATTTTCACTATCGTCCGATTTCTTTTTGTCGCTGAGTGGCTGTGCAACCTTTGAGCCATCGCGGTAGATAGCTACGGCCTTAATGCCCATTCTCCAGGCGTCAATATGTAGTTGCTCGATGTCTTCAACTGTTGAATCATCTGGCATATTTACTGTTTTACTGATTGCTCCTGAGATGAAAGGTTGTACTGCTGACATCATTTTAACGTGGCCTAAGTAGTGGATTGAGTTAAATCCAACGGCACATGCAAAAACATTCTGATGCTCTGGTTTTAAATGTGGGACTCCGTCGATTGTGTTTTTATCGGCAATAAAGCTGACGATATCGTCTGTCTGTTTTAGAGTATAGCCGAGTGTTTTGAGTGCCCTCGGGACGGTTTGATTCACGATAATCATACCCCCACCACCAACCAAGTTCTTATATTTGGTCAATGCAAAATCTGGCTCAACACCTGTTGTGTCGCAGTCCATCATTAGACCAATCGTCCCGGTTGGAGCAAGGACACTAGCCTGGGAGTTACGTACTCCGTGAATCTCACCAAGTTCAACTGCTTCGTCCCAAGACATCGCGGCTGCGCTAAGCAGATCTTCGGATACTAAAGCAGCATCAATCTTAGAAACTTCGGCGCGGTGCATCTTCAAAACGCCTAGCATTGCTTCTCGATCTTTATGAAAGCCAGCAAATGGCCCCACTCGGCGGGCTAGCTTTGCGCTTGTAGCGTACGCATGCCCCGTCATAAGAGCAGTAATAGCTGCAGCCTGAGCTCGACCTTCTTCTGAGTCATAAGGCAGTCCTTGAGCCATTAAAAGTGCGCCTAAGTTAGCATAACCTAGTCCTAGTTCACGATAAGCTTTGGCATTCTTGGTTATACTCTCTGTTGGATAGCTCGAGTAGCCGACTAATATTTCTTGGGCCGTAAACATAACCTCGACCGTGTGCTTGAAGGCCGTAACATCAAAAGTGTTGTCTTCGTTGAGGTATTTTAGAAGGTTTATCGAAGCTAAGTTGCAAGCTG
>JBBTYV010000086.1:0-3744 GCA_038061635.1 Patescibacteria group bacterium
GGTGAACGCCCAAGACGGCGCCTGATTTGTTAGTTAATAACCAACCAGAATACATATTAAACTCCCTTGTCGGTCCAGAAATTAAGCAAATAAATTGCTTGATTTACTGTCCCTCTTGGGCTGATCTCCAATTTTCTTTTGTGATGCTCCCTTGCAGTACAGAGTACAGCTGCGGTCCGCTTCTCAAAGAGAAATTGGACCTGAGCCTCAAGCAAGGGAGTTTATAAACTAGTTAAGCTTCTGCAATGACCGAAAGTGCGCTACGCGCCGGTTAAGCTGAGGGTATTTTAGCAAATTTTCGCCTTTTTTGATAAACATCTCGGCATAATGCTTTGCCAAGCCAACTTGCTCGCGGTCGTTTAGACTAGCCATCCTAAGGTCTAGCTCACCACTTTGCCTTGAACCATAAATAGCCCCTGGGCCACGAAGTTCGAGGTCGAGTTCCGCCAGACGGAAGCCATCGTTGGTACTTTCGACCGCCCGCAGGCGTTTTGTCATACCTATATCTTGGCTTGGCACCAGATAGCAGTAGCTTTGATGTTCAGCACGCCCGACTCTCCCACGAAGCTGGTGTATCTGTGCTAAGCCAAAACGCTCGGCACCTTCTATTATCATGACTGTGGCATTTTGGATGTTAACTCCAACCTCGATAACCGTAGTGGCTACCAGCAGGTCGAGCGAGCCTACAGCAAAGTCCTTCATAACCTTTTCTTTATCAGCAGTCTTCATCGAGCCGTGAACCAGTCCGATTTTTCGGTTACTTAATAGTTTGTCCGAAAGCTCTTTATATAGCGTCTCGGCGGCCTTGACTTGAAGCACATCAGACTCGTTTATCAGCGGGCAAACGACGAACACCTGTCGACCTCTGGAGATTTCGATGTCAACATCTTGATATAACGCTGAGCGAGCGCTAAACGACACGACCTGAGTTTCTGTCACTTTTCGTCCTGGAGGTTTGTCTTTGATGATGCTCAGGTCGAGCTCGCCGTAGAGTGTGAGCGCCAGACTTCTTGGAATCGGTGTAGCCGTCATACACAACACATGAGGAAAAAACCCAGCCTTAGATCTAAGCTTTTGACGCTGGTCGACCCCAAAGCGGTGCTGTTCGTCAATCACCACTAGCGCCACATTGTCGGTCGCCACGGCGTCTTGAATCAAGGCATGCGTCCCGACCACCAACCGACAAGAACCGTCGGCGATACGTTTATGAAGAGCTGTCTTTTGCGCAGCTTTTAGGCTACCGACTAGTAAACCAATCTGGTCTTTCCATTTAGTGTGCGCAAATAACTGGCTAAGCGTTTCGGCCTGCTGGCGGGCCAAAATTTCGGTTGGCGCCATGTACATCACTTGATGGCCAGCGTTCATGACCATTACTGCAGCCATGGCGGCTACGACCGTTTTTCCAGAGCCAACATCTCCCTCGATAAGTCTGTTCATAGGTGTGTCGTGGCCCAGGTCTTTGTATATTTGCCAGATAGTTTTGCGCTGATCGTCGGTTAGCTTGAAGCCCAGATGTTTAGTAAATTCGACTGCTAATTCTTCGTGAAAACTTATGGGCGTGGCTTTTTCGTGGGCCAGTTCGGCTTTAGTCAGCTGACTGCCAAGTTGCAGTTCAAATAGCTCCTCAAAGCTCAATCTTTTCTGAGCAGTCTCGAGATCTGCAAGCGTTGCGGGAGCATGTAACTTTTCGATTGCCTCGCCGTGGCTCATTAGTTTGGCGTCTTTGACGAGCCAGGCGGGTAGAACTTCGGGAATAAGCTTGGTGGCCGGTAAAGCCGACGAAATGGCTTTTCGAATTAGAGTCGACTTTACTACCTTGGTTTCCGGGTAGACGGCCAAAATCCGACCGCCGGCCACCAAATCTGTCGCTAGTTGGATAGAGGGGTTAACTATGCTCAGGCTCTGCCCGCTCAGGTCGAAAGTGCCAGAGATGTAGTAGTCAACATCTGCTCTCAAGCCCCGCGCGCGATACGGTTGATTAAACCAAGTTAGGTGTAGACTACCTGTCTTGTCGGTCGCTGTGGCCTCTGTTATGTGAAGACCTCGGCGAGAATAACGTCCGACAACTGTTTCGATCTTGGCACGAACGGTTACATTCCCGGGCTTAACATCCTTGATCGCTAGAACCGTTGAATAGTCTTCATACTTTCGTGGCCAATAACTAAGAAGATCTTCAATAGATTCAAGCTTGGCGCTGGCCAGTTTCTTGGCTGACTCTGGCCCGATTCCCTTCAGCACCCCTAGACTATCCGACAGTTTCATTATGTATATGATAACCGTTTTTTTAAGCTTATTAGTTGGTTTACCCGACTTGCGCATAATCCTCACTGTTTTAGGACCGCCCCCTGGGCGCAAAAACTATTTTTCTGCCGTTAATGTATTCCATAATACCTCTCCGTCAGAGAAAAGCAGTTTTGCATCCCCGGAGCCCAGGTTCTGAACTCAGCGAGGTTATGCGCAAATCGGGTATAATGGGAGGGTATATATGAAGGATAAGCTAAAAAATAAGTTCACTAGACTGCAAAGTAGCGCCAGACAGAAACTCGCCAGAGGCCTGCATAGAAGTAAACAAATTGTTGTTAAACGATTTCCGCAAACCAAAAACCTAGGCGAACGCACTATAAGGGTAAACCAAAACTTGACTGCAAAATTACGAAGCAAAAAAGACATTCGTGCCCGCAAACACGCCGAATACCTTTCGACATTGCCAAAATCTCGCACCGGGCGCTTTTTTTATCGCTTACATCCGAGAAACCTAATCCACTACTGGTTTAGTCGCCGAGGACTTATTATGATGCTGAAGATTTCAGGTGCGACTATCCTGGTGCTTTCTATCCTTATCGCCGGGGTCTTTGCTTATTTCCGAAAAGATTTACCGCAAAACATTACCGACCTTCGAGCTTGTTCACTAGGCCAGACCATTAAGTTTTATGACCGAACCAAAACTGTTCTACTTTGGTCTGGTGCTGGTGATGTCGATTGTCGTCCGGTAGCACTTGATCAAATGTCACCATATCTACAAAAGGCAGTAATAGCTGCCGAAGACAAGAACTTTTACTCGCACCATGGTTTTGACCCTATTGGACTCTTTAACGCAGCTGTTTCGAACGCCGCCAGTGGTGGTGGAGGACGCGGTGGTTCAACAATTACACAGCAGTATGTTAAGCTAGCGCTCCTGACTTCCGAAAGATCTTTAACACGAAAGATTAAGGAGCTTATCCTATCAGTCGAACTAGATGCTAGTTATAAAAAAGACGAGATTTTGCAGGCCTACTTAAACGAGATTGGTTTTGCGTATCAATATAATGGCGCCGAAGCCGCTGCGAAAGGGTTATTCGATAAATCAGCCAAAGACCTAACCCTCGACGAGGCTGCCATTATGGCTGCTGGTATCCCGTCGCCGGACCTATACTGGGTTCAAGACCAGGAGGCCTTAGCGAAACGAAAAGACTATGTTCTCGATCAAATGGTCGGCCTAGACTACATAACAAAAGAGGAAGCCAAGGCTGCAAAAGCCATTGACACCCTTGCTAAGGTAGTTAAAAACAAAAGCCAATATAAAGACATCGTCGCTCCGCACTTTGTTTTGGAGGTTTATAAACAGCTTAAGGAAACTTACGGCAAGGATGTAACTAAACTTGGGCTGACCGTTACGACAACGCTTGACACTGGACTGCAAAAAATCGCCGAAGAATCTGTAACAAATGGTTTTGCGTGCAAGAGCGGTTCGTACGGTATTGACTG
>JBBTYV010000087.1:0-3953 GCA_038061635.1 Patescibacteria group bacterium
TGTGATTTTGCTTGCTGGCCAGCCAGGAATTGGCAAGAGTACGCTGGTTTTGCAGCTAGCTAACACAATTAGCCGAGAGACTAGCGTTTTATATATCAGCGGCGAAGAGTCAGCCGAACAGATTGCCTTACGGGCTCGCCGTCTCGGTGTTTCGTCTGACAAACTAACAGTCGCTACTGCCACTGTAGCAAACGACATTGCCGCTACGATCGCCAATCGTACGGCAGACCTGGTGATAATCGATTCCATTCAGACTTTGTCTTGTACTGAAATTAGCTCCGCCGCCGGTACGGTCAGCCAGATTACTAACAGCACTCAGCTCTTAACCGCTGCAGCTAAAGCTACTAACACAGCGCTCCTAATCATTGGGCATGTTACCAAGGAAGGTTCAATTGCTGGGCCAAAACTTCTCGAGCATATGGTTGATGTAGTACTTCAGCTCGAAGGTGATCGCTATGGAGGCTTTAAGGTACTTAGAGCTATCAAGAACCGCTTCGGTTCAACTAATGAAGCAGGAATCTTCGAAATGGAAGAAAACGGCCTCCAGTCGGTCGAAAACCCTTCTGCTGCGCTGTTAGCTGAAAGGCAGGTCAGTGACGGTTCGATTGTCCTTTCGACGCTAGAGGGTACGAGGCCATTACTGGTTGAGGTCCAGGCGCTGGTTAATAAAACATCTTATGGCTACCCTAAACGTGCGGCGTCAGGCTTTGACCTGAATCGCTTGAATATGTTAATCGCCGTTTTGGAACGTCGCACAAAGTTGCAGCTTTCCGACAAAGACATCTACATTAATATCGTTGGTGGAATTCGTTTGAATGATCCGGCAGCCGACCTGGCAATTTGCATGGCTATCGGCTCGGCTGCAAAGGGTATGAAGCTAAAGACAGACGCCGTAGTGTTTGGGGAAGTTGGTTTAAGTGGCGAAGTTCGTCACGTCTCAGCAATTGATAAACGATTGGCCGAAGCTCAAAAAATGGGCTTTAAGTTAGCGGTTGGACCTCGGTCAAAGCAAGCTACAAAACTTCTACATCAAGTTGCTGACCTGCGCTCAGCTCTCAACACTTCCCTTGCCAAGGATTAATCCCTCTTAAAAATGATTCGACCCTGGCTCAATGAAGAGCCAGGGTCGGTATAGGATTTACGACTTAGTGCCAAGGCAGAGCCTTAACGAGTCGAAGGGTCCGTAGGCCCTAATTTTTTCTCTTCAAAACCATCGGGCTTCCCCACTTCGGTCCCGAGCGGTAAGAGTGGGCAGGGTCTGAAACGCTTATTGCAGCTCTCCCCTTGCCGCCACTCAGGTATAGCACACATTGGTCGCCCCATCCGTTGATCGCAGGAGCGAATACATGTTCTGGGATGAAAATCCCGTGAATGGTCTTGCCCAGGCTTGGTAAAAATCCTGGGTGAAGCCAAGCCGCCGACAGGAGTTCGAGGGATGCTGCCTTGCGCCTATAGACCTCTCTGGGATCATTGCCAATTTCTGCCCCAAAGTCGATCAACACCCACTGTAGGGTGTTTGAACGAAACTCCGGACCTGTCAAAAAAGCACCCATGGGCAAGGACAGGACACGAGAATCACGAAACATGTCCGGGAAGTTCTCACGAAGACGCTGAAGCAGGAAGTCGAATGTTCCTGCCGTAGTGTTGACTGTCCCGTATAGAACCCAGGCCTGTAAAGACCCGTCAGGTTGCTCTAAGGAAGGAATTTGATCCAGTGCTTTCTGGTATTGGCTTTCGGAGTAAAAATTTCCGTAGGCCTCCCGCGCTTTTCTTAGCTGGTCCGTCGGGTGAGAAAAGATTCCTAGATCAGGAATCAGCGACAACGACACAAGCGCAGAGACCCACCTCTTAGCTGTGTCGGGTGAACGCAAGACCGCCCCTACACCCTCCGTATCAAGACCGGCCGCGATCAGAGCTCTGATGAACTCTATGATTTGGCCGTAAGTCATGTCCAGTGGACTATCTGTTGAAGGACTTGCCATGACGACATGCCCCTTTCTTGCTAGCGCCGTGCGAACGTGCCTGGGGTTTCCCCAAACGTGCTCAACTTGTGGTTTAGAACGGCGTTTTTAGAGTGTCCCAAAAAAACACTTCAAAAACGCCGTTCTAAGAGCAATAGCTTGTTAAAGAACAGAGCTATTATACTCTAAAAACTACTAAATGTCAATCTGTAAGCTAAGGTTTAGTGATTGAAGTAGCGGCGCTACTCTTTACTAGGCTGGATCCTAAGTAGGCATCAACAACGACGCTATACGTCCCATTGGGAAGAGCAAGCATCGATCTAGAAGTACCGCTCGTCGAACCACTGTCAACAACTGTTCCGGAACTATTTGTAATCGTGTAGTAGTAGCTATCCGCCCAAGAAATCGCTGTCCAACTGGCCGTTGTAGTTGGTCCAACACCCGTTTTCGAAACGGTAATTGTCGGGACTGCGTCAAATGTCTGGCTAGTTCCAGAGGTGGTGTATTCGTAAAGCAAGTCATCAACTACTTGGGCGCTAACGGCGTGTGAACCTGTTATTTCCGAGAAATAGTCCATAGTAACAACCCCTGGGCTGGTGATCCCAAATGATCCGCCGCTAACCGTTTGGCCGTCAATCTTGAAACTCAAAGTCTTTAGCTGAGCCAGGCCTTGCGATACGGTTGCTGAAAAACGATAGTAGCCAGTACCGAGCTTCGAGACGCTAATTGTGGTCGATGGTTTAG
The DNA here is from genome assembly GCA_038061635.1 of Patescibacteria group bacterium. Lineage (GTDB taxonomy): Bacteria > Patescibacteriota > Saccharimonadia > Saccharimonadales > JAGQMS01 > JBBQBM01. The sequence goes on from JBBTYV010000087.1 coordinate 2,706, forward strand.
CGTCGCTACAGAGGTGACGATCGTCCTTGTCGACTGGAATTGCAATTCCACTTATGCCACTAAAGCGGGCCACGATTGGCTCTAACCAGTTCTTATAGTTTGGATCGGTCGCTGGGATCTCGGGCTGGATTTTACCGCCTGTAACTTCTTTTTTGGCCAGTTCGGGGGTACATTCTGTAGCTAATTTGCCGCTAATAGTGTCGATGACAGCCTTTTTGGCAGAGCTAGTACTAACGGGCGAATACCACGATGGGAAGAGGTCACTCTGGCCATACCCGCAAACATTACCGACTTGGGCGCCAGTACACTTAGATTTAATGGCTGCAAATGTTGCAGCATCGACAGAGGAGGCAGCTTTGATGCCCGCTGGGCGAGTCCAGACCCCCGGTTTTTCAGTAAGTAATTCGTGAGCCCGACGCATAAATTCACCCCAAATCGGGCCGGTGGCATTTTCGTAGCTAATCCGATGCGAAGACTTGTTCTCGTGGTTACCTATCCAAACACCCGCAGAGTATTTCTGTGTGTAACCAAGCATCCAACCGTTGTCGGCGAAGTTGGTCGTTCCGGTCTTAATACCAGCCGGAATATTCATTGTTTCAAAACCATTAGTAACACGTTCACGGTAGCCTTTAGATGATCGGAAATAGCTGGCGTTTCGGTCTGACAACATATCATTTATTAGATATGCGATCTGTTCGTCTACGCCCTGCTCACCGTCTTCTAGTTGCCATTCCTGAAGAATTTTGCCCTGCTTATTTTCGACCTTCAAGATATAGGTTTGCGGAATGTTTTTGCCGAGTCGAGAAAATGAGGCGAAACCATGAACGTGCTCGTCAAGCCTAACTTGGCCTCCGTCACCAATGGCGGTCGACAAAATGCCTTCACATTGCGGAGCTCCTTGACAGCCCGTCACACCACTTTTGACACCAAGTTTTATAGCTACTTCGTGCGTTGCTTCAATGCCGGCAATGTACATAGCTTTAATAGCCGGAATGTTTCGTGAGTTGCCTAAGGCATAGCGCATCGTCATCCCACCCGGTTCTCTTAGGTCGAAGTCTTGAGGCCGGTAGTTGCCACCAAAATTAGTTCGTAAGTCATAAAGGAAACTGCCTGGACCCCAGTTTTCGTTCGATGCCATTAGTGCGGCGTAGTCGTATGGCTTAAAGGTCGAACCCGGACTTCTTGGTGTAGTGGCGATGTTTAGCTGGCCATAACCTGGAATATTAAAATCACGGCTACCAACTAGTG
>JBBTYV010000088.1:0-5371 GCA_038061635.1 Patescibacteria group bacterium
CACCCACACAGTCAGTAAATTTGCTAGTTACCATACCAATAATGCTCGGTAATTTATTCGCATCTGAAAAATCATGATTCTTAATTGCAATTAAAGATATTATTGTGGCTAAAGCAAGTACGGGTAGGATGACCAAGAATATTTTTTTCATTGATACATTTTATAATGCTTTAACCTATCACGCTAGCTCGGCGCTCGCCGTCGTGGAATGTTAGTTTAAGTTCGTCGCCTGGTTTTGTTTGCTTGGCAGAGCGCACTAAATTATCGCCCGATCGAACAAGTGCGTAGCCGCGCGCTAAAACAAGCTTGGGGTTAAAGGCCGCTAACACTTCGCCGATTCTCTTGAGATCTTGCCGTTCATTATTTATGACCTGCGCGAATCTTGTTCGTAAGTTCTGCGTAGTCTCGGCCAGGTCACTTCGCCAGCTAGAAACCAAGCTCGAAACGACTGTGTTACAACGGAGCAGGCGCTCCCGGTAAGCAGCCATGACTTCTTCCATTGCCGGCGCAATTAGTTCGGCGGCGTTGCTTGGTGTTGAGGCGCGAACGTCTGCCGCAAGTTCAGCAAGGCTAATGTCGCGCTCGTGGCCAATTGCAACCAGCGTTGGGATTCGGCTTTCCGCTATCGCCCGGGTTAAATGTTCGTCCTGGAAAGCCAGCAAATCCTCAGCGCTACCACCACCGCGAATAACTACTATCACTTCGACCGGTTCGGGCAAAAGATTAAAGTGATGTAGCGCGGCGATTATTTCGCCGGCGGCGCTGTCGCCCTGGACACGAACGTTGGCAAGGTTAATTTCTATGAGTGGCCAGCGAGCGGTTAGAACTTTAATAAAGTCGCCGTAAGCCGCTGCTTCGTTTGAAGTTATAAGGCCGATACGGGTTGGAGGGTATGGCAAAGACCGTTTTCGACTTTCGTCGAACAAGCCTTCGGCCGTTAGCTTGGCGAACAAGATGTCGAACGATTTTTTGATACTCCCCTGCCCGCTCGGCACAACGTCGACCATCTGCAACGAAAAGTTATATTGCGGGTGAAGTTCAGGCCTAGCACTCAAACGAACAAGCATGCCGTCATCGATAGCATGCGAAAGTTGATAGACCGTCCCAAAAACTCGCAGTGAGGAGAACTCGTCTTTGATGTCGAAGTAGACCCATTTTTCTTTGGCGATTCGAAAGTTACTAACTTCGCCTTCGATTGTGACGAGTGGATACGCCGTGCTGACCGTTTGGTTGAAGACAGCTACGAAGTCGGTTGGTGAGAAAATGAGGTGCTCCATGTTGGTTCTATTATAGCTCGAATTCAGATACATGTTTCAGCGCTACCTCAAGGTAGCTGTCCGAGTTCTTTTGTCTGCCAAAAGAACCAAAAGCACCGGGGTGGACTGAAGTTTCGCTAGTGCTTCATCGTCAAGGCCTGACAATCGTTTTGATGACTCCTTTCAGTCGGTCTCAAAGTATTTCCTAGTTAAGCTTTGAGACTTTGGATCAAAACGTCTCTATTGTCAGTTTGACATTCATCAATCGGAAACTTCAGTTTTATGCCCCGGACCCCGAAAAACCAAAATTAGTTCTATTCAACTCCCAAACTAATAATTTGTAGAAGAAAACTCAACCCAATAAGGATAATCCCAAAATGAGATATTTTGTTGTACCTCTTCCACTGCTTTTTCTCGATTTCATCTTCTTGTTCAAGAATCAAAGTGATGTGACCATCTTTATTAATATCTCTTTGTGGTAGACCAAATTTCCAGAGCAAAATCGAGCCAAAAAGACCACATAGGTAAGCTACACAAAGCAAAACCGTTCTCATTTGCGTTTGAGGTCGCCCTGATGCCCGTGTCCTGGTTTCACTGTTTTGGCGTTGCTTTTCTTCATATCCGATTTTATAGATTTATTGATACCGGTTATATCAGTAAACTGACCTTTTTTATTGCGCTCTGCGTAGTAGCTCTTCCCATGAATTTTTATAACAGTTCGTTTGCTCATCTCCCACCTCCTTATTTACTTGCTATAAATCCATAATATCATTTGATTTATTGCGAAGTCGCAGTTTTTGTTCTATTTGCTTATACCCTGTAGGAAGCATAAGTGATATTCTTCAACTTTTTGCGACAATGATCAAATACTCACTGTTATAATGTATTTAGTAAAAATAGTGAAAAAGTACCCTTACTAAATAAGAAACCCTATAAGTATGAAATACAAACGTTTCAACATCATAGATTATAAAGCGCTGGTAGAATCCAAGCTCACTGTGCTTGATCTGCCAGTGCCGATTATCGGGGTTAATGAATCTGGGAAGTCATCAGCACTTGAAGCAGTAGCAAACTTTGATTTTAGAAATGATGAACTGATCAAGGCTAAAGGTTGGAAGTTCGTAAACAGATATCGTCCTGAAAATATAATGTTTAGCGTCTCTTGCGACATTGGAATATCACAATCCGAATTCGACAGTATTCGCGCGAAGCATCTTCTTCCCGAATTGCCACCAGACACTACGGATGAGAGCGATGCTGAAGATAACGAAAGCCCTGGATCAGCAGAGGGTGCGCCTACTACTCCCGAAGTCGAGGCTGAGTCAGAACCAGAGGTGGAGGCTGAGTCAGAACCAGAGCACGACGACTTGCTTGATATTCAGCTCCAGCGCGAAGTTCTTACAATAACTAGAGTTTTTAACGCTCAAGACGAAACAAAACACTACGAGATTAACAGCCTATCGGGTGATCGGATAGAAGAATTAGCGAGAGAAATTATTACGAAACTCCCTCGGGTCTACTATTTTGATAACTTTCTTGAGTCACCCATACCCGACTCTGTATTTTTTCCTAAACCATATATAGAAGGAACCGATAACACGCTAGACGAAAACCAAAAGATCATTGAAGGTGCTTTTAGTAACACGGGAGTAAACTTGAGGGATTTTTTCAGAAATCCGGAGTCCGACGCTCAGGACACACTGATTTCACGAGTTAATGACAATGTCACTAAGCAAATTATAGATGACTGGCGTAGGATGCACGTACCTGAAGGCGAACTTGACCTTACAAAATTTAACAGTGTAAGGCTCGCATTCAAACTTGGTGAAAATAAAAGAAGCATTGAGGTAAAAGTTATTGAACAATTTCCCGGAAGTGATAATACCCCCGCACCGGAGGTGACTATGAAGATCAGTGAGCGCAGCCAGGGGTTCAGATGGTTCTTTAACTTTAGTGCTAGAAAATGCTTTGCAGCCGTACACGAGGAGCGATTTCTTTACTTAATTGATGAGCCCGGTTCGTATTTACATAATAGCGCACAGACCGTCCTCCTGGATGCCCTTGTAAGTCTTGCTCAATCTCACCCTGTTATCTACTCTACGCATTCGGAATTTTTACTGGACCCCGAAAAGATAAACATTAATAACATCCAGATAGTTCAGAAGGAAGATCATGCCATTAAGTTAATCCCCCTTTCAAATGCATCTACGAAGAGACATGAGGGAGCACTTTCAACACTTTACAATGCATTAAGAATGCGAATACCGCTCGAGACGATCATGAATAAGAAAGTGATAGTGACCGAGGGTATAACCGATTTTTATTTTTGGAGACCTATAATTGACGCCGTATTCCTGCCGGGCTGCGGAGCGGGCAATAACCGATACCTGCTTAGTATGGCAATCGGAGCTTCTAGGAAGTACGTTGCGATATTTGACGGAGATAAAGGTGGCGATGAAGCACAAATACACTACAAAACACTTTTCGGAGATGCCGAATCCGTAAACTGGGTAGTTTATAACACCGCAAGCAGTCAGCCGGTACTACTAGAGAAATTGTTATCAAGCGCAGATGTGGGCCGTATTAAGACAATCACCTCACAGAGTGATATAAAACAGGCGATAACATTACTTTTCTTCGAAAATAAAGCCGAGGAGTTTTGGAAAGGCGTCGATCAAGAGACCAAAGCGAACGTGCAGCACAATATTAGTGTGATCTCAGCTCATCTAGGTCTTACTAAACTACAAATCAAGCACGGATTCAATCTGTAGATTGTCTTAATTCCAACGTCTATCGTTCATTTATCTGTATTATGACGCATAAGCATGCTCGCAATCTTTGTGTTTCTATACATTAATCAATTGTCGCTGAGTGGGTAGTGGAGTCCCTCTTACAGGATTATATAGACCTCCCTTTTTATAAAAGGCCTGGATGTCTTTTTTGATTTGCTTGGCGATTGCCTCCGCAAATTTTACAGGGACAGCATTTCCTATCATTTTATATCCGTCCGAAACGTCTTTGTATATAAACTCATAGTTATCTGGAAAAGTTTGAATTCGGGCACACTCACGCACGCTTAGTCGTCTGTATAACTTCTCTTTTCCTTTGGCGAAAATTTGTTTATTTTGAGCTAGCTTAATCATTTTAGGTGCTTGCGGATGTATAGGTGCGTGCCTACCTCCCGCCTGAATAGTAAATGAAGGCTCACTCCAGCCCCTAACTCTATTTCTTGACATATACATTGTTGAGAATCCACCAGTCATATATTCATGATTTGGAACTCGCAACCTACCATTAGTTTTGTTCTTTACTAGAGCTGGTTTAGCATTATCTTTCAGGTCCCATATTGCATCTTTTAGACTCTTTTTATCTTCTTCAGGTACAGACTCTGGAAATTCGAATACCTTTCCTAATTTCTTATGATATCCGATAAAGAAGACCCTTTTTCGATCTTCAGGCACTCCATAGTCATATGCGTTCAATAACTTGTATGTGAAGTTGTATCCAAGCTTATGGAACTCGCTGATAAGGAACTCGAGAGACTTCGCGTGTGTTGAAGACAACATCCCAGACACGTTTTCTGCTAAGAAGAATAGTGGCTTCTTGTCACGTATAACCCTAATGTATTCCAAGAAAACTTGACCCCTAGTATCATCAAGCCCCCTACCAGCTCCAGCCTCGCTCCAGCTCTGGCAAGGTGGTCCACCTATCACTCCCATTGCACCTGGAATGGATGAAGAAGGTATGTGCGTAATGCTTCTGTCGTCTACAATCGTATCTTTAAAGTTATATCGAAGAGTCGGGGTTATAGTCTTATCATATTCGTTCGCCCAGACTGTATTGAAACCAACATTATGGAAACCAATATCGAGTCCACCCGCACCTGTAAATAGTGAAACAAGATCATACTTCATAGCTGAGCAATACTCCATCAAGTATGTCGGCAGGATTATTCGGATTCGGCAAACGAACTTGTTGTATGGAGAAGATACCTCGCGGGTCATTTTCAATTAAATCTCTTAGGTTACTTGGGTATGATTCGTACTTTTTCTTCGTCATTACACAATGAGCCTTAAACTCTTTCTCGGTGTCACCGTCAAGGTAGTCTCCGAAGA
>JBBTYV010000089.1:0-25495 GCA_038061635.1 Patescibacteria group bacterium
TGGACCGCAAGGCTCAGGTAAGAAGAGCTTGCTTAACGCTGTTGCGGGAAAGTTAGGAGCGGTAAGACCGGAACAGCGGGTCTATGTCAGCGACGACGGGCCGTCCATTAGCATTAATCAGGCTAGAAACATAAAATCTATATTGAGTCTACGACCTCTGGAAGGTAGTGTTTTGACGGTGATAATACCAGAATGTGAAAAACTCACTACAGAGGCGCAAAACGCACTATTAAAACAACTTGAGGAACCCCCAGAAAATATTTACTTTTTGCTCAGCACACACGACAAAAGCGCCTTGCTACCTACCGTATTATCAAGAGTTAATGTAGTTTCTCTAAACCGAGTGTCGACTAAAGAAATTTCCGATTATTTTGAGGTGCAAGGGCACGAGTCATCGAAGATAAGGGCCTCTATTGGTTTGTCGGGCGGCAACATCGGTCTCGCACAGAGAATTCTAAACGGAGAGGCAGATGACTATAAGTCGGTAATTACAGAGGCCAAACAAATACTCTCCGCTAGTATGTCCGATCGATTGCAATTAATCGATGGTTTAGCAAAGGACAAGTTAAAACTTAGAGCTACCCTAGATGCTCTAGAACGCATACTTTATGCCGGCTTTAACAGTGCTAGAGAAAAGCGTACAAATGTAGAGATCTGGGCAAAAAAACTACAAGCTGTAGAAGAATCACTGGAAGCACTAAGCAACAACGTCACCACTAGGCTAGTAACTTTACGCTTAATGTTACAATTATAAGATATGTATGCCTTGATATTGGTGGTCTTACTTGCGGTTTTGGCTATTCGTGCCAGTCGAATTAATAGTGAGAGCCCGGATGACATTCCACATCTATTAGGCGACAAGCTTGGTCGACTTTGGAGTATTGCCCATGTTGGCTTAAAAGAAAACAAGTTTTTGCGAGCCGAAAAGGCACTTTTAACAATTCTTCGAATAGATGAGAAGAACACTGCGGCCTATAACCGTTTAGGCATTCTTTATGCTAAGCAACGAGAGTATAAGGATGCGATTGATTGTTTTGAGATTGCTTCAAGTATAGAACCTAGCGCCTCAAGTCTGCATAACCTCGGTCTGATCTATTACGAGACTGGCAGTTACGAGAAGGCGATGAGTGCCTTCGAGATGGCTTTGGGGCTCGAGGATAGTCTGGCAGCTAGGCACATTGCCTACGCCAAAGTGCTTGAAAAGGTCGGTAACGACAAGAAGATGATCGAAGAACTAGAAAGGGCGGCCGAACTTGAACCAAACCGCGAGACATATGGGCTACTTCTTAGAGCTTTTGAATCCCGAGACATGCCTGAGGAGGCTAAGGTCATTCAGAAGAAGCTGAATAACGTGATTGTACCGTCAGGTAAGACGCACCGTGTGCTACGTCCAAAACGCGTCATAATGTAGCCACGCATCCCACAGAATATTGATAAAGACCCCTGTTTTTGATACACTCACACTCGCATTAATCAGAACTTTTACAGTATAATTTAGTTATGCTAACGTGTAAAAACTGCAGCTCAGCCGTCAAACCAAGCGGAAAACTGTATTGCTCCAATCAGTGTCAATTAGAAAATCAATATAGAGCGTATGTTGCTAGCTGGAAACAAGGAAAATCTAGAGGAGACAGAGGTGTAAGAACAAAAAACATCTCCAAGCACATACGAAAGTATCTTTTCGAGAAGTTTCACAAATCTTGTTCCTTGTGTGGTTGGAGTGAAGTAAATGCATTTACAGGTAATGTACCCCTAGAGGTAGATCATATTGACGGGAACTCGGAGAATAATCTTGAATCAAATCTTAGGTTAATTTGCCCAAATTGCCATTCACTTACTAATAGCTTCAGAAACCTAAACAAGGGTAAGGGTAGGGAGTGGAGACGAGCAAGATATATTAAATCTTTGTAGGCATGCCGACTTAGCTCAGCTGGTTAGAGCGTCAGTTTTGTAAACTGAATGTCCGGGGTTCGAATCCCCGAGTCGGCTCCATTAAACTTCGTTCTTCGAACTTCGCTTAACAAGTCAAACTAGTAAAGCTACGGAGGACAAGTATAAAATCAGCGTATTGCGAGATAACTGATTTTCAAGCAACATCGCTCGTGAGGTGGTGATTGTGAGGAACTAAAAAGAACCGTCAGAGATGGCGGTTCTTTTTGGTGCAGGGTGTAGGATTCGAACCTACGAAGGCGTAAGCCAATTGATTTACAGTCAATCGTGTTTGACCACTTCACTAACCCTGCATGCCGTCACATTATAGCGTTGATACTTCGGATGCTCAATCCAAATGTCATTTCTTGCTTTTACGTCTTTCCAGGGGATGAGGTAAGACTCGCCACGACCAGTGTAAATAAAAAGTAGGTCAAAGGCATCATCCAAGTACTTTTTAGCAGTAGAGTAACTCTGATTTCCACCAGTGATACGCAATCCTACGTGGCACTGATCCTTCTTACTAGGGTAAATACCAGCGTACTTAACTTGCACTGTCTGCAATTTGTAATTTTTTTCAACTACTAAATCGTAGTTTCGTTTATCTCCTATGGGCAAACACACCTCATACCTATTAATAGTGAAGAAATGTATTGCGTCAGCGACCGCAATATCTCCCTTCTCTTTAGTAAGCATGAGCATATTATAGCAGAGTAGTATGCTGTTTGATAAATAACAGAAGATTTTGGTATTATGAGGTTCGGGCTGGCCAAAGGTTGGTCGAATCCTACACCCTACACCAAGCATAATCATTTTAGTGATAGTATAAATCCATGAAAAAGGATCAAAAAGGTTTCGAAATACTGGCAGTGCTTTTATCTATATTAATTTTGGGAGTAGTTATTGGTGCCTGCTGGTATGTTGTAAGAGCAAGGACTAGAGATGCTTCCTCCCAAAGCACAGAGCAGCCGTCTTCAGAGACCGGTCAAATGACAGATCGGGAAGATTCAGCCTATGTTACTTACGACAAAAATCCAAACTTCACAATTTCATATCCGAAAGGTTGGAATATAGAAACAGATAATGTAGATACTAACAACCAGTATATTTTCTTTAGTACAGCTAACTTCACTTCTAACGACAAAGTCTATGAGGATTCCTATGCTATCAGTCAAGGTTCACGGTTTTATGTTTACATTACAAACGATGGGCTTCCCGCGACGGTCAGTGGGTTGCTAGCCAATTTAAAGGACAGTATTAACAATCTGGCCAGTCTTTACGCAGCTGAGGGGCTGTACTTTCAAGAACCCAAGATCCTTGAAACTGCTAACGGAGTTAGCTATGTGAGCTTTGTTGGACATTCGTCTTTTATAACGCCCATCAATAACTCGTCGAATGCTCTGTTTCTAACTAAAAAACACGGTGTAACACTGGGCTATACCTACCCTGACCGAACAGATACAATAGCAGATCCAACTTATGCTAATGAATTCACACACTTTATTGAGTCTTTAAATCTTAAGTAGTTGCCCTCACGCCAAACAACAAATTAATTCTAACCACGCCTATGATGCTGCACCAAAAGCCTTATGCTTGCAAGACCTCCTTTATGCGAAGATAATTAATCTATAGTGTCTAGTTTAGAATTCTCATATCGCCCTGTTCTTCAGGAGCTGACCGAAACGGTTAATGATTTCGAGTTAGATCCGTATGAAGCTTATTATTGGCTCTACGCTCGTCAGACAAGATTGAGTTTAGTACCAGATGCATATTTGAGTTCCTCCATTACAAGTGGTGGGCATGCTCGTAATAATAGTTTGGAAATGCGGGAAGTTATAGCTCGTAACACAGAATCCGCACGCTTGCTCGCAGAACAACTAGCTGTAGACCAACAGATACGACCTGAGTCAGCCATAGAGCCTGTATTTATCTGTAAGACTCATTGGAACCAAGCAGAATTCATGGAGTTCTGGCTGAGCGTAATAAGTGGCTTTCAGTTCACCCATGGTTTTGTGGCGAGAGATGTTGATAATGTAAGAAATGCAGCCCATGAAGCGTTCGAAGAAGTGCGTCTCGACATTGGTCTTATGACTAGTCGAGCGACTGCAGAGGCCAGAGCCAGGGAGTACTTCAAGATGTCTAGCGCTTTTGCCGGTCTTATCAAAAAAGGTGTGAATGCTACACCGATTGCCAATATTATTAGAATGATTGATACGGACATGTCGCTAGGTTCGCAAACTGAGCGTGCCTTTGCACGTCAGATCGGCAGTAAAGTTATGAATATTTGCGTAGTTCAGCCAGCTAACCCAAGCCAACTTGAAAAAGTGAACCGTGTGCTAGCAGTGGATACAGAACAGTTAATTAGTTTTGGTGCCGTAATTTTTGATACTAGTAATAACAATGTTAGATTGATGCTTAGAGAAGAAGACTCTCAGCCAGCTGAAACATAATTGATAGTTTCGTATCTTCTTAACCGTCCGTCCTAGTTAGTGCATCGGCCTCCTTAAGGGCGTCAACGGCGCTTACCAGATCATGCAAATACGCTAATCTGGTTTCTGAATCTAAAGGCTGTATTGCTGGAGGGAAAATAACAACTTCTCCCCCCAAAAAAGCCAATGAGCTTTTGTCTGCATCAACTTGCCCTGAAAAGATTTCATAACTGTAGCGAATACTATCTGTATATCTAGCTTGTACAGCTCGCTCGACAAACACAGGTAAGCCATCAATACTCGTGTCTAAACGGCTTCTGCCAAATTCAAGCCAAAAGTCATCACCAAACTCTTCCAATGTACTCTTAAGCTCTAGTCCTCTTAACTCTAACAAAGTCTTTGTTTCGTTATGAGCGTTCTTTATCTCGCCTAGCCTTCTAGTATTAATTAAACTCATTCCTCACATCTCCTAGTCGAAGTTTATTACAGATACTATAGTCGTATTTCACTATTTCACAAGGTTATTTGATTTTGAGCGAATGTTTAGGGTTGGAAAGTCCAAATAACTCATTATGACTTAAGGTAAAAAGGTACAGGATAGCGCGAGAAGCTCTTCAGTAGTCCTTTGCCGCGAATTAGTCGGCTGAGGCTTTCGGCCTCCCATTTAGCGCCATTTAGAGCGTGATGTGGGCGCGGTTCTTTTGGCAAACCACAAAACGGGTGAATAAAGTCGGTGTCCATAACGCTCCAGCCATCTGTTAACGGCACAACTTTACGAAGTTCCTGCATTTTTGCATAAGCAATTGAGTGCAAGTCGATAGAGCGTTTATGTAGACGCATTCGAACACCGCACTGCAAAGCCTTCTTGTTTAAAAATGGCACATCAAAAGCAGCGATGTGCAACCCACCGATCATTTTTATAGATCGTGAATCGAGCCAGTCATTAAAGGCAATTATTAAGTCGCGAGCACTTTGTTTGGTTTTGTCCTTAACTTCGTCATAAGAAAAGCCGTTTAGTTCAAGTGCCTCTGAGTCGACCTTTTCGCCCTCGCGGATATGGCATTCACCGTAAAATGTCTCCGAAGGATGTAAAAAATCAATAGCACCGATCGACAAAAGGCCGTGCTGTTCAGGGTCTAAGCCAGTCGTTTCAATATCCAGAACTATCATGTAGTCATGTTAGCACGGCAACATAATGTTATAATTCTGGTTAGTATATGATGCTAAACAGGCAAAGTTCACTGCTACTTCTTGGTTCATCTTTAGCCATCGGAATATCTACGGATGTTCTCTTTCAGCAAGATATATTTGGACTTAACTTTCTTCTTTGGACAGTGCTTTGGTCTGGCATACTTTCGGTTAGTTTATTTCGACGTAATAAACTAAATACACTAACAATTTCATACATTTTATTTGCAGTCGCAAACGCAATAATGGTTTATGTGCGTGCTGAGCCCGTAGTGCAAGTCTGGTCTGTTCTATCCACACTTACGTTTATCGCACTGCTTTTTGCCACGTCTTATCTTGATAATTTTTTCGAACTATCGTTTGTAAGGCGAGTTGTCGAATACATTGGTGGTTCAATCATTAGCTTTATTCAAATACTAGCTGCGATTGTCAAATCACTAAGCAGTAAGGTTGAGGGTAAGCAACGTAAGACATTGGCCATACCTGGAATAGTAGTTGGAACGGCACTGGTAGCTATTTTTATAGGTTTATTCTCGAGTTCAGACCAGGTATTTCGACAAAATTTTACTTGGCTTGGAGATGCTCTAGCACCTTTGGGCGACTGGTTCAACAATTTCAACCCCGGTCGACTATTTACTACAATGTTTTGGTCGTTCGTTGCGCTTGGCTGGTTAGGTATGGTTATTTCTCGCAATCGCGTGAATGACACCAGTGAAGTTAAGCTTCCTAGGTTACTGTCAGCAAGAGATACAAAAGTTATATTAGGGTCAGTTTGTGCAGTGTTCGCTGTTTTTGTGTTTGTACAGCTACGCTTCCTCTTCGGAGGTGCTACTCTGCCAGATGGAATTACCTACGCCGACTATGCGCGTAGTGGCTATGGTCAGTTACTTTTGGCCACAGTTCTAGCTAGCGGAGTTGTGTATGTAACTAAAAACGCCACAAAAGACGGTGTGTCGAGGCAGTATAACTGGCTGCCTATCTTACTGCTAGTACTCAATGCAATGGTCGTTGTATCGGCCTGGAAGCGCTTGAGTCTGTACGAATCTGCCTACGGCTGGACAATGACAAGGTTTGTTGCGCGTATGGGGCTCGTTTGCATCATGGCCGGAATCTTCTACCTTAGAATTTGGATTAGCGGCAGTTTTACCAATAAGCGACTTTTTGCAATCAGCTGGTACACACTTGCCGTAGTTTTGCTCGGCGTAGCAATACTTAACCCAATCGGACTCATTACAAGGCGAAACATCGTCGACTTGCCAAGTCGCGAAACAGCACTTGATCTCACTTATATCTCTGAACTATCTGCTGATAGCTACGGTTCGGTTTGTAAATATGCACCATCACTCAAGACAACCTATTCCGAAAATTATAAGAGTCTAGTTACAATTAGCCAGTTTTTTGATCGGACTAAGTTTTTAGATCAACAAAGTGTCCCTCTTAACGAGCAGTCGCTCTATAGGAACCATGGTCTTTCTGCTCACTATACTAGCTCCGAGTCCTTTGGCGACAAGTACTATAACTGTCTAAAATAACCTTATGCGTGCTAGAATTGGCGTGCATATGCCGACGTAGCTCAGTGGTAGAGCACCTCCATGGTAAGGAGGGGGTCACGAGTTCAACTCTCGTCGTCGGCTCCATAATCTGTTGTAATTATAATCTTAATCTGTTAAAATCGAGTGACTATGGGACGAAAAAGCGAAAAACGAAAAATAGTAGCACTTGTCAGTTCGGCAAGTGGGCAACGCACGTATGTCACTACTAAAAATCTTCAAAACACCCCTGATAAACTACGTCTTCGAAAGTATGATAAAACTACTCGAAAACATGAATGGTTCGAAGAAACCAAAAAAAGTCTAGGACGAAACGAAGTCAAAGACCGAAAAGGTTAAGTAGTAAAGGTTTAAGATGAATTCTGTAGAAAAAATACGCAATATTGCGATTATTGCTCATGTCGATCACGGCAAGACGACCATCGTTGATGGTCTTTTGAAGCAATCTAACACTTTTCGCTCGAACCAGGCTGAAATGACTCAAGACCTAATTATGGATAGCGGCGATCAAGAGCGTGAACGCGGCATTACCATCACTGCAAAAATTACTGCTGTCGACTGGCAAGACTATCGTATTAACATTATCGACACTCCTGGACACGCCGACTTTAGTGGCGAGGTTGAGCGGACTCTACGAATGGCGAATGGTTGTCTGCTAGTAGTAGATGCTCAGGAAGGTCCGATGCCTCAGACTAAGTTTGTGCTTAGTAAGGCTCTCCAACTTGGTTTGAAGCCAATAGTTGTTATCAATAAAATCGACAAATCTGCCTCTCGTATTAAGCAAGTGGAAGATGAGCTAGCTGATCTGTTCTTGGAGCTGGCGATTCACGAAGATCAGCTGCACTATCCTGTTTATTACGCTATTGGGCGCGAAGCTAAGGCCTGGAATGAAGTTCCGGCAGACATTAGCGCCCCGGGTGACCTAGGCACAATCTTTGAAGCGATCGTCGAACACGTCCCGTCACCATCTGTTGATGAAAATGGTAGTTTACAGTTTCTGGTGTCGGCTCTTCGAAAGGACTCTTTTCAGGGCAAATACGCCGTTGGGCGCATCGAGCGCGGCAAAATCGTCAAAGGTCAGTCAGTAACACTTTGCGGTGATAATTCTCAAACTCAAGCCAAGATAGACAGAATCTATCGCTCGGTTGGCTTAACTTATGTCGAAATCGACAGCGCAGTCGCCGGCGATATTGTAGGCGTTACCGGTATTGCCGACGCCAAAATTGGAAATACTATTGCTGATATCGATAACCCAGAAGCTTTGCCGCCAATTGAAGTTGAAGCTCCAACACTACGCATTTATCTAGGACCGAACACTAGCCCGCTAAAGGGCAAGGAAGGCGAGTTTACTACCTCTCGGCAGATTGGCGATCGTCTTAAGCAGGAACTCGAAACCAACGTTGGGTTACTAGTTGAAGAAGAGGGAATTGGTTTTAAGGTCAGTGGTCGAGGTGAGTTACACCTTTCAGTTCTTATAGAAAGCTTACGCCGTGAAGGTTTCGAGATGGAAGTTGGTCGCCCGCAAGTCGTTACGCACGAGGAAAACGGCAAAACAGTGGAGCCGATTGAAGAAGCTCTCATTGAAGTCCCTGCCGAATACGTCGGTGCAATTCAAATGGAGATGGGTCGTCGCAAAGCCGAACTGGTTGATCAGTTTAGCTCACCAAAAGGTGTTACTAAGCTTGTATATAAGCTACCAACAAGAAGCCTACTTGGTGCGCGCAACCTTCTTATGACCGCCACCAAGGGAACTTTGATCATGAATAGCTTGCTCGATGGCTACGCTCCGCAGGGCCCCGCGCTTAATCAGTTACGAAATGGAGCACTAATTGCTTACGAAGCCGGTGTAACTACCCCATATGCCCTTCAAAACGTCGAGGAACGTGGTGTTTGCTTCGTTGGCCCAGCCGTTCAAGTCTATGCAGGGCAGATTGTTGGCTTAAATACCCGCCAGGAAGACATGGAGATTAACGTTTGCCGAGCTAAACAGCTTACTAATATGCGTAGCAAATCTAGCGACGGAACAGTTCAACTAACTCCTGCAACTATTTTTAGCCTCGAGCAATGCCTCGACTTTATAGAAAACGACGAAATGCTCGAAGTTACACCAAAAAGTCTCCGACTGCGCAAAAAGGAACTTGATCCGAACAAGCGAAAAAGAGCGCCTAAAGTATAATCAGCTGTATGACTGGATACTCTGATAAATCTTTAAAAGATAAGCTTGGGCTCAAGGAGGGAATGAGCTCACATTTTTCGCATGCTCCAGTGGAGTACTTTGAGGAGCTAGGGCTTCGCGCCGCTCCGAACCGTGGAGCCGACGAAGATGGAGTTTACGATTTTATTCACGCATTTTTTAAGGAAAAAGCTCAGCTCGAGGCTTCTAGCCATATTCTTGTGAGCAAACTAGCCGAAGGTGGGTTTCTATGGGTTTCGTGGCCCAAGCAAACGTCCGGTGTCAAAACAGATATAACTGAGCAAGATTTAAGAGATGTGTTACTACCGCTTGGAGTCGTCGACAACAAGGTTTGCGCCGTTTCCGATATTTGGTCCGGTCTGAAGTTCGTCTGGCGTCGCGGTTTTTGAAACTTCTGCACTTGATTTTAGAGTTGAGGAGTCCTGCTCACACGAACTGCTTCCGCAATCAACAATCATGTCAGACTTGCCTCTTAAGTAGTCAGTGTTAGTAACCTTTACACAAACTAATTCGCACACACCTGTTCCACAAGTCCGCACAGTTGCGTCATACAGTCCGGACCCTTTCTCGTAAACTCCATCACCAGTAAAGCGCACTCCTTCAGCAAGCATTGTTGTCTTTACGCCTGGAGCTAACATATTAAGAAAATTTTCGCATAAGCCCAAAAAGTATGCAAGCGGTAGCCTTGTTAATTAATAGTCGCCGGCCACAACGCCGAAATATTGGTCCAAGGTCTTTCCAGAAGCGACGACCGCTTTGGCAGTATCAACACCTAAGAATCTTAGATGCCAAGGCTCGTACTGATAGCCCGTATCTGCCTCCTTACCTTGAGGATAACGGACTATGAAACCATAATCTGCGGCATTTGCTGCTAACCACAATCCGCCAGCAGTGTCGCCAAAGCAGATTTCAAGAGCACATGAGTTATTACTATTGCCTAGATCGACAGCCAGACCAGTCTGATGTTCGCTATGTCCTGGACGAGCGCTAAAAGTGTCAGCCTGCGCTTGACCATATTGGCTTACATATCCGTTATATGTACTAACTTGAGTCATATATGAACGATAAGAACTAATGATAATAAGTGGCGCACCGGAGGTTTCGGCCGCATTTAATAGCTTAGTTAGTTCCGTAGCCGCTTCTTGTCTTAACTTACCTCCGGCAACTGAAACGGTGGTAGGTACGTAATTATCTGGTAGTTTATGCTTCTTGTTGACTACCACGTTTATAGCGGTAGCTTGCTCGATTGTTAACTGCACTGGATAAACAATTTCTTCTTCCACGACATTAATCTGGGTGTCGGTAGTGTCGACTGTGTTTGTTGTATCTGCTATAACCGTATCGTCGACTGATACTTTTGCGACATTTCTAGAAGCTAAGAACACCACAACCCCAATAGAGGCAAGAATGATCGGTATTCCTATGAAGAGCAGTTTCTTATGCATGTTGCTATTTTACACCTCGTGCCCGCTTGGAGTATTACCAAAAGCTACTCTATCGAGAATTGTACCTTTCATATCCATCATTGTTCCTGGTGCAATCGCAAATTCGCCGTAACGGTCGTTAATACCGTCCAAGGCATCTGAGAGGTGTTTATTAACCCTGTACTCCTTAAATTCCTTGTTGAAATCTAATTCATCACTTTCTACTTGGGTTTCAAAGATACTGCCTTGTTCGGGATTCCACGGCTCAAGCCCGAAGGTGGTAATAGCCATTAGTTTGACCCTGTCTATTATTTCGGCTTGGCTCAATAGATGCTTGGCAGCGTTATATATGTCAGTAGTGCTATATAACCGATAACCCAATTTGTGGCCTTTGTGCCAGGAGCGGTATTTATGTTGATTCTCAAACCCAATATGATCCGGATCATGTACCGAGCCAGTAAAATCGTCGGCAAAGCCACCGTTTTGCTGGCTCTTCTGGCGCATAGCGTCCGTTTCATCTGTGCTACTCACATCACCGTAACTTTGTTTACGCCTTGTTCCGTTGCTCGATGAGAACGAACGCTCTGCATCCATATACATGTCCCGGCGAGGCGGTACAAACGCCAGGTACAGATGAACGCCAGTGGCGTAATAGTTATCCGAACGAAGCTTACGACCAACCTTTTCACAGAGTTTCATGAGTAACTTAGCAAGTTCCTCCCGGTCAGCGGTTTTGTTACTCAAGGCATACTGATGGCCAATACTTTTTCGCTTGAATTCTCTATCATCGACCTCCCAGCCACGCATTCGCATATGCCAATGCACGCCGACAACACTCTTAAATATCCGCTTTCGGAGATATTCTGGGTCGGCCTTGAACAGATCGAGTGGGTTAGAAACTCCCATTAACTGTAAACGTTTCTTATATCTAGTATTGATACCCGGCAGGTCGACTAAATCCATATTGGTAAAGCGTTCTTCGAGGTTAGTAGAGTCAATTTGAGTCAAACCATCGGGTTTGTCAAATCCAGCAGCATATTTAGCCAAAAAACGGTTCGGCGCTATACCGATATTAACAGTGACTGCCTCACCGAGCTTCTCATATATCTTCTGCTTAATCTCCATCCCAACGTCTGTCAGGGTACGTCCTTGACATATAGAAGGGGTGTCGGCGAAGTTGAGGACGAATTCATCGATAGATTTGGCTACAACATCAGGGGTGTAGTCTTTTAAAAGTTCTCCAAAGCGACTATGCGCCTCTCGGTATTTGGCCGGATCTGGGGTCATTATGACGATTCCAGGGCACATCTGACGTGCTTCACGGACATTGACGCCCAATTTGACACCTGCGGCCTTAGCGATGTAACAAGACGCTAAAATCATGCCTCTGGGCGTGTCATAGGCCGCAACACCGACCGGACGACCCCTAAGCAGTCGGTTGGCCTGTTTCTCGATAGTAGCGAAACAGCTATTCAAATCAATATGCATCGTTAAAGGTGCAGAGGTGTTTACGGGTAAAGAAGTTGTCATGCGCTGCTCTCTGAGCCGTAATGAGGGTTACCTTCGTTGCCGTACATGTATTCTTCGAGCTTCCAGTGTAGATTGTCGGTGTC
This sequence comes from Patescibacteria group bacterium, assembly GCA_038061635.1. Lineage (GTDB taxonomy): Bacteria > Patescibacteriota > Saccharimonadia > Saccharimonadales > JAGQMS01 > JBBQBM01. Next base: position 12,328 of record JBBTYV010000089.1, read on the forward strand.
GAGCGCTATCTTGAAATAGACTGTTCCGTCGACATCTGCCAGCGAGAAGTGGTGGGTTAGGGTCTTGCCAGCTCTGGTTTTATGGTGGAAGTCGACTTTTCCCAGATTAAAGTCCCGACCGTTCCAGTTAAGCCGATACGGTTGAATATGACGATTATTCGAATCATAGGAAAGAATTACAGATATGTCTTCATCTAAGCTTTCACGCATGCTAAACACTCCAAAGTAGGTTAATAAAAGAGGTTGTAGTTTGGTCGCACTACGAACGGTTTGGAGTAGGCAAGAGTGTTTCGTCTCGGCTACAAAAGCGTGAAAGTTTGTAGGGTGAGGCGTTTTACTGCGCTCCGCCTACATAACTATCTTCATTATACACCTCTCCACTCAGCAATTTGCTTATGATTTGAATAACCTGACTCGAGGTGTATATTTGCTTTCAGGACTACACCTTAACAACTACAACCTACGAACCTGGAGGTTCATCGTTATGTCCCAGATCAGTCAGGAAACTGGTCAGCGCAGTTGGATAGCTCTGTTGCTTGTGGGCATCGGCGTGGCAGCAGCCATTGGCGGTGTCGGATGGTGGGGAAGTTTTCTAGCCGTTATTGGTTTGGGGCTCCTCGCAGAAGTTCAAATTCGTCAAATGGCGTGCCATGGAAAAAAGAAGGGTCGCTGGCTTCATAGTTTCTTGCTTGTTGCTAGCGGTCTGGTTGGTCTTTGGGTCATGTACGAACTCCGCCGGACTACAAAGGGGACGGCTTTGATCATCCTCTGTGCTGTCATGATCATCTCGTTTGACACGTTTTCATACTTCGGTGGGAAGCGAGTCAAGCGACTGGGCGGTGGTCACAAGATTGCACCAATCGAGTCTCCGAACAAAACCGTGGAGGGAGCGGCTATTGGATACGTCTGCAGTCTGATTGCAGGAATGATCACACTGGGTATCATCCCGGTTTTCTCGGGGATGCATCTCGGCTGGTCCGTCGTGCTCATCGTTGTTGTTCCCGTATTCGCCTACCTGGGCGATATCAACGAAAGCATGGCGAAGCGCCGGTTGTGTGTCGGGTCATGGACGCACGAGACTGTTTCAATCAAAGACTTTTCTAATGTCCTCGGTGCCCACGGTGGTGTCTGTGACAGGTTCGACTCGTGGTTTGCCGTCTTCTCGACGGTAGGCCTTGTGTGGAGGTTGTCCCTCTAGTCCCGCCTCACCCCTGGTTGAGCTCAGCGCGAAAACGCTCCGCTCCCGAAAAGGGGTGGGGCGTTTTGCGTTGTAATAGGAGTTCTGAAACCTGCTATTGACGGTTAATAACTCCTTATGATGTAATACGCAACAAGGATGGAGTAATTCATCTCGGAAGTCTAACCACACAACTACATGAGATCGGATTTGAAATCGATGAAAAGCCTTGAGGGGTACCTAAAAGAGGTAGAAGTGGGTAATCGGCGGAAGCCTGTTACTTATGTGGTCTTCAGCATTCTGGCGCTGATTGTGATGGTGATTTGCCTCATGATCGAAGGCGGATCTCTGTGGAAGAACGCCACACATGCATGGCAGGAGGCTGCGATGGGGATCGCAACCGTTGCTCTTTTCGTAGCTGTCGTGGTTGCCTTGATCGGCTTTCTCGCTCGTTATGGAGAGCGAGAAAGAGCAAAAGACGAAGTTCGGCGCAAAGAGTCAGCTCGCCAGCTGACGTTGCGCATAGTTGGCGCCGGTCTTCCTGAGCCCAACACAACACTGCCCGACTAGCCCCGCAAGGAGAGACTCCTATTCATGGTTGAGTCCCCAGCGGGGCTCAATCATTTTATAGAAGTACAGATTGAAAAAGGCTCTTGTTATAAACATTCTAAATTCTACAATGCTTATATGAGGCAATCGGTGACTCAAAAGGACGATATGGGCTGTGGCATAGCCTGTGTCGCGCATATTACTAATCAAAGCTATGCACAAGTAGTTGAACTATTTGGCAAAGTTAAGGCACAAACTTCCGGTTTTACACTTAAGGAGCTATCTGCTGTCCTAGAGCATTTGGGTGTCAACAATAATAGACGTTTCATTAGGCCCAAGACAAAACATCTTATTTATAGAGAGGGCACGATAGTATTTATAAAACGCTCGAGACTTTACCCAGATGGCCACTATTTATTACGGCACGACGGTCTTTGGATGGACTCGTGGATAAACTCGCCTTTAGATCAGGATATACGGAACGCAAGTTCTGGGTTTAGGCGGCGCTTGCCTGGAAAACCACAGTACGCGATAATACCAAATTCCTAAACATGAAGTCCTTGTGTTATATTTTTTTAAATTCTAGAATGCCGCCCTGAAGAGATTTCTTACTCTTCAGTACTCCAAAAAACACACACAAACACAGGAGACGATAGCATTGAAGAAAAGGATGAGTTTCTACTCAAAGATTCGAAAGGGTGCGATTGATGGCAGGTACAGCACGATCGCACTAGTCCTGGCCGTGCTCATATTCGCCCTTTCAATCACCGGACGCACAGCAGATATCCACTGGATGAAGATTGTTGGGTACTGCCTCGCTGGCCTCCTAGCCGTAAGCATTTGGTGGTTCGGACTTAGACCAGAGTCTATGGGGGCTTACTACAAGGAACTTCGTAGAAAGGCGATCGAGAGGAAATATGTGCATCGGGCCCCTGTTTTTGCGGCTGTGGCATTACTTCTTGCGGTTTCCTCTGCTGGGGATGTTCCAAGGCCCGGATGGGTGACCGCAGTACAGTGGTGTTTGTTCGCAATTTTTCTTGGGATCAGCTACTGGATCTCATACCAGCACGATCAAAAAGGCAAAAGCAAGCCCCGCTAGTAGTGACTCCCAGAGATGGTCGAGTCACCGCGAAAGCGGGGCTCTTCCATACTTTGCGGAAAAATGTCGTACAATAGCCGGAGCAATGGCAAAAAATACTCTTATCCACCCTATAGACGAACTGCGTTTTGGAACTTATGACCCTAAAGACGCTTCTCAGGCATTAAAAATTACTGAAAAACTAGCCTGGGAGAGAATTGATAGAATCCTACATCTGGATCCGAAAGACCGGACTTTTGAAAACACAGTGTTGGCCTTAACGCGTTCAACAGACGAATTCGACGCCGTAGTTAGCATAATTGGGCATCTAGAGTCGGTCCTGGGCGAGCCATGGCGCAAAGCAGACATACTATCGTCAACCGTAGCAAGCAAATTTTATAACGAAATTAATCTACACACCGGGCTATATAAAGCTTTCAAGGAAGTTGACTCTAGATTAAAGATTAAGGAATTAACTAAAGCACAAAATAAACTTTTGACGGATATGATTCGTGAATATAAACGCGGTGGAGTTGACCTACCACCAGCAGAGAAGGAGCGACTCAAAGAGATAAATAAGGAATTAAGTCGCTCAAGTACTAAGTTTAGCCAGAACACTGTAAAAGCTAACGACAAGACGGGAATATGCGTCACGAATAAGGCAGATTTGGATGGACTTTCGGACGAATTCATAAAAGAAGCAGCAGAAAATGCAAAGATTAAAGGTAAAACCGCAGGGTACTGGGTTAGCTTTAATGAGCCGAACTTCATGTCTGTAATGAGCCTTTGCACTGTAGCCTCTACTCGAAAGGCAATGTTTAAAGCTGTTAAGACTACTGGTTTAAGTCCAAACCTGCCGCTAGCTAAAAAAATACTTGAGCTACGTTACGAGAAGGCCAAACTACTTGGCTACAAAACTTATGCTGACTTTGTTTTGAAGTCACGAATGGCAAAGAACGGTAAGACCGCAAGAACTTTTATAGACAATTTGACAAAAACCTATAAACCAATTATTAAACGAGAGCTTCGTAACCTCGAGAATTTTGCTAGAAAATATGAGAACAATCCGAAGTATAAACTTGATGCCAGTGATATTGATTCGGGGTTAGATTGGTTTTACGCACACAAACAACGCGAAAAGCTATTTGACATTAACGAAAGTGTTGCAAAGGAATACTTTCCGATCGAGAAAGTTCTTTCGGGAATGTTCGAAACACTTTCGATTTTGTACGGAGTTAAATTTATCAAAAATTCATCCATAAAACGATGGCACAAAGACGTTGAAATTTACGAAATTCATGACGAACTAGGCAAACATATTGCAACTGTTTGGTGCGATTGGTTTGCCCGGAAGAACAAGCAGGGTAATGCCTGGATGAATGCCTACTACGTAGCCGATCGAGCGGATGGCAAGGTCGACAAACCACACCTTGGGTACGTGATTGCTAACCTGCCGTTACCGACCAAAACAGTGCCAAGCCTTTTAAAACCTAGAGACGTAGAAACCATCTGGCATGAGTTCGGTCATTTTATGCATCTTGCACTAGGCAGGACTGAACTTGTTGAGCAATCGATGATGGATATCGAGTGGGACTTTGTGGAAGCCCCTTCGCAGATATTCGAAAACTGGATCTGGCAACCAGAGATACTAACAAAAATCACTTCTCATTATAAAACTGAGAAAAAAATTCCTGATAGTTTAGTAAAGAAGCTAATTGCTGCTCGACAATTTAGAGCATCAAGCAAGAATGCTAGCCAGTTCATATACGCAAAAACCGACTTAATGCTTCATATGGATTACGCTAAGGATCCGTCTAAAGCTGACACGGTTGCTGTTAATCACAAGAACAAACTAGCAGTTCGTGGCTATCCAGCAGAGGAGTGGGACAAAGGTGCCTTGAGCTTTAACCACATTTTTGCAGGGGGCTACGCCGCTGCATATTATTCATATAAGTGGGCGGAAGCTATTGAGGCCGATTTCTTTGAAAGGTTTCAGAAAGAAGGTGTCTTGAACTCGAAGCTAGGACGAGAATATAGAGATAAAGTTCTTGCTCGAGGTGCCGAGATACCGGCCACGACACTTGTTAAAGACTTCTTGGGGCGTCAGAGCAACATAAAAGCTATGCTTCGTCGCGACGGTATTAAACCGTAACTTTTAAGGTATAATTCGAAAGTCGCTAATATAGGGGTATAACTCAGTTGGTAGAGTGCTGGTCTCCAAAACCAGATGTCGTAGGTTCGAGTCCTGCTACCCCTGCCATAACTAGGATAAAGACTACTAACAAATCGTGTTTGGGTGATAGTTGTTTTCAGCTTTGTCAATATTGTGAGACAATGCACTAAATAGGAGATGTTATGGTAAACCGAAACTTTAAACTCGTAACAACTGAAGTCGAAACACCTTTAGTAAACGCCGCAGGGTCAATCAACGGTACAAGCAGCGAACAAATATTACGACAAGTTGAAACCTTAGCTGCTACAGCAATAGGTGCAATAACAGTAGGTTCTTTTACAGTACCGCAACAGGCTGGTAACGAGGTAAAGTACGGTAGTCCAACCTATTATCACGATCAAGAAACGGGTAGTACTTATAATTCAATGGGCTTACCAAACATTGGCTTGGAAGCTGCTATACAACTTATGCCAGACATTATAAATCGAGCGTGGGATAAGGGAAAACCTGTAATCGCCAGTGTTTCTCCTACTCAAAGCTCGCCAGAAAATGGAGGCAACGCTTTTGGACAAGTGGAACGCTTAGTCGAAGGAATGCTTGAAGCAGAGGTTGACTTAATTGAAGTGAACACAAGTTGCCCTAATGTGGTTACTGAGAGTGGCGGTCGTAAACCAATACTTGGCTACGACCTTGAAGCTATGGAAGAACTGTTAAGCACCCTTTCAACATCAGCAGCAAGGACCGAAAGTTTTAGGATTGGCTTAAAACTACCACCTTATGTGAGCGACGAAGAAAAGCTAGTAGTCCCACAGCTGGCTGACCTTTTCAGACGTTATCGTGGTGCGTTTAACTTCTTAGTTACCTCAAATACTATACCTAATCAAGTTGCCCGCAATGCTGCTGGCGAGCCAATTCTTACCGTTCCTGGCGGTGCTGGCGGTATGAGCGGACCTTCAACACGGGAAGTTGGGCGTGAGCAACTTCGTATGTGGCAAGATTTAATGGGAGAGGATATTGAAATTATCAGCTCTCTTGGTGTGGATAGCGGCAAAGAACTGGCTGTTAGACGACAATTAGGTGCTGCTGCCGCTGGTGGTGTCACGTTCCTATGGGAAAGCAAAGATTGGGGTATAGCTGTAACAGATGTAATCAGCGACTGGGTTGCCGCCGAAGAACAAAGCTAAGTTACATTAAGTAATCAATCCGTGAACTGTCAAAATTACCTCTAGGGTTTGTTATAATCTCAGCATGTCGAAGTCCAAAATGGCTCGGCCGACTCTGGTGATGCTAATGGGCTATCCAGGTAGCGGCAAATCTTATACTGCTAATAATCTAGCAAGCTTGCTTGGCATGGCACATATTAGTAGCGACAAAATCCGCGAGAAACTCTTCCCGAAACCAACTTATACCCCAGCCGAACATCGAACAGTCGTCCAAATGATGCTTTTAATGGCCGAACAGTTCTTGGAAATCGATGAATCTGTAGTTTTTGACGTCTCGCTAAACCGTCTAAGTGAAAGACGCGCTCTGCGCGAAATCTCCAAAAAGCGTGGGGCGACACCGTTTTTGCTTTGGCTTCAGATCGACCGCGAATCGGCTAAAGCCAGGGCGCAAACCAAAGACAAACGACGAGCTGAGGATAAATACACTGCCAAGCTATCAACTACTGTTTTCAACTCACTTGTCATGGCTTTTCAACCGCCTCAGAACGAAGATTATCTAGTTGTCAGCGGAAAGCACACTTTTAACGCTCAGAAAGGCTCTATTTTACGCAAAATGCGTGAGTTAGGACTTATTGAAGACGAAACCCTTCGTCAACACGTCGCAAAGCCAGAACTTATGAATCTTGCAGCTAAAGCACGTGCTGAGGCCGGCTTAGCGGATTACACCAAGCGCAACATCACCGTCAGGTAATATTTTGGCAATTAAATACATAGAGATACCTGGGATTGGTAGAGTCAAGCTTACTAAACGTCGTAGCACAAGGAGTTTACGCGTTCGGACAACATCTGGCGGAGGAATAGTTGTTAGTATCCCTACCTGGATTCCTTTCAAGGCTGGCGAGAAGTTTGCACTACAACACATTGAATGGATAAAAAAGCATCAAACCGAAATCAGCCTATTACTACCAAATCGCAAGATTGGCAGAAATCACGCTCTACTTTTCAAGGTTGGCGCCGGTGCAAAGCCAACTGTCAAAGTCGTCGACAGTACAGTCGTTGTATCCGTTCCAGTTGGCATGACGGTCAAGTCGCCACAAGTTCAAGTAGCAGCAGTTCGTGGAGCCAAGAATGCTCTAAAGAGTCAGGAAGACATTTTAGAAAAAAGGCTAGAATCAATATCTAAGATCACCAAGCTTAAATACAAATCTTCTCGCTATGGCTTTATGAAGACCAGATGGGGAAGTTGCAAGAGCGACATGACTATCACTCTGAACTATCATCTGTTAGACCTGCCAGACGAACATATTAACTATGTCATTATTCATGAGCTAGTACACACTAAACATCTCAACCATCGTCCCGAGTTTTGGTCTTTAGTTGAAAGCTTCGAACCAAATTACAAGCAACTCCGTAAAGAAGTCAAAAAAGCTACCCTAGGCTGGTAGTTTACTTTTAATAGTAATAATGATTTAATACTGCAAATGACAAATCACAATACTGAAACTACCCCAGATGTAGCAACTGGTGCTGGAGTGGTTCTAGAGGACGCTCCTATGAATCTTTTTATACCAATACCAGAAAGCGATTTCGATGCAGCCAGACGTATAAGAGGAACTACTAGCATCATGCAGTCTCCATATGTAAAGCAAATAACTGCTTTAGAAGGGAATGGACAACTCAAGTACATAAACAAGGTAACGGGTAAGCCTGTTGTTCTACATATGCTTAGGGGTGACGAGTGGCAATTGGAAGCAGGTTCTATACACAGATATACTTCTGATGATGACGTTTTTACCGTACACGAACAACTGCTTGGAACTCCTATAGAACTTAATCCTAATCCTTCAGGATTGGATCTGCTTTAGAAGAGAGCTTTTTCTATCTTCTTAACTGTTTACATCGGACATCCAGCGTGGTATATTGACTTTGCAAAGAAGTACCCTACCACTAATGGTAGGTTTTTTAATTAGGAGAGCTAAGTGGCTGGATCACGAAAAATAGTAGCAAAACGCCGAGTTGAATCTGTTCGCGAGCGCGCCGACAAGCAACAGGCGAGAAGCGACCGACAACCAAGACACCGTAAGGTATCAACGGCAGCAGGACGACCTGTTCGAGGAGTTAGAAGCTTTCTTTCGAGAGAATACCATCTAATAAAGCTTCCCGAAACTAAAACAGGTCAACTATTAACAAAGAAGCGCTCAGCAACACCCTCATATTTTGTTAATAGTCTTCGTGAATTAAAGCTGGTGACTTGGCCAACTCGTCGTCAGGCACTAAGTTTAAGTATGGCTGTTGTTGTTTTCTCTGTGGCGATCGCTGGATTCGTTCAGCTCCTTGATTATGGATTAGGTAAATTATTTAAAGAGGTAATTCTAAAATGACCAACAAACGTTATGACCCAAGCAAGCAGTGGTATGTAGTCCACACCTACAGTGGCTATGAAGAAAAGGTAGCCGAGGCTGTTCGCCAGCGAGCTGATTCTCTCGACATGGCCGATAAGATTTTTCAGGTTCTGGTACCAAAAGAAAAGCAAATCGAAATCAAGAACGGAAAACGTAAAGTAGTCGAAAAACGTATTTTTCAGGGGTATGTCATAGTCCAGATGAAGCTCAGTGAAGATGCTTGGTATATCGTACGAAACACACCAAATGTTACAGGCTTCGTCGGTAGTGGAACAGAACCAACACCAATTAGCCAAGACGAAATGGACAAGATTATGAAGCGCATGGGCCGAGAAGAACCGAAACACAAATTCGACTACGTCGTTGGCGAGGTTGTAAATATTGTTGACGGACCTTTCAAAGGCTTTGATGGAGCAATCAACGAAATTGACGCTCAGAAAGGCAAACTTAAGGTTCTGGTAAACATGTTCGGCCGTGAAACACCTGTCGAACTCGACGGCCTTCAGGTAAAAAGGGTTTAAGAGACAATGCGTAAACGCATGGAAGTTCCTTGTATTCAAGACGAAATTGAAGCTGGTCGAGTCTTATTACCCGAGAAAGGGCCCTCGGCATGCGCTATCGAGCCTTTTTCGCCCTCTAGCTCTTCGGTTAATATTGGCACACTCCCAACCATTGCCTGCATGACGTGTAGTTACAGAGCAAGTAGTGCAGGTGAGGGAGCAATAATAGTTGAAGAGGGCGGACCGCCCCACCAAATCATAGGCTCAAATCCTGTTTTCTATCAGGTCAGCCTGGAGAGGCAGTGCAGAATAGCTAGACAACAGAGGTGATTTGTAGTAAAATTACTAACCTTAGAGGAAAAATATGGCGGACAAAGTAGTAAAAGCTAATTTAAAGATGAAAATCCCAGCCGGGCACGCAACAGCGGCGCCACCAGTTGGTAGTATTCTTGGTCAGTACGGTGTGAATATGATGGATTTCATCAACCCGTTCAATGAACAGACTAAAGACATGGGCAATGTCACCGTCACTGCGCACATCGCAATTTATGAAGACCGCTCGATGGACTTTCGTGTTATTGGCGCTCCAGCAGACGACCTTATCCGAGCTAAACTTGGTATCGAAAAGGGCTCAGGAAAGCCAAACACAGAGAAGGTTCCGAAGAAGCTAACAGATAAGATGTTAACCGAGATTGCTGAAGTTAAAATGAAAGATATGAACAGCGACGACATCGACGCCGTTAAGAAAATCGTTACCGGCACAGCCCGCAGTATGGGCGTCGAGGTGGAGAAATAGTATAAAATGCCGACGGGTCGCGATCGCGTATATTTAACAGAAGCTATGGAGCGTGATAGTGATCCTATTGCTGTGGGGAGACAGACGGCTTCCGATGGGAATGTATACGGTCGGGGCGCACGCGCTGCTGCGAAGATAGTCGACAGGGCATACACTAATGAAAGTTTAGCTATTGAAGCCGCGCAAGTCGCTAAGATAGACAGTGCGGGTACAACTAATGCAGACAACAGTGAGTTAAAGAACATTAATTAATTTTTGTGGGAGGTCTAAAAGACCGCTTGCACCACGAAGGAGTAATATGAAAGAAGTTAAGAAAACAGCAACCAAAAAGATAAAAGAGGTAAAAACAGATGGGCCTATTCAAGAAGATAGTACAGATACGCTTCCAACAACTGAAGAAGTTGCCGCCGAAGAAGTAATTTCTAAACCGCTTGCAAAAAAAGGCAAACGTAGTGCTAAAGCAGTAGTTGAAGTAGAAGAAAAACTTGCCAAAGAGGAGCGAAAGAGCCAAGAGGCAGAAAAGCCTAAAAAGCCAAAAGCTCCGGTCAAACCTGCTCGCTCTCGCCTTGAACGAGCTAGTAAAAAGTACCGCGAGGTCGCTAAGCTTCTTGAGATTGGCAAGGAGTATAACCTAAAAGAAGCTGTTGAGTTGACCGTTAAAACATCGACAACAAAATTTGACTCGACAGTTGAGCTACACATCAACTTAAACGTTGACCCAAAACAAGCTGACCAAAACCTCCGCGACAACCTTGTATTGCCAGCAGGCACAGGCAAATTGGTCAGAGTTGCTGTCTTTGCCGAACCCGATGACGTTAAGACCGCCAAAACTGCCGGCGCAGACACAGCTGGTGGTGACGAGTTTTTGCAACAACTCGACAAAAACATTGTCGACTTTGATCTGTTAATTACAGCACCAACAATGATGCCAAAACTGGCCAAATATGCCAAGCTACTAGGTCCAAAAGGTCTAATGCCGAACCCTAAGAGTGGCACAGTTACAACAAATATTGTTAAAGCAGTGGAACAAGCTAAGGCAGGACGATTAGAATACCGCGTCGACAGCACCGGAATCGTCCACTGCGGTATCGGTAAGGTCAGCTTTGGAGCCGACAAGGTATTTCAAAATGCCGAAGCAGTGCTCAATAGCATCAAGAACAACAAGCCTTCTAGTGTTAAAGTTGCACTAATTAAGTCTGTATACCTGACTACCAGCATGGGACCTTCGGTTAGGGTTGCCTTAAGCGAGTTGTAGGGATAGAATAGTAATAAGAGGTCGGTCATGAAAATGACCGATTTCACTACTTCACACATGAAAAAAACATTACTCGTTGGTTTATCGGTTGCCTTACTTGGCGCTGGCGCTGCATTCTTCATCATCAGCAGTAGCGATAGCCCAACGGCACCAGATAACCTTTCACAAACCACTGCACAGTAAGCATTAACAAATATCGCAAAACTTGTTTTTGACAACAAGTTGATTTTGGTTTGTGTGATAAATTATTTGCATGAGGAATTTGATAGTGGCTCATGCAGCCGAGGGAGTTATAGGGTACAAGGGTAGTATCCCTTGGCAGGGTCAGATGCGTGAAGATATGCGTCGTTTCCGAGAGCGCACCACAGGACATGCAGTGATCATGGGACGTACAACATTTGAATCTTTAGTAAGACCTCTCAAAGACAGACAAAATATAGTTTTATCTAGAACTGTCACGAGATTAGCCGGTTGTGACGTCGTACCAAGTCTTGAGGCTGCTTACGAGGCTGCAGAGGGTCAACAAGAGACATTTATTATCGGTGGAGAGCAAGTCTATGTCGACGCACTGCCAACTGTTGAACGTATGTTTATAACCAAAATTGCTGCTGAGTTTGAAGGTGACACGTTTTTTAATGTAGACACTGAAAACGGAGACTGGAACGCCGCTACCAGAGAAATTTGGTGCAAAGGTAGGGATAATCACTACCTTTGTATGTTTGAGATTTATGAAAGGGTCGTAAATGTCTAAAAAAGTTGTTAAAAAGCAGAAAAAAGCTATGGTTAATCAGCGATTTATAAAGAACTTCAACGACCTAAACAAAATTGTCGGAAGTCTAAAAATTTTGGGTAATCGAATTATTCTGACCCAGGGAGTTTATGATTTAATACATGAAGGACACGCCAAATATCTAGAAATAGCCAAGTCACACGGAGACATTTTAATTGTGGGTGTAGATTCTGACGCATTAACTAGACAACGTAAAGGTCCAAGTCGCCCGATAGTTCCAGAAGCAGAAAGAATAGAAATGTTATTACATCTTCGACATGTCGATTATGTAGTTGTTAGAGATGTCGGTAAGGAAATTGGCGATCTAATAAGAACTGTTAAGCCAGATATTCTAATAACCTCATCTACAACTAAGGACTTCACCAGAGAGTTTATAAAGAAATACAAATCTCACTGCGGACAGATAATTACATTGCCGGCACAAAGCACAACTTCAACAACAGCTCGTATTCGTAAACTGTCGATTGATGGAGCCTCATCACTTGCAGACGAGATAAACAAACTAACAAAAGAATTTATAGAGAAGATTAGGGGAATATAGTATGGGTAGGAATTCGGGGACAGATATTTTATATATGCCTGCTGTGCACCAAGGATATGTTAATTATCTTGGCGAGCGAAACGGTGAAGTGGGCATTTTGGATGAGTCTTTGGTGGGTGAAGTTCCTAGGCTTGACCGTGACATAAGGGCTATGGGTTCTGAACTAGTCGTTCAATTAGTCAGAGTTGTCGTTCCTGAGCGCCACATTATACTTGTAACACTAGACAATTTGGACGAATTTTTGAGTTGCCAACACCTAGACCAAGCATTAAACCTGCCAAACGAAGATGTGTCGCATACTTTTGTCGAACATCACGTACCAACTGATTATGAGATTAGCTATCATCCAACTTTCTTAAGATGGGACAAAAGAATTTCTACTGCTGAATCGCTTGTATTCGCCGATAGAGTAACATCTGATCCTTTTGATAGAGCATTGATGAGGATAGCTGAAGAAGAAGCTAGGTTAAGTCGGGATTGGTGGCGACAAGTGGGTGCAATTATTTACTCAGAAAAAAGAAAGCTTCTTTTGCAAGGACATAATCATCCTGTAGTTGCAGAAAACTATACTTTGGAGACATTAGGGGACCCGCGCAGTAATTTTGATGCCGGTCAAAACATTGATTTACAGAAGAACATTCATGCCGAAGTTGGAGTGATCGCAGAAGCTGCAAGGCGTGGAATCGCACTTAAAGGAGCGGATTTGTTTGTTACTACTTTTCCATGCCCAGTATGCGCCAAATC
>JBBTYV010000090.1:0-8520 GCA_038061635.1 Patescibacteria group bacterium
GAAGCTAAGTTGCAAGCTGAGTTATCCAGATGCATATACTCACTGCAAGGGTTTGAGGCGTTGATACGTCCAGCATTTGGCGTAGTGTGCCATCTATTTATGGTGGTATCGTACTGCAAACCTGGATCTGCACACTCCCAGGCCGCTTCAGCAATTTGTCGAAAAATCCCTCTAGCGCTGACCGTTTTTGCCGGTCTACCATCCTTTAGCTTCAGATCATAGTCAACATCATCAAGCACGGCTTGCATAAACTCGTCGGTCACTCGTACCGAGTTGTTAGCGTTTTGATATTGCACCGAGAAGCCATCTTTACCATCTAGGCTCATGTCGAAACCAGCAGCCTCGAGGACTCGAGATTTACGTTCTTCGATAGCTTTGCACCAGATAAATTCTTCAACATCTGGATGGTCGATATTTAAGATAACCATCTTGGCTGCTCTCCGCGTTTTGCCACCGCTTTTTATCGTTCCAGCAACAGAATCGGCGCCACGCATAAAGCTAACTGGACCAGAAGACTTACCTCCACTTGAACCAAGAGTTTCAAAAGAAGACCTCAGCCGACTAAGGTTAGTGCCTGCACCTGAACCGCCTTTAAAAATCATCCCTTCTTCGGTGTACCAGTTCAAAATAGACTCCATAGTATCTTCGACTCCCAGAATAAAACAGGCGCTGGCTTGTTGGGCACGATCAAACCAACCGATATTAAACCAGACGGGCGAATTAAATGCTGCTCGCTGGGTAGCGCAAATATATTTCAGCTCTTCACGAAAATTCTCGGCTTCGGCTTCGGCTTCGAAGTAACCTTCCTGTACACCGTGGCGAGTAATAGTATCGGCTACCCGGTCAATGAGTTGTTTGAGCGAACTTTCGCGCTCTTTTGTATCAGGTGTTCCGGCGAAATACTTTTGGGTAACAATATTAATGGCATTTTGCGACCATCCTTCCGCAAATTCCAGGTTTTTTTGTTCGAAAACGACCTTTCCGCTGGTCGGATTATCAATCCTAGATTCCCTAGATTCCCAAACTAAATGATCATAAGCCCGCTTACCTGCTTTAGTAAAAAACCTTCCCATAGACAAAGATGTCGCTTGCGCCATTTTCTTACCCTCACTTTTACTTTATTGTTTTTAAATTTTTGTTTATCCTTTTGCTTCGGAAAGACTACTATTAGACATGGTTGTTAGCCGGTCTTCTTACCTCTCATCCGAGTCAATTCACGCTCAAAACCACCGATGTCCCTAAACTTGCGATATACGCTTGCGAAACGTACATATGCTACTTCGTTTAAGGCCGCCAATCTATCCATTACTAGATCGCCGATTATACTAGACGGCAATTCTTGCTCATTCTTCGTGTAAAGTTGCTTTTCAACATCTTCCACTAGAAGTTCTAGCTGGGCGGTCGTTACTGGTGTTTTGTCGCAAGCTTTACGCAATCCCGAAAGCAATTTCTCCCTGGAAAATAACTCTCGGTTACCGTCATTTTTAATGATGATAACTTGGGGCTGCTCAACTCGCTCATATGTGGTGAAGCGGAAATGACAATCTAAACACTCTCTTCGTCTTCGAATCGCTACACCTTCAGCAACGTCGCGCGACTCGACGACCTTAGTCTCTTCAGATTGACACTGGCTACACCGCATTTTTACCTTCCCTCACTTAAGGAACGCACTACATATAGTGTTTGTGTTAATGAATATAGACCTATTGGTAGCGTGATGCAAGTGCAATTTTCACAACTCTTTTTGGTCGTTTTCATCTGTTGACGCAGTGTCATTTTTTGGTTTGCGCCTAAATCGTCTTAGGAAAGACGGTTTATCTAGCTCATTTTCGGGTTCGTCCATGGCCCAAATGTTTGGCGTCGGGCTATTGTCGTGAAAGTCTGATGAATCAGTATCTTTTGGTTTTTCGAGATCCATATCTATATCGGCTATGTGTGATTCTTCAACCTTCTCTACAGAAGGGACCGTAGCTTTATCGTTGTCCTCGTCGTTATCGCCGAGTGATGGCTTTGAGCCTTCAGACTTACTAGAAACTTGCTTCCGAGAGTTGAAATATGAAGCGTCAAAACCGGTCGCGACCACTGTTACGATTACCTCGCCCTCAAGATCAGGATTAATGGTAGCTCCGAAGATGATATTCGCTTCTGGGTCAGCGGCTGCCGTAATAGTCTCTGCAGCGGCGTTAATCTCGTGCATCGCCATATCGTTGCCACCGATGACATTGAAGAGGATGCCTCTGGCGCCATCGATTGAAACCTCGAGAAGTGGCGACTCAATAGCTTGCTTAGCAGCTTCTACAGCACGATCATCACCGCTAGCACGACCAATACCCATGAGCGCGCTTCCAGCGTTGCTCATTACAGCCTTGACGTCAGCAAAGTCTAGGTTAATAAGACCATGAACAGTTATGAGATCACTAATACCTTGAACGCCTTGTCTCAAGACATCATCAGCTACTTTGAAAGCCTCTAGTAGCGGGGTCTTTCGGTCAATGGTTTGTAATAGTCGATCATTAGGAACGGTAATTAGAATATCGACATGCTCGCTCAGGTTAGCTATACCAACTTCGGCATTTCGGCGACGTTTTTCGCCCTCGAAGGCAAATGGTCTAGTCGCAAATCCTACCACTAGCGCGCCTGTCTCTTTGGCGATTCTAGCGACGATCGGACCAGCTCCTGTGCCCGTTCCACCACCGGCGCCTATAGTCACAAATACCATGTCGGACCCCGTTAGAGCGGTCCTAATCTCTTCTATTGACTCTTGGGCTGCTTTTTCGCCGACGCTTGGTTCAGCACCGGCGCCAAGGCCTTTGGTGGTCTCTTTGCCAATATGAATTTTTGTCTGAGCTTTGGAGTGATGAATAGCTTGAGAATCAGTATTAACAGCAACAAACTCTACGCCCTGAATGCCAGCATCAACCATTCGGTTGACCGCCGCACCACCGGCGCCACCAACACCAACGACCTTAATACGTGCGAATGTTTCTATAGCTGGAGCAACTTGTGGCATATTACTGTTTACCTCTTTGGTTAATTAAACACCCTTTTGATACTCACTTCAGAATAGCACTAATTATACAACTTCGAACAAAAAAACGAGAGTGGAAAATACTATTCTTACTCAGGCAGTTTCTTACTAACCACGTTTTTTGTGCAAACGCTTCAGCTTACCAAACGGGCTGACCTGACTAAGCCAACCCTTGTCATTACCCTCGGAATGATGCCCAGCTGAAAGGAATGAGTCTAGCATCATTACCCCAACCGGCGTTGCCATCGAGGGATCCTTCACGCTGTCGAGTAATCCGCTTAAGCCTTTTATCTCGCCAACAATGGCAGGAAGCTCAAGTTTTTCTTTTGCATAATCACACAAGCCCTTGAGAGAAGCACTGCCACCAACAAAAACGACGCCCCCTGGCAACTTCTTTGACTTCTTGACCTTAGCGAACTCTTTATCAACCTGTTCCATCATCTCCTCGAGTCGAGCTTCAATGATCATTTGAACCATAGGTCCATCAAATACAAGCTTTTCACCATTATGTTCAACCTTACATTCGTAGCTTGGTAAGCTACCAAGACCATGGAAAGACCTCTTAACTTTCTCGGCGATATCAAGGTCGGTCTTCAGGCCTATTGCAAGATCGTTGGTAATATTTTGCCCTCCAACCGGGATGACGGCGATATGCTCGATTTCACCGTCTTCTAAGATAGCAATATTGGTTGTTGCGGCGCCAATATCGATAATTGCCGTACCACATTCCTTCTGGCGACGGTCTAAGACAGCCTCGGCTGCGGCAAGACCGGCAACAACATGGTTGTTAATACGTATTCCTGATCTTTCGAGAGCAAAGTCCAAGCCCTTTAAAGAAGGAGTCGAGGCGCTCAAAATATGCGCCTCAACTTCTAGCCGAACCCCTTGCATGCCCACCGGGTCTTTTATGGCTTCGTCGCCATCAATGTAATAATTTTTTGCAAATACTTGGATGATCTCGCGGTTGGCCGGCATCTGAATAACAGTGGCTGCTTCTTCTACCCGCATACGATCTTCTTCACTAATTGTCCTGCCTGTACCGCTTATCGCAACGACACCTCTTGAGCTTTGGCTACCAACCTGGGCGCCGTTTATTAATACAGTCGCCCTGGAGACGTTTACGCCAGCTTGGCGCTCAGCCTCTTCAACAGCTGAGTTAATAGCCTCGGCAACCTCTTCTGGGTGGACTACAACACCTTTTCTAACTCCTTGGCAAGGCGCCTCGCCAACTCCGGCAATCGAAAAACCACCTTCTTCATTCGAGAATCCTATTACTACACGGACAAATGAAGAACCAACATCTATGCCGGCGAAGACCTGAGTATTCTTTTGCATAATTACAGTGTATAACGCTTAATCTTAAGCTCAAAGAATTAATCTAGGCTGGTAAGGATTTCGGAGCTGTTTTCAAGAATCAATATGGTGTGTTCGAACTGAGCTGCCCTTGAGCCATCCCAGGTCCGGATTGTCCAGCCGTCTTTTTCGATGTAAATATCCGGTGAGCCTAGGGTGGCAATTGGTTCAATCGCGATTGTCATTCCCGGTGTCAGGATGGACCCTCTACCGCTTTTCCCGTAATTTGGTATCTCGGGATCTTCGTGTAGCTGATGCCCCACACCATGTCCGACTAATTCTTTGACAATGCCGAGCTTGTGGTTTTTAAGCACCGTCTCGATAATCGCCGATACGTCGCCGACCCTAACACCAGCTTTAAGATGTTCGATAGCTGTGTCGCGGGCCAACTGAGTGCCGTTTAGTAGTCTTGAATCGTCTTTATTTAGTGGTTTACCACCAATGGCTATAGTCACACCTGCGTCAGTTATCATCCCTCGATAGCGCACTCCAAAATCAAAGTTCACAATATCACCGTTTACAAAGGGAGTAAATGACGGCACAGCGTGCTGTACTTGATCATTAACAGATATACAAATTACGTCCGGTAAACCCTCAAACCCCAAGAACGCTGGCTCACCGCCCAACATTTTGAGTTCGGATGCGGCCATAGCCGACATATCTTTCGGTGTTAGGCCGGGTCCTGCTTTATCGACTAGGAGCTTCAGTACTCGAGACAACATCGCACCAGACTCGCGCATAGCTTCGATTTCGGTGGCAGTTTTTATAAGTTGCTTTGTCATTATCGACCTAGCGCCGTTACTATTTGTTGGTGAACTGTCTCAGGAGTAGCTTCACCGTCGACTTCTATAATTGGAACTCTCTTGTCTCGAAGATAGTCCAGAATTGGCAGAATCTTACTTTCATATTCGCTGAAGCGTTCCTTGATAGCCGTATCGTGATCGTCGGTTCTACCCCTTTTCAAAAGTCTGGGTAGGGTGGTTTCTGGGGTGGCCATGATATGTATTACCTCGGTAATGTGTATCTGGTGCTTATTTTTAAGGTCGCTCAGCCACTTCGCTTGACTAAGCGATCTCGGGAAGCCATCGAGTATCAGTTCTCGAGTTTGTTCTTTTGAATGTTCTCTCAGGTACTCCTCGACAAGCGGGAGGACCGTGTCGTCACCGAGCACATCACCACTATCGATTATGGCTTTATGTTTTGGGTCCTCGATTTTTGTACGCAGTAATTGCCCTACAGATAACCACTTATATCGACCAGTAGTCTCTAGCATCTGACATTGCGTACTCTTCCCAGAGCCAGCCAGACCAACAACTAAAATCATTGGCCGCTCTTTAGTATCTGACTAGCTACCCTGGCTATAACCGAAGGGTCGGCACTGTCACCGAGGCTTTCTTTGGCAAGTGTCATAACCTGGCCCATCGAGCTAGGCGCTAGTTGAATTTTGTTATCGCTAATCAGTGTTTTGATTTTGTCGACTACCTCAGATTCTGATAATTCTGCAGGTAAGTAGGCTTTTATAAGTTCCTCTTCTTTACGCTCCTTATTAGCAGATGTTTTATTGCCACCCTTTTCAAAAAGCTCAGCAGCTTCGTCGCGCTTTTTAACTTCTTTACGCAAGACACCGACTATTTCTTGATCCGAAAGCTCAGAACCTTTTTGCTTTTCTGTACTGTCAAAAGAACTCTTAAGAAACCGCAATGCATCGACAGTCTCACTATCACCCCTGAGGAGTGCGGCTTTGATGTCTTGGTTCAGCCGCTCCTTCATGGTTATTTCAGTCCGAGTTTTAGTCGCTTAACTTTTTCAGCCCGACGAGCGCGGCGCGATATTGCCTTAATGCGTCGATCGCGTTTACTGATTGGTTTTTCGAAGTACTGGTTTTCTTTGGCAGTAATCAACATCCCGGACTGTTGAACCTTGCGAGTAAAACGTCGAATTAAACTCTCAGTCGACTCAGCTTTGTCTTTTTTAGTAACTTGTATCATTGACCTGTATCTTATCCTAATCTGTTAATTTCTGCAATATTAACTTATAAACCCGGGAGCTGTATTAGCTAGGCTTACGTGTGACTTTTTGCGACTTCACGACAATCCCCTGAAGCTCCTTTAAAATCGCAAACTGTTTATTTGTGAAGTAAACCTTAGTATTAGCTTGTTTTTCGGAATGTAAGAAGCCAACCTTCTCTAGGCGCTTCAACTCCCGCTGTATGTTGCCGGCGTCTTCTTTGATAAGCTTAGCAAGACCCCTGACGTGCGTCTTAAAATCAGGGTACTTTGCATAGACCACAACAATCTTACGCCTCACTCGTGATGTAATAAATGTATCTAACATCTCACCTATTGTTATATGAACAACGTATAGTATAGGAAGAGATGTGGAGTCTGTAAAGTGCAAAAATCATATTATTTTGAAATCGCCGTCGCCAGTGTGTCTGCTAAAAAGCAGGCTATATTCACATACTCATCTGTTACGAGGTGTAAAAGAGGTCAGCTCGTAGTGGTTAAATTGCGGTCAAAAAAAGTACTTGGTGTAGTGATAAATGAGTCAAAAAAACCAAAATTCAAGACAAATCCAATAGAAAATGTACTGAACGAGGTACTTTCGCCTGCTCATATTACTACTCTGCTTTGGGCGGTCGACTACTACCCCTTCGATAAAGGTGCCGTAGTTAGATTGTTCTTGCCACCGAGCGAACCCTCGATAAAACCTGTAGCTGAACTACCGGGGGCTATAGATAATAAAGCCAAGCTCCCCGGGCTAACTTCCGACCAAACCAAAGCAATAGCAGTAGTTCAAGACCACCCCAAGGAAACAATCATCCTTCACGGTGATACCGGTTCAGGTAAAACCCTGGTCTATGTAGAACTAATCAGAAAGTGCCTGAGTGAGGGGCAATCTGTTATTTTGCTAGTACCCGAGATTGCGCTCGGTGAACAGCTAAAGTTAATGGTCGGCAAATACATCGACAACATCGTCGTCTATAACTCTCTGCAGACCGCTTCAGTTCGGCGCAACATCTGGTACGGGCTATACCGCTCAAAGCTCCCGCAGGTAGTAATTGGGCCGCGTTCGGCGCTCTTTTTGCCTTTGCCAAACATCGGCATGGTAATCATCGACGAAGCCCATGATACTTCTTATAAACAGCAGCAAGCGCCTTATTACTCATCGCTACATATAGCAGGAACGCTGACAAAATCTTTGGGTACGGGCCTCATTTACGGGTCAGCTACCCCCAATGCCACAGACTATAAGATTGCTTTAGATAAAGAATACCCAATCGTCACCCTAAAAGAACGCCCAATAGCCACCGCTAGCCAGCTAGGCAGTAGTTTTAAGGTGATAAACACTAAAGATCGCGGCTTGTTCAGTAAGAACCAAACACTGTCCGATGATGTGATAAGCGCCATTAGAAGGAGCGTAAAAAGCGGCAAGCAGGCTCTGCTGTTACTGAATAAGCGCGGTACGGCTCATCTGATTCAGTGCGAAAGTTGCGGGTGGCAGTATCGTTGTGAAGTCTGCGACCACACCTTGGTTTATCACAAGGACCGCCACCTGGCTATATGCCACTACTGTGACCATAAGTACCCTATGCATTCTACTTGCCCAATCGACAATGGTCGCCTAAAACTTATGTCTGTTGGTACGAAATACGTTGAAGAAGATTGCCGAAAGCTTTTCCCGCAGGTCCCGATCTTACGCCTTGATACCGACTCAATCACTCGAGATACAGTGCTAGAGAAAATGGACTCTATCCACAGCGGAAAAACTTCGATTATTATCGGCACCCAACTAGTCGCCAAAGGGTTAGATCTGCCATTACTTGAGACGATTGTGGTTATTGATGCGCGAAGACAATCAAGCGACTACCTTGGCGACGAGAGGTATTATCAACTGCTTCATCAGGTGATTGGTCGGGGTATGAGGGGTCATCAAGAGACAACAATCTTTTTGCAAACACCAGACATTACAGACCCATTGATTACCTGGGCGACCACTGAAGATTGGACAGCATTTTATAATCAAGAGGTTGACGACCGGGCTAAGTTCAATTATCCACCATCTACGTATTTAGCAGTCTACCGAATAAAACGAAGGACCTCTGTCGGGCTCGAGGCAGTTGTCCAAAAAGTCCAGGC
>JBBTYV010000091.1:0-5624 GCA_038061635.1 Patescibacteria group bacterium
CTATTAAATGAGGGTAGGTTCTTGCCTGAGTTAGTTGAGCGGATTGATACCGCAAGACCAAACTTTTATATTCAAGTTCTAGCTGACATGGAAAGATTAGCTTTTGAAGAGTCGGTTATAGACGTTATGAGTTCTGGGCTAACCTTTCAGGTCGGCGGGAAGGCATTTGGTCTAAGAGAAGCATCTAATTTATTCGGGAAGGAGTATGTCCAGGGTGGCAAGGTTATAACCAATGAAGCTATCAATACCTGGCTTGCCGAGATTAATGGCGTATCAGATCTAGTAAGTGCGATGAACAGGGAGACGGACACTCCAAGCAAAGTGGAGATTGGTTATAGAATAGTTGAGCTTATAGGGGTATCATCCGTTCCTACCCATTTGCTGAATAGAGTCCAAGACGAGTTCTGTGGAGGCGGTAAAATAGTTATGAGATCGTCTTCTTTTGACGAAGACGTCCAAATTATTGGTCCTGCGCCGGGGGTTTATGAAAGTGTTACTGGCGTAAATCCTAACGACAAAACAGAACTAGAGAACGCAATAAAGTGTGTTGTAGGCTCGTTTTTCACCGATAAAGCAATAAGCTATAGAGACCATAAGGGCCTCAGGCATAATCCTTTAATGGCGGTTCTAGTACAGGAACAAATTCATGGACCTGGTGGTTCAATCTTCGTAACTGACAACAAGGTAGTTATGAATGTTGCGAGCAGCCCTGATGTTATTAATTCTTACGCAAACTTTGGCGTCGAGGAGCACGCTTTTGATCTCGGCGAAGCGGGGAATATGCTAAGTATGTTCATAACTAATGAACACCTAGCAGTTATACATCAAATCATTGGAATCACTCACGAAGTTTTTGGTTCAAGCGACATTGAGTTTGCAGTAGATCCAAAGGATAACAAAGTTAAAATTCTTCAGATGAGATCACTTGAAAGACAAAAGCTAGACAGTGTGAATGATAAGGAATATGAAGAAAGCACCAATGTATTAATTAACGATGCGGACACTTTGCCTGACATTAGCGCTGTCCCCGGGGGTATAAGATTAGTTATCCCTGAGGCGATAGACCTTGAAAAATTTCAAGGTAAACTTTTTAGATGGGTCACTGTGAATAAGGGAAGGATCAACTCTGTACAGATACCAAGCCACATCCCATCTACCTGTCATTTCGTAAACATCATTGAAAGTCTCGGAATAAGAATTGTAAGAACTGTGGCGGACTGAGATGGCGCGGATTGTGCTACCAAGGGGGACTTCCTCTACAGTAGAAATAGAAAAAAGTATAGTAAATAAAGGGCTTCATTTAAGTACAACTAAGGGTTTAGTAAAGAAAGTAAATGAGGACCGTGTTGGTTGCGTAGAAGAGGGTAAGTTTATACGTATCTGTGTTGCTGATGGACACTGGGGAGGTGGGGCGGCCGACATAACAGTAAAATTCTGGAACAGTATCGCCAAGTTTCCAAAAAACAAGAACGAAGCGGTCAGATTGACAGAACACTTACAGAAAAAACTGTTTGAAAAATTTGGTCAGCAAAAAATGGACGAAACTAAGGATTTTACGCCTGAGACCAGTTTCTTAGTATTAGAAGTATCAGAGGGGAATATAAAACTATTATCATACGGTGATTGTCGATTGCTTGTTTGCCGGAAGGGAAAAGTTAAGTATGAATTGGGAACAAAACAGACGTGGTTGGGGGCGTTTTCACATCTTGGACTTCGAAAAAGGTTGAAAGTAGAAGAGACTTTAATTTTCACTAATATGAAGCTAAAGGCTGGCGACACGATCCTTGCCTTTAGTGATGGGATAGATGAGTGCCGTTACGAACAGCAAACGATCAAACCAAATCAACTGGCTAGCCTAGCAGACGTAGCTGATCTTCAAAAAATTGTAGACGAAATATATAGTCGAGTATTTGCAGAAGGCGCCGAGGATAACGCTAGCTTAGTGGTGCTAAGAACTGAGACAAAACATTAATTGTAATATGTAGCTATTATGGTAAAATATGCACAATAAAACAGAGAGAAGAAATGACCACCAAACTCTTAACACCTGAACTATCTATATCGGAAGATGAAGGAACTCTACTTCAGGGTCGGTTGACCGCGGAAGGTATCGAACATGTACCGGGGATAGTTGACCTCACTGTTACTTTGGCTGAACAGGGAGGATACATAGCTCTAGGTAATCAACACACAGTTGCTATTAGAGGAGTTATTGATATAGCACTTCGGGATGAAATTAAGTATCTGAATGGTCTAGTTGGGTCGGCGAGAATAGTAGAGATGTATCATAGGCTCAATTCACCTTTCGGTGTTAATGGACTTCGGGGTATTTTGGCTAAGGTTGACGAAGTTGAATCGAATCAAGAAGACCGGGTCGCTGCCTAGAATCGAAGGCGGTTGTTTGAAAAATCCTTTTTATGCTATAGAATGTTAGTAATGACTTACAGAAAATCTGCATTTTATTTTGCATATTATAACCACCTTGAGGCGGTCTCTGTAAGTTAGTTTAAAAAAACGAACAAGAACAAACCGCCAAGACAGGCGGTTTTTTTGTTAGACCTAAGAGGAAAACATATGATAAGACATGAAATTGATATCAAAGACGAAGTCCTGGACACACCAGGTGTATTAAGTGATCGTTTTCCTATAACAGAGGAGGCCGAGGTTACGATAAAGCGTTCCAGAGCGGAACTGGTGGATATCTTGAATGGTGTAGATGATAGATTGATTGTAATTGTTGGACCTTGTTCAATGGATGCCAGCCTACAGCCTGACGGTACTTCATCGGTTGTTGCCTATGCAAGACAGCTACGTGAATTTTCTAGACTACCAAATATTGCCGAACATCTAAAAATTGTGATGCGCTGTCCAGTTTCAAAGCCTAGAACTCAACTTGGTTGGGCGGGCCTTAGTCAGACCGATCCGGTTGCTGCTTTCAGATTATTAACAGAGGTTGTAAACAGCGAAATGCCGATTGCAATTGAGCTACTGTCAAGGGATGATGCGGATTTTTACGAAGCCATGCTATCAATTGCCTGGGTCGGAGCTCGTAATGTAGAAGACACTACGCTTAGGCATGTTGTCTCAGATTTGCAGGTTCCGGCGTTTTTCAAAAATAGCACAAACGGTAGTGTCGTGGCTGCAACCAACGCGATTATAACTGCTAGTGAACCCAATATTCTTAGAAGAATCAGGCCAGATGGGAAAATGGTTCGGCGTACTTCTTTAGGAAATAATGACACCGGAATGATATTCAGAGGTGGGAATATATCTAGTCCGGAGGAGTTTGCGCAGCAGTTTATTCGACTTGAAGAATTTGAGTACCCAACAATAATAGACTGTTCGCATGGTAACAGTATGGCTTTTGGTGAAGGTAAGAAGACTGTTGAGGCGCAGATAGCGTGCGTTAAAGCGCTGATTACTCTTATGCGTTCTGGACATGTATTGCCAACTGGGATAATGATGGAAAGTTACTTAGTTGCTGGTAGTGATCCAGAGGGCGCCACATCAGGTATGAGCCTAACAGACCCGTGCATTAATTTAGATCAGACATTTGAGGCGCTACGTGAGTTGGTCGTGGCGCGCGGAGAGCGAAAAGAACTAGTGACCCGGGCAAAAGGGAGGGTGGCGCTTATGTAAAATCATCGCGTACTTGGGACGCATTACTAGCTTTAATTCACTAATCGCAATTGTTGTGATAATTATTGTTGCAAACTATTTTATTTGTTATACCATAAAATAGACTATCAGTGAATAATAGCTGGGAGTATCGTGAGCAGCGATAATAGATCGTTCGAACAGATTAGGGACACCTTCTTTGTAAATCCTAGAACAGGAGATGCGGGAGTATTACCTCATGGGGCATATTATTTAGCTGAAGAGCTACTCGGAACAGAAACACCCGGAAAGGGTGTTTTTTCGTCTTTGGTACCCGGTTCTAATCCGGAATTAGAAGCTTATCTTAATAGTCTCACTGCGGATATGAGGGGTGCTAGACGATTTGACCATAAATCTATGGCCCAGCTTCACCCTACAGATAACATACCTGCCACGTTGGGGCACTGGGCGAGTCTTTTAAGGAATAACAATACGATTATTGGTGACGTATCGCCCGTCGAATCAAGATACGAAAGAGAATCTGTTGACTGGATGATTCTACATATTGCTGGTTGGGACGTCGAAACAGGTAGCGGGTCTTTGGTTAACGGCGGCACATCTGCTAACCTTGCAGCTTTATTTGTAGCTCGTGAAGCTCTAACTGAGCAGGGTTGGGATGGCATGTCCAAGGTTTCGATACTAGCGAACGAAATGGCCCACTACTCTATTAAAAAAGCCGCAGGTATATTGGCTCCAAATGGAATTATAGAAGTTGTAAACATACCGTTTTTGGGCAATAGCTTGGTAATGGATACCGATGCGCTTGCAAAGCAGGTACAGGAAGAGAAGGAAAAGGGTCGGCGTATTATGGCAATTGTCGGTATCGCCGGCGAAACAGAAACAGGCTTAATTGAAGATTTAGATAGGGTAGCTGACATCGCACGAAGTAATGAAATATATTTCCACATTGATGCGGCTTACGGTGGCCCCTTTCGGCTTTCAAGAGTAGGTAGTAAGTTTGGGGCATTGTCTCTTGCCGATTCAATTACTTGTGACCCACATAAGTATATGTGGGTACCTTATGCTGCTGGAGCGGTGCTCTTTAGGGACGCCTCCCTTCACAATATGATAGCTAAGCTGAATACAGATGGTACAGAGTACCTATTTAAGGGTGATGATGCCAGAAAAGAAGCGCATGCCTTTAAGGCAGAGACAGATACTCATCTTGGAGATAAGCGTATTGAAGGTTCGATGGGAGGACATACCGCAGCGGCTGTTCACGCAGTCATAACTTGTTTAGGGGCTACCGGTTTAGGTAAATTGTTAGACCACACTCTGGATTTGACCCATCAACTCCATCAAGAAATAAGTGCATCAGGCGTGTTGCGTCCACTGTATGTACCAGAACTAAATTCGCTATGTCTTGTCCCGGTGGCTGATAGTGATTGTTACCCAAAGGCACTTGAACCGTTTGTAGAACAAACCGTCGCAGAAGTAGAAAGAGACCAGGGAATCTATACAACCACAAGTAGCTTCTCTTTAGCTAATCGTGAAGGTGAGCGTGAGATGCGAAAAGTCTTTCGTATTGTACCAACCCATCCATACACAGACAGTGGAGATATAAGTCATGTTGTTGCTTCATTAGTTAGAACATGGGATAAACTTACTAGTAGTTAGGAGGTATTATGGCAGCAGCACCAGCAGAAGTAATAGACATGGGCTACACGGTGGCAGAGCGAGAGGCTATGGTAGAAGAACTGGTCACTAGAGGTATCGATCAGATATACCCAACCCCCCAGGACCTAACGGCCGAACTACTTTCTGGAAGGCGATTAACTGCATATATGGGGATAGACCCAACAGCTCCAGATTTGCATATAGGTCATGCTAGTCAGCTTTTAAAACTTCGACGCTTGCAACAACTCGGCAACAGGGTGATCTTATTACTCGGCGATTTTACTGGGCTAATCGGTGACCCGACCGACAAGACTGCTGCGCGCAAGGAGCAAACAGAGGAAGAAGTACTC
>JBBTYV010000092.1:0-1535 GCA_038061635.1 Patescibacteria group bacterium
TTCTCAACGATGGTTGGACGCGGAACCTCGGCTAAGTCGCCCCGCACTATCTCATCAATATCCAGGTAAGACATATACACCCGATAAGGCAAGATGCGCTTACCATGTACACGGGAACGCCCATTCCGGCCATTTTCCCCTGACGTCTGCCATGTATAGACCGTAACACGTCTTGCATGACTGAGAGAGGCATTTGGTAGACCCATCCCATACCGGCCAAGACCCCTACGATCGTCGAATCGGGTACTGCCACCAAAACGCAGCGCCTGCCTCAGAGTAAAAGGATCCATTCCACTGCCATTGTCGAGCACCGAAACTGTAATCTCTTTATACTCGTCGCCTGAATCAGCACTTACAGATATCGAGATCTCCGTCGCACCAGCTTGAATAGAATTGTCGACAAGTTCGGAAATTGCGCTTGCAGCTCCCTTATAGCCGGAGTCGCGCGTGGCTTGGATAAACTTTTCGAGCGCAATAACGGAACTGGTGGTTGTTCTAGATGTGACTCTGGTCATTGGTCTCTGTACTCCACCGCGTGAATAACGCACGATTTAGCTTGAATACCTGAGTTACTGACGTGCTCATTCAGGACCGTCGGTTCCTCTGACTCTTTTGGCCTGCGGCAGAACCGGACGATCGACGCTGAGGCCCATTTTGGCTTTCGTGTTGTCGTTGCTTTTGTTCCTGATATCGAACGATTGCATCTACGTGGCGCTGGCCCCAGATACGCCACCCGCGCCAATCCCGCTTGCAATTTGAAAGTTCTGGAACAGGTTGGCCGTCTTTCAACCATCGCCTTAACGTCGCCTCCGAAATTCCAGTGACTCTTAGTAGTTGCTTGGTGGTAAAACCTGCGCCAAGACCTGAGGCCGGCATAGCTGGCACGCTCACGTGATATATTATAGGGGTCTTATACCTATCAGAGGTATCAGCTGTCAAGGAAAAGCCAGACCATTTCCCAAAGTCTCTGATGAAGATCGGATTCCGAACATGCGCCACAAGAACTCAGTATTAGGTTCTCTGCGCTTCGGTCGTAACACCGATCGTGACCTCGCATATAGGTACAGCCTGATTCGTGCCCGCGTATTAAGAAAAAACACCGGCGGCGCGAGCCGACGGATAATATTAGGCCAGATACGCGCTCAGAACAGGGCTCGCGTTTCGTAACTTCTGTATAAAATCATTTCGCGTTGTCCCTGTATCCCTTACTGATCTGTTCCAACACGAAGTTGTCGATGTCGGTATTGATCTGCATCCACAGCGGCAGTGAGATGGCGCTGGCGCAGCGTCACGGCGCCTGTTCTGGTAGCCGCGATTCGTGGCGTTCGACTGCAGCGGGGTTGCCTGCCCCAGCCAGCGCCGGCTCCCGATCGCTGAGCGCGAACCACAACCACGGAAGCGCGAGCGCGATCAGCGCGACGAGCCAGAACGCCAAGATGCGCTTGTGTGCAAACAGATCACGGGCTTTGAAGAAGGCTGTCAGTCGGTTCATGCGTTTGTTTTTCGCTTCTCACTATTCCCGTACACGAGAAATC
>JBBTYV010000093.1:0-5152 GCA_038061635.1 Patescibacteria group bacterium
TCTCTCGACTAATTGTGTTCGCCAGTTGCAAAACCAGCGTACTCTTGCCAATTCCTGGCTGGCCAGCAAGCAAAATCACACTCCCCGGGACAACTCCGCCGCCCAGGACGTTATCAACTTCCGCCATACCAGTATTTAGTCGACTCGCTGGCTTAGCGGCCTGGAGTGCGCTCAGGCTCACTGTCTCTAGCTTCTTGCCACTTTCTTTAATAGAACTGCTTGATATAGCAATTTGCTCTTGTAGGGTATTCCACTCACCGCACTGCGAGCATTTGCCCGCCCAAGTAGTGTGGCTAGCACCACAGTTACTACACACATATAGGACTTTTGATTTGCGTGCCATTATAAGTCCGTAGCCTTACTATCAAGGCTCTTAATTAGCTGATTCTGTTGTAATGCCAGGTTGTTGCGCTCAACGACTTTTTGGTTATATTCTGTGATTAGATTGCGGGTTTTTTGAAGTTTAGCGTTATACGCTACAACACTTTTGTTAAAATCATCCACTTCGGAGTTATATTCTGCGATCTGATTATTGGATTTATAGGCATTGAGTCTAGTTTCCCAGGCCTGCAATTCTCCGGCCTGGATTTTTAGACTTGTTTCCAGGCTGTCAATTTCCGATTTTCTTAGCAGCAAATCAGCGTCGATTTTATCGACTTCAGTTTTTAGACTAACAAACACTGCTTCGTACTGTTCCGAGTATTCGACAACTCTTAAACGGTTTAAGAAATACCTCGAATAGTACTCTTCGAGCTCAACCGGTATCTCACGTATTTCTGTTCCGACAATCGAATGTATTTCGTTTTCAACACTACTAGGCTCTCGCAAACGATACGATTCGATTAGGTTTAGAATTCGAGTGTTTGTACTATTTTGGACTGCAATAGCTGTTAGATTGTTAACCCGCTCTTTTTCCTTGGCGCTTAGTCGGCCGTATGCGGCGTGAAGCATTTCATGAGCCGAAGTAACTTCTTCAACACCCTCTAGCCTAACGTCAGAGATATCATAAAGATAAATTCCGCTACCGTCGTAACAGCCCAGTACAATCGACTGTTCTTCAATCGTACATTGAGTATTAAATCCATCTTTATCTAGTAGCTGTGGGTCGTAAACATAAAATAGATTCCGACCTTTGTCGGTCATCGTCGTTCGTTCGGATATTTGAACTATCTCAGCTGTAGGTTCATAGCTTCGAAGAATAAACCAGTCTGTGATATCACGTCTTTTTGCAACCGCAATTCCAGAGCCAGTTAGCGTTAGTATGCTAAGACTAATAGCTGCAAATTTTTTAACTTTCCCCATATCTAAGGGGTATTATACCTTTTATTCGGCGAGGCGCTTATATACTAGTTCATCTTTTTCGACATCAACGGCGATAACGGAGCCAGGATCAAACGTTTCGTCTAGCATACCTTCGGCAACCCTATCTTCGATTGTGTCTTGAATTAACCGTCGAAGTGGTCGTACCCCGTTCTTTGGGTCATAACCGTTATCGAGTAGCCAGTTCTTAGCTTTAGCAGTTGTAGTAAGACCAAGTTTTTGCTTCCGCATTCTATCCTTTAGCTCGGTTAGTTGAATATCTACAATTTTCTTAATGTCATCACGGCTTAGCGCGTGAAAAACAACAATTTTATCGATGCGATTAAGAAGTTCCGGACGCATAAAACGTTTAAGCTCCTCCGTAACTTCATCTGTATTCTTTTGATGTAGGTCATCGAGCGCGGTTTTATCTTTTGGACTGGCGGCACTAAACCCTAAGCTGACCTCTTTTTGGAGTTTATCTGCGCCAAGATTACTGGTCATAATCACAATCGTGTTACTAAAATCAATCTTGCGGCCTTTGGCATCGGTCAACGTGCCATCCTCTAAAATCTGCAGTAAAGTATGAAAGACATCAGGGTGTGCCTTTTCGATCTCATCGAACAACACTAAACTATATGGTTGACGACGTATACGCTCAGTTAACTCACCGCTTTCTTCGTAGCCAACATAACCAGCCGGCGCGCCAACTAATCTAGCAACGGTGTGGCGCTCACTAAATTCGCTCATATCGATTTTGACTAAGGCCTTGTCGCTCCCGAAGAACTCCCGAGCCAACACTCTAGCTAACTCGGTTTTACCAACACCCGTTGGTCCGAGAAATACAAATGAACCAATCGGTCGATTTTCGTTCGCCAGTCCCACGCGGTTACGGCGTACAGCTCGAGACACGGCCGTTACTGCTTCGGACTGACCGATAACATACTGCGATAGGTGTTTCTCTAGGGTTAGGAGTTGTTTTGCCTCACTCTTCATAATTTTTGAAACTGGGATACCGGATTGCATGGCTATAACTTTGGCTAAATCATCGCTTGTCAGTTCCAACTCTTTGCGCGGGCTTTTGTCTCTATAAACTTCAAGCTTTTTTTGAAGTTGGCTAATCTTTTGCTGATATTTTGCTGCTTTTTCATAATCCTCTGCCTCAGCTGCTTCTTCCTTTTGTAGTGTGATTAATTTGATATCTTTCATTAGCGCTCTCTCTTCAGGATTCGACTTACTTTTCTCTGTCCGAACCATAGCACTGGCCTCATCGATCAGATCAATAGCCTTGTCAGGCATAAAACGGTCAGCTACATAACGACCGGAAAGATAAACAGCGTCGCTTAGGACTTCGTCCGAAAGCTTAACGCTATGGTGGGCTTCATAATGCTTCCGCAGACCCTTGACTATCAATAATGTTTCACGAGGCGTGGTCTCTGGAACAGTAACTGGCTGTAAACGACGCTCTAGTGCAGCGTCTTTTTCGATGTACTTAGTGTATTCAGAGGTTGTTGTGGCCCCGATTAACTGTATTTTGCTACGAGCGAGAGCTGGTTTTAACATATTGCCAGCATCGATTGCGCCCTCAGCAGCACCAGCACCGACAATCAGATGAAGCTCATCGATAAATAAAATTGTCTTTTTATCTTCGCTGATTTCGGAGATTACTTTTTTGAGTCGATCTTCAAATTCGCCTCGATATTTCGTTCCGGCTATCATTCCGGCTAGGTCGAGAGTAATTACCCGTTTGTCGAGTAGACTGTCGGGCACATTCTCGCTGGCGATACGCTGAGCAAGTCCTTCAACAATGGCTGTCTTGCCAACACCAGGTTCGCCAATTAAAACTGGATTGTTTTTTGTTCGACGGTTAAGGATAGTTATAACGCGAGTGATTTGTTCTTCGCGCCCAACGACTGGATCAAGGCTACCTTTTTTAGCTAATTCTGTTAGATCAGTACCATAATAATCAACTGCCGAACGTCCGGCTTTACCACGCTTGGTTCGAATATTAGCTCCCTCTGCACGAGAATTAACTTCGTTAGCTTGCTGATGTAGAAACTGTTCAAGATCCAAACTGAGCTTGTCGACATCAACACTCATGCTCTTAAGTAGCTCTGTAGCACGGGCGTTCTTTTGGTTAATCAGACTAAACAGAATGTGCTCAGTACCACAAATATCCTGCGAAAAGTCCTGGGCAATATCCCAACTCATTTTTAATGTCAGCTTGGCGGTTTCGCTAAGGCCCTTAGCACCAAGCGAGATATTTAAGACTTTCGGGGTTAGGTCTAGAGTTAGTCGAGCTCGTTCTAGATTTATGCCTCTGGTACTTAACATCTTGGCTCCGACACTCGAAGACTGAGCCAGAACTCCAAGTAGTAAATGTTCGGTACCAACATAGGCTGAGCCAGCCTCACGGGCGATGATATCGGCGTGCTTCAGACTTGCCAAAGCATTATCTGTTAAGTGATTGAGATAGTCCTGAAAATCATTAGCATCTGGCATTTATTGTTTACCCATTTCATAAACCAGTTTAGTACAACTGGCACTCAGCAGTCAAGAGTGCTAAATACTTCATACTTACTCTTTGGTACCGTGTTCGGCGATAGCGTCAAGTAGACCACCTTCGAGATCTTCCTTGCGCTTTGGTTTGCTCTTTGGAACTTCTTGAACTTGAGCGACATCGGCTTCTGGGACAATGTCAATTTCGTAACCAGTAAGTTTGCTAGCCAGGCGGACATTTTGACCAGCCTTCCCAATAGCAATGCTGAGTTGATCAACCGGAACAGTAACGACCGCTTTTTTTGTAGCTTCGTCGACTTGAACGCGGGTTGGCTTTGTAGGACTTAGAGCATTTGAAATAAACTCTGTGATTTCAGCCGCCCAGACAACAATGTCGATTTTCTCCTGTTCGCCTATTTCACCTGTAACAGCCTGGACGCGTGTTCCGTGACCACCAACAAATGTACCTACTGGGTCAACACCTGGTGCGTTAGCAGCAACAGCAATCTTAGTTCGAACACCTGGTTCGCGGGCAATCTCTTTAATCTCTACTGCACCACTCTCCATCTCTGGGACTTCATTCTGAAACAAGAATTTTATGAGTTCTGGGCAACCACGGCTTACGATTAGCTGTGGACCACGGAAACCACGTTCGATCTCCTTCAAAAACACTTTAATTCGTTGGCTTGGATAATAGCGTTCACCTTGAATCTGTTCGCTCATCGGCATAATGCCTTGAGCTTTCCCGAGATCAAGTCGTACTAAACGTCCTTCAACGCGCGTAACAATACCGTTTATGACGGTACCAACTTTATCTTCGAATTCGGCGCTGACGATTTCGCGCTCAGCTTCACGCAAACGTTGCAAAATGACTTGTTTAGCAGTTTGGGCGGCCACGCGACCAAAGCTTTCAACCTTTTCTTCATTTTCAATGATATCGCCGATAACGACATCCTTTTTGGTTTTCTTAGCTTCTTCTAAAGAAACTTCCAAGATTTCATTACCTGGAGTCTCAACTACTTCACGACTGGTGAAAACGTGTACTTCACCGTTATTCATATTCATAGTAGCGCGAACTTCTTGCTCGCGGTCACCGTGGTCACGGCGCCAGGCGGCGGCTAAAGCCTGCTCAATAACTTCCCGAATAGTGTCTTCAGGTAAGTTTTTTTCTTCGGCGATGGTTCGCATCGCAATTGCTAATTGTTTTAGATCAAAATCCATTTTTATTCCTTTGTTGCTTTATCTTTCAATGAAAAATTCCGACCTGCTTGGCCGGAACGATATGCCTGTATTATAGCAAATTTGTTTTAATAGTTCAATCAGTTGGTTTTAACCGTGTGGGTAATAGCCCCTC
>JBBTYV010000094.1:0-3615 GCA_038061635.1 Patescibacteria group bacterium
CACGAAAGTGTCAGTATTGTTCCCAAGCTCCGCGGCTTCTGACCAGCTTTTACTAGCTGTGAACTTGAAGTACTCGCTCGTAAACACTAAGAACGGATCGTTTGACACCTGAACCTCCCGTCCTTCGACTACTCCAGAGTCGTTATTTCTATTAAGAAGAAAGTAGGCGGCCAGACCGATTGCCAGAACGATAATTATCGTCGCAAGGAGCGTATGTGAGGTTTTTTTGCGGCCAACTTTTAGGGTTCTGTCATATCTATAAACCGTCATACATGTATTGTACCGTGCAAAAATAGTGTGTCTCGTAGTATTAGCGTCTTAAGCACTTTGTTTGTATGATAGAAAATAACAAATCTTATGGATCAAGAGAACAATATTAGCCCAGTAATAAACACCGAACAACCTATTGTTTCGATCGTTCCGACGTCACTTCAAGTAACGCCGAAGCTTACGAAGCGCAAAGTGAATATATACCTCATCCTGTTTGTGGTTATAGTTATTCTGGCTGTGGTTATTTTGCTAGTTTCTTTTCAGGCAGCTAGCTAGGGCTTTTACGAAAGCTTTGATGTCCGCGGGAACGGTTTCTCGACCAAGCGTTACGCGCAGAGTTGATCGAGCTATATCCGAGCTAATACCCATGGCGGTTAGAACATGTGAAGCTTCGATACTTGCAGCACTACAAGCCGATCCGGTAGCAACCATAAACCCTAGTTCATCGAGCTCCATCATCAAACGTTCGTTGTCGAAGCCGACAACAGCAAAAGACAAGTTATTTGGTAGGCGTTTAGTTGGATGCCCATGAAAGATGATTTCGCTTGGCAACTTTTCAAGTTCCGCGCGAAGTTCGTTACGAAGCTTTGTTAGTTTTTGACTCTCTACTTTTACAAGTTCACGAGCGATCTTTAAAGCTACTGAGAACCCCACTATGCTTGGAACGTTTTCTGTCCCGGAACGTAGGTTTTTTTCTTGCCCACCACCATAGATTATCGGCTCTAAACCTAGTCCGTTTCGCACAAAGAGAGCGCCAGACTGCTTTGGTCCATAAATTTTCCCACCGTTTAGGGTCATTAAATCAACACCAAGAGCCTTTGGTGAGATATTTAGAAAAGAAACTGCCTGAGTCGCGTCGGTATGAAAATAGAGTGGAGTTTTTATATTTCGTTTTTTGCGGTCAATTCTCGCTGTGTTAATAATCTCGAAAATCCTTTTCAGGTCTTGAATCGTGCCGACTTCGTTGCTGGCATAAATAATACTAATCAGAACCGTGTTGTCGTCCAGCTTTTTACTGAAGTCTTCGATGTTTAAAAATCCGCGATCATCGACTTTAACTTCAATTGCATCATAAAGTCTTGCTGGTTCGCGTAGCGATTCATGCTCAATTGCACTAATTAAGAGTTTCTTCCCCGGGAACTGCTCCATTATCCCGCGGATGGCTAGATTGTTAGCTTCTGTCCCACCGGCTGTAAAGATGACTTCTGGTGGCCTGACAGCCAACTCTCCTGCTACCAAATTACGCGCATTGCTTAAAGTTTTTCTGACATCCCGACTAGCTAAATATAAGGCCGACGGATTGAAAAATTGTTTCGAAAAGTACGGCTGCATTGCCGTAAGTACTCTCGAATCAACAGGCGTAGCAGCCGCGTAGTCCAGATATACCGACTTTTTCATGAGCTCTAATTATAAAGCCTAAATTGCGTGACCAGTGAGTTGAGTGCGGATTGCAGTACGATAATTTCGAGCAGCTGTTATCAAGTTCTCGGTTTCAGTCGCACTTAGCGCCTGATAGCTTGAACCGTCTTGGGTTTTAAGAATCGTGTCAGGCCGAACGTCATAGCGCATGGTTTGGACCTGTCGGTTACCTAGCGAGTCAATCCACTCTTCATGCCAGATCCAGGTGTTTTTATCAAGGCAGAAAAATTCCCGGCGATGTCCAGTAGGTATATCACCAAATAAACGACCACCGATTGTTGCTGCAGCACGCAGAAGGTCTCTATATTCATTATTAGTTTGGCGTTCAGCTTTTTGCTTTTGTACAGCAGTTAGGAATCTCTTTATCATTCTAGACCTCTGTCACTTTATTTTGAGCTTCATAGGCATTTACTAAAGCTTCGGCTTCGTTCAATGGCATTACGGTGACATTTTCTGGATCAACTGATATGTCTACTACCGTTGATACTGGCGCACTGACCGGTCCCCGAACATCACGAACATGGGGCTCTAGTTCTATGAGTGCCGTGATTATTAGTTCGTCTAAGTGATGATAAAGACTTAGGTTCTGGGGTGCGTTAAAACCAGCCTCAGAACTTGAGGTGTTTAAGTTAATCTGGCCACCAGTTATAGATGTAGGCATTGGTCTCCCTTATTTAGAAGCCAAATAACGTGCGTGCGTTTCCTGTCGTCGCTTCTGCGAGCGTCGTTTCCGACTCTCCCCTCAGCCGCGACAGGAACTCCGCCACCAACCTCACGTTAGATGGTTCATTTACAGTACCACGTTTAGGCACTGGGGTCAAGAAGGGAGAATCGGTTTCTAGAAGCAGTTTTTCAAGCGGTACAGCCTTAGCCGCTTCGAGTTGTTTTTCGTCTTTAGTGAACGTCATAATCCCATTCAGACTAATGTAAAGCGCGCGTTTTAGGCATTCTTCGAGATCTGATATGTCAGATGAAAAGCTATGAACAACTCCGCGTATTCCCGTGAATTCATCGAATATCGGCCAGAAATCATCAAAAGCCTCTCTGATATGGAAAATACATGGCTTGCCAGAACTCGCCGCAAGTTCTAACTGGTAGCGCAGGGCTGTTTTTTGATCGTCTTTCAGGCTATTTTCGTAGTGATAATCTAGCCCAAACTCCCCAATGGCAACTACTTTTGGATTACTGACTAATGTCGCCAAGACCTCAAAGTCGTCCTCGCCGAGCTTCGCGTCGTGAGGGTGCAACCCAACACTGGCAAAACACTGCGGTTTATCCTTTACGAATTCAACGGCTCTAGCGCTATCCGTCGCACTGGTTCCAATACAAATTAGCGACGTGACTCCGTTTTCCTCCGCGTTTCTTAAAATTGCCGAGATATCATATTTATATTCCTCGTCATGAATGTGGCAGTGTGTATCAACTAGTTGCATCTTCATATCTTAACATCTATCGGATTCCACACTTGAGCTAGTTTCGGCACTAGAAGGAAGCACTGAGCTAGGCGTATTTACTAATACGACGACGCGAGTACTGGACTTCTTGGGCTGAAAATAGCCAAGAAACAAAACTTGAAATAGCCGGCTTTGCCGGTATATTAAGTTTTGTTGGTGTGGGATTCGAGACGAGGGAAAAGAGTACCCTCAAATGGTCGGACAATTCCGTCTTTAAAGACAGCTTGGATCTTTGCGGCTGTATCAGGCATAAGCGGCGTCAGAAGTTCGGCGATTTCCAAGAGATTACTAACGCAGGTAGCGAGGATTTCACGCAAATGATCTTTGTCATCGCTTTTTGCTAGCACCCAGGGTTTTTCTTCGTCAATAAACTGGTTAAGTCCCCGAACTTGCTCCCACACTACTTCAAGAGCCTTGTCGAAACGAAAGTCCGCCATCGCCTGCTGGTATGGACCGAGGTCGTGCTTGCTTT
>JBBTYV010000095.1:0-4753 GCA_038061635.1 Patescibacteria group bacterium
AACCTCGCCCTCTAGTTGATAGCCGCGCCCTGAGACATCGTAGTGACTAGCAGTGGTGTAAATTTCACGAACGGTCATTTCGCCCCTAGTTAAAGTACCGGTTTTGTCGGCACAGATTATGTCGGTGCTACCAAGAGCTTCAACTGCCGAGAGCCGGCGAACCAGCGCATGCTTACCAGCCATACGCCTGGCGCCAAGTGCCAGACTAATCCGGACCACAAACGCCAGGCCTTCAGGAATGGCGGCGACAGCCAGGGCAACTGCCGCCGTAAAA
The DNA here is from genome assembly GCA_038061635.1 of Patescibacteria group bacterium. Taxonomy (GTDB): domain Bacteria; phylum Patescibacteriota; class Saccharimonadia; order Saccharimonadales; family JAGQMS01; genus JBBQBM01. The sequence goes on from JBBTYV010000095.1 coordinate 275, forward strand.
GCAAAGATTAGACGTTGGAGTAGCGACCGATCGACTGCTTCGCTAACTAAGAAAAAGACGATTACGAAGACAACGGCACAGATTAGTAAGATAAATAGACCGAGCTTTTTACCAAGATCATTGAGTTTGCGTTGCATTGGCGTTTCGTCGACTTCAATAGTGTTAACGAGCGTTGCTATCTTGCCAAGTTCGGTTGTTTGAGCGGTTTCCACAACAATTCCTTCGGCAGTACCGGCCGACACAAATGTGCCAGCAAAGGCCATGTTTTTTTGGTCACCCAGTGGAGCATTATTGTTTATCGTCAGGGTGTTCTTTTCGACAGGTAGCGATTCGCCCGTCAGACTAGCCTCGTTGACTAGCAAATTCCTAACTTTAAATAGTCGAAGGTCGGCGGGGATTTTCTGACCTTCCGACAATATAACTATGTCTCCAGGCACTAGCTGGTCGGCGCTAACACTCATTGATTGCCCGCCGCGACGGACTTCAGCATTTTGACCTACCAATTTTCCAAGCGCCTGAACAGTCTTTTCGGCCCTGTACTCATTGAAAAACCCGATGATAGCGATCGCTATAACAATTGCAAATATAAGCAACGATTCGCGGATACTACCACCGTCCTCGATGAAACTAAGAGCCAGCGAGACACTTGCCGAAATTATGAGAACTATAGTTAGAACGTCCCTAAACTGCGAAAAGAATAGGGCAAAGGGGTTTATTTTCTTTTGAGCCTGCAGATGATTGTTGCCATATTTTTTGAGTCGCGCAGAGGCCTCGGCAATACTCAGACCAGTTGCTGGCGTTACGCCAAGTTTTTCCTCTACATTTTCTATCGATTCCTTAGACCACTCACCCACCGCTAAAATACCTCTTTTTCGCCCGTTAATATTCGCTTATGCTTATGGTATAGTACCATCTAGGAACTAGGAGCTACAAAGCAACAATGGGCGGGTACTTATTATTTGCAAGCGCAAGCAACTTAGAAACAGACATTAGAAACCTCGGCATTCGAGTTGTTTTGGTGTCGTCGGTCGCATTGCTACTGTTAGTTTTCATTGCCGGCCTGACAAAAAACAAACAACCTCATTTGCGAATGCCCTTATTCTTATTAATTGCTTTCGTGATTCTCGCCTCGACCGGCACATTATTTGGGAGCACGATTTATCTAAATACTAAGTCCGAATCTGGTGGACCGGTACACTGGCACGCTGATTTTGAAGCTTGGGCCTGTGGTGTCCAACTTGAACTGCGGAACCCGTCGGGATTTTTGTCGAACAAGATAGGTAACCCGACCTTGCACGAACATAACGACCAGCGAATTCATCTCGAAGGTGTAGTTGTAACAAAAGCGACCGATGCGACCTTAGGGCATTTTATGAATGTCGTAGGTGGATCGATATCTAGCGAAATGATGAGCTTCCCGCTGAGCGACGAGGTACATGAAGACGAAACTGACGGCGACACGCCTGTTTCTGACGGCCATACAAGTATCGATGGTTTTATAACCACTGATGCACTTGGGAAGAAGTCCTTCGTAGGGACTAAGGGCGAGATGTGCGGAGATGAAGAAGCTTCCCCGCAGGTTTTTGTTTATCAGTTTAATAAGGACGATCGAAGCTACAGTCAGACTAAGCTGACGACACCTAGTAGTTATATTATCCGCGACGAAAGTTTGGTGCCACCTGGTGATTGCATCATTATGGAATTTGACGCCGAGAAGTCTGCGACCGACAAACTTTGTAAGCAGTATGGAGTTCGCGACAAAAACCGTTGTCCTGACTTTGGGGTAACTGGCAATGCGCTCAAAGAATGCGATATTGAAGAAGTGACCAGGGAGGATAACGAATAATGGATTTGCCAACTCTAGGTCTAGTGATCGGCTCGGCAGCAATCGATTCAATCAACCCATGCGCTATTGGCGTATTAATACTGATGGTTTCGGTAATTTTAGGTAGCGGGAAAAGCACCAAACGACTTGTCGTGACTGGCCTGGCTTATATCTTCGCTATTTTTGCGACCTATCTGATTGCTGGTCTTGGTCTGGTTTATTTCTTCACCGCTATCCCGATTGTTATCGCTGAGTATCTGTCACTAGCAGTGGGTTCGCTGGTGGTTTTGGGTGGAATCCTCGAGATAAAAGATTACTTCTGGTACGGCAAAGGGATGAGCCTGCAAATCCCTACCCGCTTTGCAAACAAGATTCATGATTATTCAACGTCTAAGACTAGCCTGATGGGCGTGATGTTTCTGGGTGCTTTCGTAGCTGCCGTGGAGCTCCCTTGCACCGGCGCCCCGTACTTAGCAATTATTACAATCCTACGCATTAACTTCGATTTTACGGCGCTGATGATGATGGTACTTTATAACTTCATCTTTGTATTGCCACTGATAATAATCCTGTTCATGGTAGCTGGTGGAGCAAAACTAAGTGCTGTCGCTAAGTGGAAGGAAGACAGCAAAGGCACGATGCGTTTGTTCATGGGGCTTTTGCTTGTTTCATTAGGCTGGATATTAATCTTAATCGCCAATGGCACGGTAAACTTCGGATAGCACCATGCAAACTTCACATTTGATAACAGAACAAGGAAGCGGCGAGCAACGGAACGAGCTGTGTGGGAAACACTGCGAGAGAGTAGCGGAGTCGGTGACGCAGTTATGTATCAAAAGCGACAGCCAAAACGGTGGCTTTGCCGCCGATTTAGGTGTCGCGGTGTGGAGTTTGCAATGAAACATATTGTAAAAAGGGCGGGTCATACCGAACCCTTCGACGACAAAAAACTCTATGCTAGTATTTTTGCCGCCTGCCTGGCAATGCGTGAGCCAGTTGGTACTGCTGAAGTTGTAGCCGAAAAGGTATCAACCGATGTTGAAGCCTGGATTGAAAAGAAGAGCGAGGTTCTCAGCAACGACATTCGCCGAGTAGCCGCCAAGCATTTATACGCCTATAACCCAGATGCTGCCTATGCCTATATGCATCACCGGATAATCTGGTAGGAGTAAGCAGGTGGCAAATGTATAAAACAAAATCGAAACGACCAACGCATTTTGACTTTGACCTGATCATCATTGGCAGTGGTGCCGGTGGAGGTGTGGCGGCGCACATTGCCGCAGGGCGTGGTAAGAAGGTGGCGATTATCGAGGCCGATACGATTGGCGGCGAATGCCCTAATTATGGCTGTGTGCCGACTAAAGCTTTATTGCAAGCTGCCGAGGCTTACCAGTCTGCCAAAAACGCTGGGCGGTTTGGAATTAAAGCAACGTCTGTTACTTTTAACTATTCTGCAGTCAACGCCTGGAGACAAACAGCTGTCTTTAATACCGGCGTCGAAGACGGTCGAGAAGCCTATAAAAGTGATGGAATCACAGTCTTACACGGACATTCTCACTTCTTGAGCGCTTGGCAAATTTCTCTTAGTGATAAGCGCTATACCGCTCGGAACTTTCTAATCGCCACCGGCACACGCAATGTTGTGCCTCCGATCGAAGGACTTAAAGAAACTGGCTTTATAACATACCGTGAAGCGATCACCCTAAAGTCACCACCCGAATCAATTTTTATAATTGGTGGCGGCGCAATTGGTTGCGAATTCGCTCAACTTTTTTGGTCTTTTGACTCTAAGGTACATATCGCTGACTTCGACAAGCGTCTACTCGCCAGAGAAGACGCCGAGGTTGGCGATCTAGTTGGTGCTTTGTTTGAGGAACGTGGAATAGGTGTACACGTCAACTCAAAGATTATTAGCGTTAGTGGCGGCAAGGGTAGTAAAACCGTAACGATGGAAACAGACGGTCGACGACACAGTGTTGTGGTGGAAGAAATCCTACTAGCTGCCGGTAAAGCTCCAAATCTTGACCTTGGGCTAGATAATGCTGGTGTTAAATACGACCGTCGCGGGCTTAAGGTGGACCTGCACATGCGGACTAGCGTAAAACATATTTATGCTGCTGGTGACGTTGTCGGACCTTTTATGTTCACACACATGGCGGCTTACCAAAGCCGGATAGCCGCTCACAACATGTATCAAAATAAGAAAGTGTCGGCTAACTATCACGCTGTTCCGCGCTGCACATTTATCAACCCGGAGGTTGCATCGGTTGGACCAAGCGAACAAGAACTTCGAGATAGAGGTGTCAAGCTTCAGGTTGGAACAGCCGAAATATCGATTATCGGACGTTCCAACACTAGCAACGAATCAACTGGCTTCGTAAAGGTGATTACCTCGCACACCGGCGTGCTACTAGGCGCCAGCATAGTTTCACCGAGAGCTGGCGAAATGATTCACGAACTAACGCTTGCTATTCACAAGGGCCTCAAAGCCCGAGATATTGTTGAGACAATACACGCCTTCCCGACCTGGAGCGAGGCCGTCCGTGTGGCTTGCACTCGAATCAGAAACTATTAAAGATTCTCAAGACCTAGTCTGACAAGAGGATTTGCAAGCCCTGTAGCCGGTTTTTCAATCAGAGATTTCAATACATACC
>JBBTYV010000096.1:0-1975 GCA_038061635.1 Patescibacteria group bacterium
TTTCTGTTCTGTAATAAAGAAAAGGGCGAGTTAATTGGCAGTGGCAAACGAATCGCAAATATTATGAAGGCGGGGCCAGTATTCACATCAAAGAATACTCTTCTACACAAACACGAAAATCTTATCCGAGCTATTAAGAGTCACTTTGCTTTACCACAATAAGGCTTCATAATTTAGGCCATAGTGGTCTTAAAATCTACCGACAGAAAAACAGTAACTACAAAATCAGCGCCTAGATTAGCGTTAGCGTTTGGAATGGTACTGATAGGTCTAGGGTTAATTGGTTTTGGGTTACGAGGAGTCTTAGAAGACAGGGTCTATATTCGGACTCCGAAAATGTTGATTAAAGCCTAAGTTGCCGACGATGAAGACGAGCGGTTCAGAGGATTATCTCATAGAGATATTCTAGATGTCGATAAAGGGATGCTATTCATTTTTGAGAAACCAGATGAGCACGGTATTTGGATGATGGATATGAAGTTCCCCATAGATGTTGTTTTTCTTGATTCAAATAGAAAAGTGGTGATGATTAAAGAAGAAGTTAGCCCAGATAATTTCCCAGCGGTATATGCACCAGAAAAACCTACAAAATATATCATAGAACTACATAGCGGCACGGCTATAAATCTCGGAATAAAAGTTGGTCAAACACTTTCTTGGTAGAAAGTGTATTATTTAGTGTATGAATGCTTACGTTTTGATCGCAATAATCGGCGGTGTTATCGGAATTCTACCGATTGTATGGCGGGCTAAAGGGGCGTACGTTTTCTTATTACTTTGTGCGGGGAACTTGCTTAGTGCTTCTGTTAGTGGTTCGCTAACCAATGAAATTCGAAGTGCCGCAGCAACCGAAAACATACCTGTTCAAAATATAGTCCAAGGAGTCCTTTTGCTTCTCCCGGCAGTCCTGGCGATACTTCTAAGCAAAGGATCGGTTAAGAAAAAGAAAGCTCCCTTTCATCTATTGCCGTCACTAGCAGCTGGCATCTTAGCCTACCTCTGGTTTATTCGGGTCTTGCCGTTTGATCAGTTTTCAGTACTAGAAAATGCTGAAGTTACACAGCAACTAATGCGGATTCGCGACACGGCCTTAATAGCCGGAATTTTGAGTTGTCTGGCTTTAATTTTTGTCGATAAACCAAAACCTGACGACCTAGACTTCAAGAAAAAGAGAAAGTAGTAACAACCAAATTGACTTTTGTTGTTAAAAATAAGATAATCACCTCTGTTCCTACCCCGTATTTTCACCAAATTCTGACATGGGACCGTAGCTCAGCTGGTTAGAGCACCTGCCTTTTAAGCAGGGTGTCATGGGTTCAAGTCCCATCGGTCCCTCCAAACAAAGTCCCGCCCTTCATGGCGGGTTTTTGTTAGGAGTGTATTTTGGGGGACTTGAAATTATGACACGCCTAAGAGGGTGTCATGGGTAAAGATTGCCTGTGGCAATCTGCAAGAGAATCTTTCAGCAGCAACTTGTTGCATGCTTGAAAGTTCTGGGGGCGCGCTGGCGTGCCCAAGTCCCATCGGTCCCTCCACAAATATGAGCACCTTAAAGATACGGATTATATTTCTTGTCGTAATTTTTTACGTCACAATCTATAACCGCGTCTATTGCTTCAGTTGGACCACATTTACCGGCAGGAACACAGTTATTAATCTCTCTATCTTTACTCGTACACTTATCCTCGGGACTGTTTCTCAAAAAATAAGCAACACCGAGACCTATAACCAAAACAACTGCGGTCACAATAATGACTATTCTTTGTTTCTTTTTCATAACTTAACTATATTAGCATTTTAGAACTGAAGGACGTATTTTGGTTGTAGTAGAGTCTACTATGATCCTCCAATAAAAGTACCTCGCCGTGGGTGTTTCTATAATGTTCGTTTGCTATAGTAAACGTATGGAACTTGCGCAGACACAGTTACTTAACGGACACAATATAGCTACTTTTTTTCATGATGCAAAAAGTAA
>JBBTYV010000096.1:1985-8551 GCA_038061635.1 Patescibacteria group bacterium
AGTAAGAAAATTGTTATTTTTTGTCACGGATATCGTGGAACCTCAATAGGACCAAGCCGTTTCTTTGTTCAAGCGTCGCGTATGTTGGTAGAGAATGGCATATCCAGTTTACGATTTGACCAATACTGTAGCGGAAATTCGGACGGCGACTTTCTAGATTCGAGTTTTAATGACTGGGTACAAACCACCACGGAAATAGCCCAGTCATATCTTAATCAAGGGTTTGAAGTAGCATTATTCGGGCAGAGCATGGGAGCTTCCACGGTTATTTGTGTAAATTCGGTCTTGGCTAGGGTGCTAGCAACTGTGGCTTGGGTTCCAGACCCAAACGTTGGGCAATTCGCGCCACCAGAAAGTGGTGTTATCGAAGAAGGAGGTCAACGAGTACGGTCAAAATACTGGCAAGAAGCTTATGATGCTAAAGTAGGCGACAAATTACAAAGTATTAACTCGCCTATGTATATAGTCCAATGTTCTGATGACGAATTTGTATCAAGAGAGAATCACGAGGCAATCTCTAATAGCGCGCGTTCACAACACATAGTGGAAATGTTTAACGGCTATCAGCACAGCGCATGGTCTTATGAGCAGTCGGAGGATATCATTAGCAGGAGCGTGGACTTCTTAACAAAATCTTTCCAACAATAGATAATACTTAACATGTTAAGTATTATCTTCAACCATCGATTTCGAAGAACTACGTTACTAATCTTTGCAAGCTTAAGTTTCTTGGGCGGTTCGCTTTATGCATTGCATGGCGGTGCTGGTTGGATGTGGATTATTCCTGTAATGTTCTTCGCGCCGACTCTTAAAGCCAGGCGTTTCGTTGCGCTAGTAGTCATTATCTATGGTTGCTTTATTTTCGGTGTAATCCGGGGTGGCTTGGCTCTTGAACGAGAAGACTCACTGCGTCAGTTTTTAGGCCAAAAGGTTACTGTTGACGCCGTTATTACTGACGATGGTTATTTTGACAGTAAACGGAGAGTAACATTCACGGCTGATGCCTTTGAAGTTTTGTCACCCAAGAGAGTTGACGTTAACGCACCAATTAGAGTTAACACTTTTGTTTTGCCATCAGCTACCCGAGGTGAAGTCGTGCGAGTGACAGGCAGGCTATACCCGACGCTCGGTAATGTGGCGGGCTCGATCGGATTTGCGCAGGTCGAAACAGTTGGTACGGTCGTAACTTTCCTAGACACCGCCAGGCAGAAATTCACAGCTGGACTTAGAAATGGCTTGCCAGAACCAACCGCGTCGTTTGCGTCCGGGATTTTAATTGGTCAAAGGTCTTCTTTGACGAGTAGGTGGCAGGACATTATCCGCGATGCCGGGCTGACGCATATTATTGCCGTTTCGGGGTATAACCTAACAATTCTCGTGCGGTTCTCGAAACGTTTACTCAAGAAACAGTCCCGGTATCAGATTTTAACGGCCAGTGGCCTACTAGTAACAACGTTCGTACTAATCACTGGGATGAGTCCATCAATTTTAAGGGCTAGTATTGTGGTAGCCTTGCTTCAGCTAAGTTGGTTTTATGGTCGGAAGATTCATCCGTTAGTTTTATTGTCGCTTTCGGCTGCGCTGTCGGTCTTGATTGATCCCTTTCAACTATGGCGGAGTGTTGGTTGGTATTTGTCGTTCGCGGCCTTCTTTGGGGTAATTATCATGGCGCCTCTAATGGTTCCAAAAAAGCGCGAGAAGTCGATATTCGCACTACTAATTGCTGAAAGTACTTCGGCGGGGCTAATGACACTACCGATAATCGCTGCAGTATTTGGTCGAGTCTCGGTTGTAGGAATCCTAGCCAACGTATTAGTTACACCCCTCGTGCCGTTAGCAATGCTACTGAGCTTCATCGCCGGACTTGCTGGCTGGTTATTGCCTGCGTTATCAGGCTGGTTTGCTTTGCCTGCCAGGTTTTTGCTAACTTACATGCTCGACATCGCTAATTTAGTATCGCGTATGCCGGGTGCAAGACTGAGCTTTAATGTTAACAACTGGGTGCTAGCCGGGACTTATGTTCTCTTGTGCGGTGGACTCTGGGTTCTCTATAAACGTCGAAAACCAAAATCGTTCGTGTTAGAATAACAGATATAAGCAGGTGTAGATTAGAATGTCTGGACACAGCAAATGGTCGACAATCAAGCGCGCCAAAGGTGCCACTGACGCAAAGCGCGGTGCAGTTTTTACTAAACTTGGTAACCTCCTAGCGATAGCTGCGAGGAGCGGTACCGATCCGAGCCTAAACTCGACTCTAGCCATGGCAATTGAAAAGGCCAAGGCTGCTAATATGCCACTGTCTAATATTCAGCGGGCGATTGATCGAGTCAAAGATAAGGGTGCTGCCCAGCTACATGAAGTTATGTATGAAGGTTACGGGCCGGGAGGCGTAGCCATAATAATTGAATGCGCTACCGATAACATCAACCGCACATATCCAGAGGTCCGAAATGCTTTTTCAAAGCACGGTGGCAATATCGCTGAGAAAGGCGCCGTCGCTTTCCAATTTACTAGAAAGGGCGTGATTAGAGTCAAGGCAACGGGAGAAGATGCACTACTGACAATCTTAGACGCTGGAGCTGATGACGCAGTTGAAGAAGAGGGTGAGATTATTGTCTACACCGAACCAAGCAAACTAGCAAAAGTTCGCGACAATCTGAAGAGCGCCGGGCTCGAAGTCGTCGAGGCAGAGCTGACCTATGAACCGAACTCTAGTGTTGAAGTTGACGAAGTAACCGGCGGGAAAGTCATGCGGGTCATGGAAGCGCTCGAAGATTTGGACGACGTAGTGAATACTTACACCAACTTAGCATGAGAATTATTGGCATTGACCCAGGGACTGGTATCTTGGGCTTTGGGATTATTGAAGTAGAAAAAGGAAAATTAACCTTAGTTGATGGAGGTGTAATCAAGACCCCATCGACAGATTCTGATGCCGAGCGCCTTAAAACAATTTTTGAGGAGTTATCGTCGGTTATTAAAGCTACTAAACCGACTGCGATGGCCGTAGAGAAACTTTTTTTTGCACAAAATGTGACTACTGCAATGACCGTGTCGCAGGCTAGGGGGGTTGTACTGCTAACTGGTACGCAGGCTGGGCTGACTATTCATGAATATACCCCACTCCAAATAAAACAGGCTCTAACGGGCTACGGCCGGGCAGATAAAAAACAAATTCAAGAAATGGTGCGAGTTATCTTAAACCTCAAAGTCGCCCCAAAGCCAGACGACTGTGCTGATGCACTAGCAGCAGCTATCTGTCACAGCATGACTATGCGTTAATTCGACCGACCAGGGAGAATTATATCGGGGGTCCAAGAAAGACAAATCAATGAAAAGAGTAAGTCTTTCATGGCGCGAAGCTATATAATATGGGTAATGATTGCAACTCTAAGCGGTGTTGTCGCCGAAAAATTAATCGACCAGGTAATAATTGAAGTATCCGGTATTGGGTACGGAGTGCTCATGACCCCAGGATGTCTGGAGGATCTTCAGACTGACGATAGCGTCAAGCTGTATATTCACGAACATATCCGTGAAAACAGTGATGAGTTGTTTGGTTTCCTATCCTTAGAAGAGAAAATGTTTTTTGAGCTTTTACTCAGCGTCAGTGGCGTCGGACCGAAAATGGCCATAAATATCATGTCGGTAGGGGATATAGTCGAGGTTCGTGCGGGGATTTCTAACGGGGATACAAAACTCATACAGACTGCGAGTGGCGTTGGTAGGAAGGTAGCGGAGAGGGTGATAGTAGACCTTAAAGACAAGGTTGGGTTTGCCGGAAGTGCTGATATTTCAAGCCTACTAATGGCTACAAAGAATAATAAGGACGAGGCTACTCAGGCACTTATGGCTCTGGGCTACACATTGCAGGATGCTACAGATTCATTGGCCGGAGTGGACAGCAAATTACCTCTAGATGAAAGAGTAAAACAAGCTCTTAAAGGGAAGTCTTAAGATATGGCAATTGAGAGAATTGTTACCACGGCTAACACCGACGAGCCCGAGGAAAAAGACCTCGAGGTTAGCCTTCGTCCGCATGACTTTGCAAACTACATCGGTCAGAATCGCCTAAAGAGAAACTTAAAACTAGCAATCGATGCTGCTAAAAAACGTGGTGAGCCGATTGACCATGTGCTTTTGTACGGTCCGCCTGGTCTTGGTAAAACCACAATGGCTACCGTTATATCAAATGAAATGGGGTCAAACATACGAGTCACCTCCGGGCCGGCGATCGAAAGATCTGGCGACCTTGCAAGCTTACTCACAAATCTAAATGACGGAGATATTCTTTTTATTGACGAAATTCATAGGCTAAACCGAAATGTCGAAGAAGTACTTTATAGTGCCATGGAAGATTTTAAGTTGGATATTATATTAGGCAAGGGGCCGAGCGCTAAGAGCCTAAGACTGGACTTACCAAAATTTACCATCATCGGCGCCACCACCAGGACGGGTAATCTTGCCGCTCCTTTGCGGGACCGTTTTGGGATGTTACATAGGCTAGAGTTTTACGCCCAAGACGAGATTGAAAGCATCATTGAAAGGTCGGCCGGAATCTTAGGAATTAAGATCGACCCTAAAGCTACGAAAGAACTTGCTAAGCGCGCAAGACTAACTCCACGTATCGCCAACCGACTTTTAAAAAGAGTTCGTGATTACGCTGAAGTCCACGGTAAGGGTGTAATTGACCAACAAATTAATAAGGCCGCCCTGGAGCTTCTAGAGATTGACGAACTTGGTCTTGACCCGGCCGACCGCATGATACTGAGCACTATCATCGATAACTATAATGGTGGTCCGGTAGGGCTTGATACTTTAGCGGCAATTACGTCAGAAGAAAAGGTATCGATCGAGGATTTCTATGAACCTTACCTAATGCAGATCGGTCTATTAGAACGCAGCCCACGGGGGCGTCTAGCAACTCATAAGTCATACAAACATCTTGGCAGGCAACCGAAGGGCCAGGCTAAAATTTTATAGTTCAGTCAAAGACTCGCATATAGCCGCGCTTCACCCAGGTTTGTACCAGGTTATCGCTGCCTGGGACGGAAGCAGTGAAGTTAATAACAGCGTTGTTACCAAGCTCGATGGTTTGGCCCGCCACGGCGCCGATAGCGCCGTTGTTCGATATTCGAACTTTTGACCACCTGGCGTAGAGGATGGATTTAGACGCACTCCCGTTATTACTTAACTCAAGAGTACGGATATTTTTACTGGTGTTAAGTGCGGTGCCAGTGACGTCTGTGCAATCTGGTGAACAACCAGTAGAGCCACTCCAATATGTGATAAACATTGCTCCTGTCCCGGATGCGTTAGGTGCAACAGTGCCATTGTTCCCGATCTTCATTATGTCGCTACCACTAGTGCCCACGCCATCAATCATAACCGTCGGTGCCGTAGCGCCGAGCGAGTCAGCAATACGGATAGTGGCATTGTTGTTAATGTCTAACTTTCCGGTTATCCAGACATTGCCATTGATTGTTACTGTGCAGTTATTCTGAATAGTAGCGTTGCCAGTTATTTTTGTATTAGCCGCCCAGCTTCTCGTGCCACCGCTACAACCTGCGCTTGACCCAGTTATCGTAGTTGCGACAGCAGCTTTCTGCCCGTCACGGTCGTAATTAGGTAGAGAAATTGGTGCTACGGTCTGATTTGGGACGAGTCCAGGATTAGACATGTTAGTACTGGTTGTTTGGTTAGTAGCTCGGACGTCTGCATAGATCTTGCCGGTTGTGCCAATGGTAATGGGTTGGCCGTTTTCTCCACTGGCGCAAGCGCGTGGATAGGTACTATCGGCTGGGCTCGGACAATTAGTATGAGCTACCCGAACATTTACGGCATTCGCTAAAGGTGTTGAAGAAAGACCGATCTGAGAGTTGTTGTTGACTGTAATAGTGCCATTCACCACAACATCACCACCAGTAATCTTGGAGTTATTGTTTAATACTAGACCGCCGACGCCTGTTACGACTGAGCTTGGACCAGTGCCGGACGTTACGGCTTGGATATCCAGGTTGTATTTTTTTGTTATCTTCGGCGTTGTAGAGCTAGATGGTGAGTATGTTCTGGCGGTTACGGCTATAACTTTCTTGTCGTCTGTAGCGCCGTCCTGAACGGTTGTCTGGTAGGTTGTTTTTACAGTGCCGGTATCTAAGACGACAGTCTCGCCTACAGTGCCGGTCCATCCAGGATCAGCGTTGAATTGCAGTAAACTAGCGTCGAGACCAGCGTCTGCGGCCAGCTGGGTGTTTGTTCTGTAGCCCTCTCTCGTTGAGAGGTTGTAAGTAGTCAGAGAATACGAACCAGTAATTGCGATCAGGGTAATAATAAACACGATCGTAAACATCAGTACTGGCATAATGAAACCTTTTTGGTCGGATTGTCGGTTATTTATTTTCATACTAATAGTTCCTCAAGGTAGTCTGAATAGTATTGTTTAGGGTGATTGTCTTACCAAAAGCTCGCCTTGACATCACGATACCGACTTTTACAGATCGGGCAGCAGCAGGGTCGGCGGTCACGGCGTTGTCGATATCGTAGAAAACCAAAGTCAGATTATCGAT
>JBBTYV010000097.1:0-1276 GCA_038061635.1 Patescibacteria group bacterium
CAAACACACTTTCAGTATTCCCATTTATCCAACTAACTAACGATCCGGCTGTCGCACAGGCTGCATCGTATGACCACTGCTGACATTGAAAGTTTCTTTCCGATAAAATTACCGGACACCAGTTTAGAAATCTTATTAGCGCGTTAGTTTCTTTTGCAACGCCTAGTGTTGTTAAGTTATCTGGAGTATCGTCAAGCACCTGAAGAAGGGTCTCTAATGCATCATCTTGAGGGATATCGTCACTCTTACCACCGACATCGGAAGGTATAAACTCCAAAGCATTAGCGGCAAATAACACTACTCTTGGATCAATACCTGCCAGATGACCAACTTTACTCAATAACACGTATTGTGCTGATTCAAGAGTTTTCTCACCAGACAAAAAATCTGATCTCATTCTCTCGAGAGATTGATCAATATCAGCCCAACTACAACCATTCCAGTCTGAGCGACTAGCATGTAACTTATCTTTGAGTGCGGCAGGCAAAAGCATTGCCACTACATCAAGTTTGCCGCGTCCAGATTCTGTCTCTGAAAAATCAATTGGGTTATCTGCTTTTTTATCTCTCGAATCAGCAACTAATGCTTCTAGATGATAAAAAGGCGATGTAAAGGCAAAGGCGATACTTTGTCGCAAAACTAATTCTACTATTGCATCCTGAGGATCAGCAGGCAGTTCCCTATTCGCAAAGATAGACTGGAGTCGTCTATCTGTTACTGCCGAGAAAGACCGCCACTCTTCCATACTTTCGTATAAAGCTAATGGGCGATCCGTAAGACTTTCCGTCCACTCGACGATTGCCGAGTCTACGTCTCGATCAGTAATCTCAAGCTGAGGGATAACAGGTAAAGCCCAAACTTTAAAGATTCCTTGTTTTCTTCCGTCTTCCCTTGTAATTTGAAATTCGTCGTTCTCGTCGGTGGCGAAGGTGTCAAATCGGGCTACATTCCGCAAAAGCGTGTCAGTCATGTTCGCATAGCGTCCGGGCTGCGAGTCCGGATCTACTTTACTATCCAGCAAAGTTTCGGAGAATTGAGCATTCGACATTAACAGCAACCACACTTTCTTTAGATCACTTGAGGTCAAGAGTGCAAAAAATCCACCCCTGTTGACTGTTTCGATATTCTACGACTAGAACCAACACCTGTCAATAGTGTCTCAGGAGACAACACTAATACTTGATGCGGTCCGGTATTATTCCCAAGGAGTTGAAAGTTGCAAGAAGTTACCGTCTGGGTCGGCCATTGTTGCCAGCCATACCTTCGGGCTTGCCTT
>JBBTYV010000098.1:0-1465 GCA_038061635.1 Patescibacteria group bacterium
TATGTACCACTTAGACGGCCATCGGCAATAGTGCCAGAAGATACGTTAGTAGCATTAAGTGTAGTTAGGTTGGAACCATCCAGGACTGGGAGTATGCCTCCGGCTGTGGTTTGAACTAGTTGGGAGAGACCGTTGAAGCTGTTGCCCTGAATGGTTACGTTTGCCGAAAGCGAACCATCAGTAATTGCCGCGCATGTTAAATTACCGCTGGAAGCAATGGTTGTTGCGTAGGTGTTCGCACCGCAGTCAGATGGGTCTGCGGCTAAGGCGGTTGCAGTACCAGCATTACCAGATATGTTTCCGGTAACATTGGCACCAGTAAGGTTTGTCAGATTAGAACCGTTCAGTACCGGCAAGATACCCCCTGCGGTTAGCTGAACTAGCTGGCTAGCACCATTGAACGTGTTGCCTTGGAGAGTAACATTTGCGGTTAGTGAAGCGTCGGTTATGGAAGCGCAAGCCAAGTTTCCGTTTGCGGCAATAGTTACTGCGTAGGTGTTAGCGCCACAGTCGGTTGGGTTAGCGGCCAAAGCTGTAGCTGTGCCGGCGTTACCGGAGATGTTGCCTGTTACGTTTGCACCAGTCAGGTTGGTAAGGTTAGTTCCTGACAATACCGGGAGAACACCGCCAGCAGTAAGCTGAACGAGCTGTGAGACACCGTTAAAGGTATTGCCTTGGAGAGTAACGAGTGCAGACAGCCTTGCGTCGGCAACCGTACCGGATGAGATGTTGGAAGCATTGAGAACAGTTAAGCTAGCTCCGCTACCAGAAAAGAGAGCGGCGATGACTGTGCCGTCGATATTGATACTACCAACCTCTTGAGTACCTGGAGTTGTGGTTTGGCGGGAAACACAGATGCCACTGATACAGTCGTTAGATCCGGCGATGCCTTGAGGACCGGTGGCACCGGCAGCCCCATCTGCTCCCGCAGGACCAGCGACACCCGCAGCCCCGGATGCACCGGAAGCTCCAGCCGAACTACCGGAAGTCGAACCACCATCTACCGACGGTGTAACTGATACTATTCCTAAGGAATCCTCGATGGCAGCTACTTTAAGTTCAAGAGAGCCTAATGCGTCATTTAGTTCTACTTTTAGGCCACTCACGGATGCGGACTGCTTTCGATCCAGTGACTCACCATTATTGAACGCAGCACTTACATAGTAACCACCCAGGAGAAGTAGAGCTATTGAAGCAAAAACATACATCCATCGATGTTTCGTCAACCTGTCCGTAGCATTAGCAGTAGCCTTAGATTGTATTTTAGTTTTACTACGTGGATAGGTATTCCTGGTTTGAACAGTGGTCGCGCTAATAAAACCATCTTCTGGGAGAGTGAGCACCGCATGGGCACGCTGCAACCTCTTGCGGCATCGAGCCGAGCAAGTTTTAGCCCCTGCTCTTGCTAAGAAGTTATTTTTGCACCCACTACAGGTTAGATTTGTCATTTTGTTTTGTTTTTGGT
>JBBTYV010000099.1:0-1068 GCA_038061635.1 Patescibacteria group bacterium
ATTCAGTTTTCTCTAAAGGGCGAATCCGGCCTCTCCAGCACTCAAATCGCCTCCATCGCCTCCTCGTTGTAAGTTACGCGGGCTTGTTTTTTCTTAGTTTTTTGTATTCACTCAAGGTGATATAGGACTTCGTGTCCTTAACTTTATCAACGAATAAGATACCGTCTAGGTGGTCTGTTTCATGCTGGAAAACTTGTGCTACGAACCCTTCGATTATCTCTTCCTGCTCCTTGGCCTGTTCGTCTAAATACCTGACTCGAATTTTGTCATGTCGTACTGCTTGAGCATATGGATAGCTAGAGGGGGTACCAAAACTTAAGCAAGCCTCCCACATAGGCTGAGGCTTGCCGAATACTTCGATTACTTCAGGATTAATAATTACGCTATCAAAAGGTTTCACATCAGGTCGAGTAGGGGTCGGTTTTATAGCAATTACGGACACCGCCACAGATGCGCCAACCTGAGGGGCAGCCATGCCAACACCATATTTCTTTTTCTCAACCGTATATCGAATGTTTTCTATCAACTGTTGAATTTCTTCAGATAATATCTCATCTTTAGATAGTCGGCGAGCCTTGGCGCGCAAGGTCGGATTCCCGAACTCGATCCGTTTCAATATTTTCGACATAATCGTATCTTATCATCTCTGTTATAATTGAACTAACATGGCTGAAAAAACAGTTCGAACTAGGTTTGCACCGAGCCCCACCGGCTTTCTGCACGTCGGTGGCATCCGCACGGCGCTTTTTGCCTGGCTTTTAGCCCGTCAGAGTAATGGACAGTTCCTATTGCGCCTCGAAGACACCGACAAAGCCCGCGAAGTTCCTGGCTCTGCCGAGCATATAATGAAATCCCTGGATTGGCTTGGGCTGTATCGGGACGAAGAGACGGTTCGGCAAAGCGAACGCCTAGAGATTTATAAGATGTGGGCCAAAAAACTGATTGAATCAGGGCGAGCCTATGCCGACCCGTACACAGAAAGCCAAGTCGAAAAGTTCCGAACTGACTGCAAAGAGGCCAAAAAGCCGTTTTTATATCGAGACTTTCGCCCAGAAAACCCACCAGCAT
>JBBTYV010000100.1:0-1774 GCA_038061635.1 Patescibacteria group bacterium
AAGCAGTCGGGATGACGGATACCTGGAAAATCTTGGGTGTTGGGGCGGCTTTTTCTAGCGCCCCGCATTCAAAAAACCTTATCAATTTCTATACTAATCTAATCGAATGTGCGGCAAGTCTGCTAACCCATCACGGGTGGCGTCGTCTATTCTTTGAAGCTCATCATCAAAAGCTTCGCGCCTACCAGTTTCTGGAGTTGGGTTATACGCCTCACTAAGCGTGGTGCTTGTTACATTGCCTACAGCGTGAACCGCTCGAAAACTACTTGGTAATGTCGAGTTGTCCTGAGGATTAGCTTGTGCTTCTACAGCTTTAGCCCACTCGCCTAGCGCATCATGAACTAACGATCTTGCCATGCTTAGCATTTCACCATCACCAATATTCGTAATCCCCGTTGCTTCCAGCTCTGCACTAACTTGAGCAATGTAACCGGCCTCTGTACTCATCGCCAAAGCGTTCAACTCAATACTAAGCTCTTCAAGCTCAGCTTGTTCGTTCACTGCTGCGTCCCATTCTCCCACAGCGATACAAGCTAACTCGCGTGCCCTATTAAGTATTCGGCTATAACTACCACGAGTTGGTTCTTCTCCGGAGAGCTCTTCTCTGGCCTGCTCAAAAAACCCAGCGCTATGGTTTATGGCCAAATCGTCAATTTGCACTCTGAGTGCCTCAAGTTCAGTTTTTTCTCCTTCTTGTCCCATATTGCTCCTATTTGTGAAGACATACTGTCAAAACTAAAAATCATTTGCAAGCGTAAGCGTTGTTTAAATGTTCTTAGTAGCAACACCGAAAGTTTTGAAATACCGCTGGCTTCGAAGACATTTAGTACAGTAAGACAGGAACTGCTGGGAGTTGCTTTAGATACTCCTCTGTAATAGAAGGGTTAAAAGATTGTAGAAAGGCAAGGTAGACGTTCTTTTTGCAGGCCAGGTACGAATCCGTATCTGTCAAGCCATTCAGAAAACCAATATTTGCAAAAAGCTCAGTATATATTTGGGCCTTGTCTTCTTCGATGCCATATGTCGAGTAGCCATCAATTAGACCTTCATATGGATGAAGACTATAGGAGTTTATCCCTTCACCGGTATATGCATCAATGCCGGAACTAGAATATTGAAAAGTAGGGGAATTGCAGGCTTTATATGATGCATCATTGTAGTAATAGGTCCCATGAGCGTTATATTCGATAAGGTGATCTAGCTCGTGATGTGCAACACGTTTCATGTAGGTGTCGGCCCCAAACAAGCTACTGTAATAAACAACATCCTGATCTTCTGCTCTTGGCATAGCCGCAACTTCATAGCTACCGTTCATAATCTTTCCGACGATTGCAACCTTTTTTAGACCGACTTTACTTAGAAACCCACTCGGGTATTTGCCCCATTCGCTGTACAGGAGGGAGATGATTGCCAGAACCGTTGCATCGTCACTAGCACTGGCACTAATTGCGTCACCATAGGCTAATCCATAATTTTGCAAATCGCTTTCACTTCTAATAACGATCAATTTAACGCCAAGTTTATCTTGGAAGAGCTCTACCGCATTACCCAACGTTAGTTGCCCGGTAGCCGTAGTAGAATTTTGGGTAGCAGGGGTAGTTACTGCAGACTCTTGTTGCTGCGTGGCCTGTTCTGCAGCAAGATGTGCGGTCGATTCTCCTACCTTTGGCTCTGGCAACTGCGTAGACACCACCTGATCATCATAAGTGTAGTTCTTATAAATATTGTAGCCAGCGTAAACTAGGACGCTATTTAGCACCGTCACAAAAATAAT
>JBBTYV010000101.1:0-4307 GCA_038061635.1 Patescibacteria group bacterium
TGTGTAACTTCAGCGTTTTCTAGTACCGAAAACTGATCAAACGGCAAGACCCGGATAAACCACAAATACGCCAATACTCCTGCCGCTAACGAGGGTACGACATGAAAAGGCGCTTTTTTCTTCTTGACCGATCCCCTGCTTAGCAACAGCGCTAAAACCGCTGGCATAAGTAACAAAACACCTTGCACGATATTTTGTACTGGGATATTTTCTGTTGAGGCTGCACTTCTAATCTCGTTAGTTAACGAACCACTTACGGAAGCACTTAATAAACTACCGGCGCAAAGTAGCAAGAACACGTGAGCACCCTTAGCGCGCCAAATAATTGGCAATACACCGATAACACCACCGACTATAGCAATTAAAACATAAGCATTCATGCGTTAATAATACACCTACCAGGAAAGTATTTGATCAACTTTAATCCCTAGTTCTGAGGCTCTGCCTTCGGCAAACTCTACTACATATTTTGACGGTGTATCTGGCTTAAACTTCTTTGGGTACGTATCTGGCTTTACGCCAGCATCTATACTTACCACCTTTTTATCTTCGTCGAGCCATACGATATCAATCGCAAATTTCATGTCTTTCATCCAAATACTATGAATGTCTGGTTTGTCAAAAATGAATAGCATTGCTCTATTGCCGTCTAACCCATCTCTGCCAGATAGGCCTAAGGTTCGTTCAGCTTCGTCATCAGCAACTTTTGCTCGAATCAACATATTCGGAGTCCTAACAAAAACCTCTTCCTCAAGTACACCGCGCAAGCCAAAAACTACCAACCCCAACCCAGCTAGAACCATCACAAAAGCTAAAACAAGTCTAGGCGCTGATTTTGAAGTCACTGTTTTTCTGTCGGCAGATTTTAAGACCATTATGTCTTAAATTATGAGGCCTTATTGTGGTAAAGCAAAGTGACTCTTAATAGCTCGGATAAGATTTTCGTGCTTATGCAGAAGAGTATTCTTTGATGTGAATACTGGCCCCGCCTTCATGATATTTGCGATTCGTTTGCCTCTGCCAATTAACTCACCTTTTTCCTTATTACAAAATAGGAAAAACATATCGTCGCCTTTCAATTGCGATAGTGAGCTACCCTCTCGCACAAATTCAATCTTATTTCCTTTTAGACTATAGATTCCACCACGAACCTGTTTAGTAAGCTTAAAATCATCATCTTTTGGGTTATTTATAACTAAATAGCTTACTGGACGCTTGTAGCTCGCAAAGCCTGGAAGAGAGTTAAGATCAGTAACTTCATAATTTAAATTCCCAAGTTCTAGGATATGGAGCAACATAAAAGGTATCTTGCCGTTTTGCATTTGTAGATCGCTTAAAATATGGCTATATCCAGTTAGCCTGGCGTTAATTTCTATAGCATAGACTTCGTTATCTGGAGTAACTAAAATATCTATCCCGAAGATACCTTTATAGCCATGGCTAGATAACTCATTACCGACTATAGTTGCTATTTCATGCGCCTGGTGCTGCAAAATTACCGAAGCATTAGCGCCAACTTCACCTCCGCACCAAGTAGTAGCACCATCGAGTTTAGGATTACATAATTCCTTTTCTGCCATTAGTTGGTACTGAATACCGCCACTAAAAATTCCATACTTCGTAATGCAAACCTGGACGCTCGCATTGATTCCTTCTATATATTTTGAAACTACGACAGATCGACCTTTAGCGTTTTGCTTTAGTGTCGTTATTGCTGCTGCATAATCGTCATAGTTACGAACTATAAAGGTACCCTTTGAACCAGACGACTCTTCGTCCTGAAGCACAAAAACACCATACGTCTCTTGTAGCTCACGGTATGCCACCGCTTTATCGAGTTTAGCTAGGTAGCGAATTTCGTACTCGGGCATCCGGATGCTATCGGCAAACTCTTCCCTAAAATAACGCTTATTCTCATAAGCGTGAGTCAAGGTTGGTGAATTCATGAGTAGAGATAAAGGGTTAATCTTATATGGTGGATCAATCGGTGAGTATACTAAAAACAATGATTTTGGATTTTGCTTGGCATATTCATTTAGCTTTTTAGATCGCACTATTGAAGCTGGAGTACCCGAACCTTTGAGGTTTAAGATATTGAATTTTGCTTGCGTCAAACCTTGATCATGCCACAACCTAGAGTTTGTCGTAACAATCGTAAAGTTATTAAAAAGACTTCCTAGTTGCAAGAAGGTAAGCGGATTGTCAGAAACAACCGCTAACGGTAAGTCTTGGTTATATGTGATTGGTAGTTTTTTCATGGTGAGAAAATAAAAAGCGCCTTATGTCGCTCTTAGCCGGATTATACAGGTTTAACCTGCGGTTACAACCTCTCGCTAACGGTTTCTAAATAGCGCGAAACCAGCAAATATCCAGTGTAAACGCCCATAATTGCACGCTTCGGATCTTCGATCCGCGGATTTGCATCAATCGGGCCGAGTCGTAGCAACGAGGAAAGCTCCAGCTGAAGTGCCCAAGCTGGCCTCCCCTTGGCCTCAAACTCACGCTCTGCATAGCTACGAGTATTGCTTGGTCTCGATGCTGCGAATTTATCACGTGCATAACCAGAACCATCTGGTTTTAACTTTGGCCTAAAATCTGCGGATGGTCCCATGACAGTAAAGCCCTGGTTAATACCTACTTTCAAGCCATATTCACTACCTATTAGTCTAATAATTTCGGCAGCCGCTTCCTTGAAGAAGTTTGGCTCCCCAATACCAACAAATACATCATAAGCACGTTCTTCGTGCGGTCTATCAAAGTTCCCTCGTCTCATTCCGTGTAGTGACGTAAAACTATTATAGTCTCCGTCGCGGATCATGCTACCCAGCTGGTCTTTGAGTGGGTGTGGATCGTCGCCATTGGCATTACCAGTCTGCATGCCCCGAGCAACCACCAGACCAGTCCCTAGATCTTCTTGTAATACAACACCTAAACCACCAACACCCCAGTCAGGCCCTTTTTCAAAACGAAGATTCGTTGCACTCTTTATGGCTTGCTGCGTGGTGGCATGTTCGGCAGATAACAGTGCACCGCTACCGTTTGCTATGAATAGTTCATCTGGTACCTCAGCTGTTCCTTTCAGATAACCGTTTTCCGTGAGGTCTGGCGAAGCAACCATCCTCTCGGCAGCGCAGATTCGATCATAAATCTCTTGAGCATTACTATCTGGAAGCTCAACTAGACTGAAGGCCGGCACCATACCCGCTTGGCGTGTGCGATTTATGTGGATTTCATAAAGTCCGCTGAGCGCAAGATCATATTCATTACCCCTAGCAATAGTTTCGTCTAAAGAACTTTCACCAACAAATAAACGCCGATCTTCTGCGATCAGCTCAAGCGCCTCGTCGCTTTCGACGCCAATATGATAACCGTCTATGACCATTGACATAGTTGCATCATATTAACATAATATGCATAAATTGTAAAGGGTTACTGTAGGGATTTATGGGCGTTATAAAGACTATCCAGGTAGTCTTTAATGAAAGCTTCTTTATCTATTACCGCAGCTGTGCCTGGGCTCGGGTTTAACTCTGTCAGGTAGTACTTTTGACCCTTCAGAGGTTTAGTAATGTCATCCGCAAAAAGGTCGATGCCAACAACTACCGCTGCGAAGGACTTACAGACCTTCGTTGCTAGCTCAACAAAATCCTTATGGACATCTTCAGACCGAATGCGCGTCGGTGCGCCCCTAAGCTTGTCTGTTGCGAGTTCGTCTATTTGCATCCGCTCGCCCTTTTTTAGTACCTTGTCATACTTAGGCAGTTTCGCGATCTCATACACAAGTTTTGCATCTAGTTTTTTTGTTTTCTCCCTCCCGCGCATCTCTTTATATGACTCGTCATATTGCGACAAGATCATTTCCTGGACGGTGCTTTTGCCGTCACCAATAATAAACGCTCGCCCCCTTGTTGAGGCAGCTACAACCTTGTTTTCAAAAACTAGAATACGGAACTCATTCATAAACAAGTGAGACTGAACTACGGCGGTATTAACCCCGGAAGCCTCACAGGCATCTCTGAGTGCGGAGAGTAATTCTTCAAGTGCAGTAATCCCTACGCGGATACATTTGCCCTGGGACGAATCATTCGGCTTTACGACAACGGTCTTTTCTTCGTCAATAAATTTCTGGAGACGCGGGATGTTCTCTTCTATCTCATTCGCCTTAACAATCAGCGTGTGTGGGACGGAGAAGCCCAGTGATTCAAGAATCTCCGACGTAACCGCCTTGTCCGACATGACTCGACTTGCAAGGGAATTTGAGATAATTGACACCGTTCCTTTAAAGAGTATTGGTAAGTCCAACCCTG
>JBBTYV010000102.1:0-2237 GCA_038061635.1 Patescibacteria group bacterium
TCAGGCAAAAACAATAGGCGAGCTCCAGACAATCGCTGCCGAAACTGGAGTAACGATTAATACGATGACCTTTCCGTCTTCAGAACTTGGGAACAATACCTCTACGGCAACAGTTCCCGGCACAACACCGACCGCCGCTGCTAGCAACACTAGTGCCGTATCGCAAGCCAAGCCGGTAGCCAATATACCAGGTTTGCTCGGTATTGAAGTTAGCCTATCGCAAATCGATCGCAAGGGCGGAGACCCGGGGGACGGTGTAACTTATGATCAACTGTTGAATTTCTTAGAAGCTATTGAAAAGAACCGACGGACAATGCAAATCAAGACTCTTCAGGTACTCCCTTTAAAGTCTACTAATGGGCTTGTTTCTGGATATTCGATATCATTAACAATGAATATATTTGTAAAACCATGAAGAAATATACTGATCAGCTGCAAAAGTACCTAAAGACCGCAACCAGTTTAGCAACGCGCTATTCCTTTCTACTTTTCCTTATGATTTTCGGAGGGCTTGCGGGGTACCTAGTTATGAGGATTGGCAACTTGTCTAAGTTAGAACCGACAGCTCAGCAGGTGACATTAAAGCTCCAAGAGGTTAAAAAGACCAATACTGACATTGAGAATATTCAAAAACTTAAGGAACTTGAGGGTCGAAACATATCAATTGAAAGCTTGTTTGATAATGGCCGAAATAATCCGTTCGAAGATTAGTTTCCGTAGAACTTGACGTTGGTCTCCCTGGCCGAAATGATTTGCTTGGCACATACATGCGGATCAGGCGCAAATGTAAACGTATAGTTTTGTTGTTCGCCAGCTGTTTCAATAACAATAGTGCCGTAGTTAAAAAACCGAGCGAATATTCCAACCTGATCAACTGTCACATCTTGCACATCCGAGATATTCAACTGCGATACTTTGCGGTCAAATAAACTTTTATAGAGTATCTGGGCTACTTTTTCGGTAGTTAGTAGAACAACGTTGTTGCCAAAAATATAAGCATGAACTAATGTCAAAATTAAAACCACTGCAGCTATCACGATACCTACAGTTATTATCAAACTACCGCTGAGAGCGGTTGTGGTTGCGCTGGCGATATTATCCCGCACCAACAGGCCTGTTAGTGTACTAGCAATTGCAATAATGCTTGCAATAAGTACGCCAGTTATATAAATCAAGATGAAGCCAAAAAAGTGCTTTCTGATTTCACAAATTACCCGTTCATCGGTATCAAACTCTATTAATTGAACATTAAATTTCTTTACATCTGGTTTCAAGATACCTATAAGTATAACGCAACAATCTGTTATTTTAGACTTCAGCCCCTAGTAGTTGCTGGTTTTGCATTGTACAATACGCTTATGTCAAAAGGCGAAAAAGGATTCACGATTATAGAGATATTGATCTCTTTAGCTGTATTCGCCCTAGCTATCCCTGCTATCGCAATTAGCATAAGAAACCTTGTGGTCTTAAATAACCGCGCCCGAGATTTAGCGTTAATCAACATCATTGCTAGTAATAAGGCCGAACAAGTAAGAAGTGCGGGGTTTAATAGTCTATCTCCAGGGACTGTGGACTTTTCGAGCGAACTGTCATCTGAAATTTCCAGCCCAAAAAGTGCTAGCTATACAGTTACCATACCAAACGCCGGTGAGGCGGTAATCACCTTCGATATCAGTTACCGAGACTATAATAAAACTAGAACTCTGACTTATAAAACAATTGTGAGCGAACTGGGGGTTGGTCAATGAAAAACCAACAATCTGGCTTTTCTCTCGTTGAACTTATGATGGCGGTCGCCATCTCAGCTATCTTATCAACAGTCCTGGTTGCCTTCACTCTAACCTATGTAGCTGATGTATTTAGGAGTCGTGCGACAGCCGAGCTGGCCGTGGAGTCTCATTTTGTATTACAGACGATGGTGGAAGACATCCGGTTGGCTGACAGTATAGCAACTATTAACAGCATCACCGACGCCAACGCACCGGCAGACGGATGGGCCACTAGCGACGCAACCAACCAACTAATTATTAATTCACCAGCCATTACGTCCGAGAGAGATATAATTTATGACGAATCCACCGGCTACTCATATCGCAACCAGTTTATATACTTTATCTCTGGGACAATACTCTACAAGCGAGTCCTAGCTAACACACTAGCCTCGGGTAACGCCGCCACCACCACCTGCCCTCCTGCAAGTTCGTCAAGCTCTTGTCCGGCAGATAAAGACTACACCT
>JBBTYV010000103.1:0-7331 GCA_038061635.1 Patescibacteria group bacterium
GAAAGTGACGCCCAAGAAGAAAAAGATCAAGCGAACAGTTCCTAGTGGCCAAATTCACGTTAACGCCACCTTTAACAACACGATTATCACAATTACCGATTCTGCAGGGGGGGTTATTGCTAACGCCAGCGCCGGAGCTGTTGGCTTCCGTGGTAGCAAAAAAGGCACCGCCTATGCCGCTCAAGTGGCTGTCGATAAGGCAGTTAGCCTGGCCAAGCAAAACAATGGCATGAGCCGAGCTGACGTTTTTGTTAAGGGTATCGGTCAGGGACGCGACGCCGCTATTCGTGCAATTTCAGCTCAGAACATTCAGGTTGAATCTATTAAAGATATGACTAGCATGCCGCACGCCGGATGCCGACCACGAAAAGCGAGGAGAGGTTAATAATGGCACGAGATACTACTTCAATAGTTAAACAATCAAGGCGCGAAGGTTATGCCCTTCATCCTAAAGCTCACAAATACCTGGCTAAGCGAACAGCGAAACCGGGAGAAAAGGCCGGACGAGGAAGACGTGCAACCACTAGCCAGTACTCGCTACAACTTCGTGAAAAACAGAAGGTCAGGCGACTTTATGGCTTGCTAGAAAAACAGTTCGCGAAACTTATGAACGAAGCCATGAAACGCCAAGGCGAATCCGGTGCTGTGCTTTTGCAATACCTCGAACAGCGCATAGATAACGTTGTTTATCGCAGCGGGTTTTCTGTCTCAAGGCAAGGTGCCAGGCAACTTGTAAACCATGGCCATTTTGAAGTTAATGGTAAGCGCGTCGATGTTCCATCTATCCGCCTAAAAGTTGGGGACGAAGTCGTATTACGTGACGGTAGTAAGAAGCGCGAATACTTTACAAGAATTGATGATCTTAGCCCAGCTAATCCAGACCTAATACCTAGTTGGCTGACTGTCGATCGCAAGAAGTTTAAAGTCTCTGTCAAAGGACTACCGACCCGCGAAGATGCTGAACCAGATATCAATGAACAATTAATAGTTGAGTTTTACTCAAGATAATAAAAGGAGATAAGAAATGTCAAAAACAATTCACACACCAATACTAGCCAACATTACGGAACACACTCCAACAAGTGCGACGTTCGTTATCGAACCGCTTCACACGGGTTACGGCATGACTCTCGGCAATAGCTTGAGACGAGTGTTGCTTTCTAGTATTTCAGGTGCTGCCGTTACGGCATTCAAGGTCGAAGGTGCTAGCCACGAATTTACAACAATTCCAGGAGTCAAAGAAGATATCGTCGACATTATGCTAAACCTTAAAGGAATCCGTTTCCGAGTTTTCGGCGACGAAGCTGTCACTCTTCGGATAGAGAAAAAGGGTAAAGGCGTTGTTACTGCGGCTAACATTGTTAAGCAAGCTGACGTTGAAATCGTTAACCCTAAACACGTTATTTGTACCATCGACGACGACAAATCAAAAGTTGTTATGGACCTTATCGTCGAAGTTAGCCGTGGATACCGTTCAATTGAAGAGAGCGCTAACAAAAAGCCGTCTGACATGATTGCTATCGACTCAATCTTTAGCCCCGTGCACCGAGTTCGATATAAGGTCGAAGACACTCGAGTTGGTCAGATTACTGATCTTGATAAGTTAAACATAACTGTCGACACTGACGGTTCGATTACTCCAAAAGAAGCTTTTGAAGAAGCTGCAGCGATTTTGGTTAACCAATACACAGCCCTTGCTGGCTCTACTACTGTTGAAGCTGGCGCACCGCTAACTGCTAAGACTATTAACGAAGACGGAACGTCTGGTGAAGAAGACCCTGCAGAACTAATGGTTCCGATTGAAGACCTTAACCTATCAGCACGAACCACAAACGCTCTCATTAACAATGAAATCCATACCCTAAGAGACCTATTTTCGCTCAATGATATCGAGCTTAAAGAGCTAAAAGGTTTCGGCAGCAAGGCGCTGGACGAAGTTAAAGAGAAAATGGCGGAACTAGAGATCTAAGCATGCACCGACACGGATACAAAGGCCGCAAATTCGGCCGCGAAAACGACCAACGAAGAGCTTTATTGAAAGGCCTTGCGGCTAATCTAATTGAGCACGAAGAAATCATTACGACCTTGCCGAAAGCCAAGGAACTTGTTCCGTATGTTGAAAAGCTGATAACCAAAGCTAAGATCGGTGATTTGCACAACCGCCGACAGATAATCTCGAAGGTTGCTAACATAGAAGCTGCTCATAAACTAGTAGACGAATTGGCGCCAAAACTTGGCGGACGCGTCAGTGGTCATCTAAGTATCAAACGCGACGGTTATCGCCGTGGTGACAACTCGACGATGGCTCGCATTAGCTTTGTAGGGATGAGCGCCCACGCTGAGGCTAAGAAGAAAACTGTTAAAAAAGTAGAAGTAACCCCAGAGTCAAAAAAAGCCGATAAGCTTGCTAAAAAGGCCATCCTTTCAGCTAAAAAACCAGATCTAAAGGGCACAAAAGTAGTTGCAAAACGCACTGGTGTTAGAGGAAATAAATAACATGAACAAGACATATAGCGCAAAACCAACAGAAGTAACCCGTGAATGGTACGTTCTGGACGCTTCTAGCGCTCCTTTGGGACGACTTTGCACTAAAATTGCTACCTTGTTAACCGGCAAAGGCAAACCGATGTTTACGGCTCATATCGACTGCGGGGACCATGTTGTCGTTACGAACGCCGATAAACTGATTGTTACTGGCGCAAAGCTCGATGATAAGATGTACTACCGCCACAGCCAATACCCTGGTAACCTTAAATCAGCTACGCTTACAGAGAAAATGGCTAAGGACCCAAGTGAAGTTGTTAGGTTAGCAGTAAAGGGAATGCTACCAAAAAACAAACTTCAAGCCGAGCGCATGCTGCGCTTGCGAGTTTTCCCAGGTCAAGAACATACCCATGAAGCACAAAACCCTAAAGAAATGAGTGTTAAATAATGGCTACAAAGGCGACAACTTATTTTTACGGTATCGGACGACGTAGTTCGTCGGTCGCTAAAGTCCGTGTTACACCTGGAAAAGGTGTTATTACTGTCAACGAAAAGCCAGCAAACGAATACTTCGCCGATAGCCAATACATGCTACAACGCCTTTCTGAGGCATTCGTAACACTTGATCTTGATGGTAAGCACGATGTTAGCGCACGAGTTAGCGGTGGTGGACACTCAGGTCAGGCTGACGCAATTCGACTTGGCGTAGCACGTGCATTAGCTGTTATGAATGAAGATTATAGAAGCACGCTCAAGCGCGCCGATCTTCTTGGTCGCGACTCACGCGAAAAAGAACGCAAACATTTTGGTCTTAAAAAAGCTAGAAAACAAAGACAATTTACCAAACGTTAAAGATTCATTTTTGTTTTTTATAAAGCAATATGGTATTGTTTTTTTATGAGCAAAATAGCCAATACAAAGCTTTGGCGCCGTCGTACTACTCGTGACGGCTCTTGCTCGATGTTGGCATAACAAAGTTAATTCAAATCTCGAACTGGATCCGTCACAAACAAGGTGACGGATTTTTTAGTAACTAATAAAGGAGAAAAAAATGAATTACCAAATTGTAAATGAGGTTCCGAAATTACTGGATGCCGCAAAGATTGTCAGCGAAGTATTTAAGGCAATTCCGAGTGAAGATGTTGTAGTAGCAACGACAGCGCATTTAAATGGCAATTTTGTCCAATCGTTTTATTGTGAGGATGAGCTGGTGGGTTTTGCTAATTACCAAATGCGTTTGGGCTGTCTTTGGCGGTAGCATACTCTATCTTGCTGGTAGAATCATAACAACTAGAGCCCAGCACAAAGGAATCGGTACGCTGGCACTTGATAGGGCACTTGACCATCTTGAGCCGAGCTACCTTTGTACTATTACGAGGAACCCTAGTGTGCCAAAAATGATATCGAAGTCAACTGGATGCAATTTTGCAGATATATATCCATTCTCTGATGGAAAAGATTTACCGCTCATAGATATGGCGGAAATGGCAGATGTCCCTCAAGAAAGTCTCCCGTTTCACGATGGGAGATATCCAAAAGGCGGCCTACTTGGTGAAGCTCCACCTGAGGCAGGTGACGTAATACTGGCTAGTGTGTTCAACAGTAATTTACCTTTGGAAACTGGTGTGTTACTAGGAGTAAAACTTTGATATCGACAGTTCCAAGTAGTAACTATCAACAAATTTACCTTACAATAACTAATTGAAGTATTGGAGACACTATGAATTTAGAAGAAGAACTTAAAAGACTCATCGGTTTTAAGCCCATCACTAGCGATACTGGGGCTTGCTCGGAGTTGCTCAAATACACCCGAAAGTACTACGAAAACAAAGGTTTAAAAACAGAATGTGGCGAAATCACAAAGCATCCGTACCTGCTCGCCACTACTGGTTCTGAACTAAGAAAGACGGATCTACTACTACAGGCTCATATTGATGTTGTTCCGGCTTCGGGTGCAATGTTAAAAGTTGTTAAAAAAGGCGATAAGATATTCGGTCGCGGTACATACGACATGCTTTTTGCTGCCGCTTGCTTTAACAGATTAGTTTCTGAACTATCTGAATCAGGTGATTTAAAGAGTATCAATCTTGGCATAATGCTCACTAGTGACGAGGAAATCGGTGGTCAAAACGGTGTAGGAGCACTATTTGAGAATTACGATTGCAACATTTGTGTGCTTCCAGATGCCGGGACAGACAAAGAAATCTGCATCGAAGCTAAAGGAGTCTTACAGTTAAGAATAACCATACCGGGAGTTGCGGGTCACGGTGCAAGACCATGGCAAACAGATTCGCCGATCCTAAAGTTGCCTGAAGTCATCAAAAGAATCAGTGGAGTCTTTCCAAACACAGACCAAGAAGCTACTACCTGCTCATTCACACAAGTTCACGGAGGAGAAGCCAACAACCAAGTTCCTTCTGAGACCTCGGTTATCTTGGATATTCGTTTTGAACCTGCCGACAAGGTGGATGCGCTGAAGACTAAAGTTGCGGATAGTTTGAAAGATCTAGGGGTTAGTATTGAAGAGGCGGACGTTGTCGGCGATTCTTATGCAACAGATATAAACCATGAGTCTGTTAAAAGATTTATTGAGATTCATAAAGATGTCACAGGGGTTGCGCTTGGTACTATGCGCGCTCCTGGCAGCTCTGATGCTAGGTTCATCACCCCAAAAGGCATCCCGGTAATTATGACGCGCCCAGATGGTGGTGGCTTGCACGGAGATGACGAATGGTTGTCTTTGTCGAGCCTTGAGGAGTATTACCAGATATTAAAGCAATATGTTTTGACCTTCAAAAAGGTATAATAGTGTTCAAATGACCAAGCAAGTAATCCTAACAGGAATTCGGGCTAATAATGACCTTCATTTAGGTAACTACTTAGGGGCCTTGCTACCTATGGTTAATATGGCAAAAAAACATGGTGGCGACTATCAAGTCAATCTGTTTGTTCCTGATTTGCACAGTTTTACTACACCAATTGATCACAGTACGTTTAACGACGATATTATGAACAATTTGAGAGTCTTCGTAGCTGCTGGATTACCACTAGACAACCCAGATGTTCATATCTATCGCCAAAGTTATATTCCTGCTCACAGCGAACTTGCATGGATCTTTAATTGTTTCACCGGTTTTGGTGAACTAAGTCGAATGACGGAGTTTAAGGATAAGTCCACTCGGTTAGGTGTCGAACACATCGGCGTTGGTCAATTTGACTACCCAGTGCTAATGGCGGCCGACATTCTGCTATATGGTGCTTCGTATGTGCCGGTTGGCGAGGACCAGCGTCAGCACATTGAATTTACCAGAAACATCGCCGAAAGACTCAATAATAAATTTGGAGACTTATTTGTGTTGCCAAAATCCATGGTTGAAATGCACAAATTCTTTGGCACTGACCAAGGGCTGCGAGTTCGTGACCTCGTAGACCCGACTAAAAAGATGAGCAAGAGCGACGAGTTAGGCAAAGGAGTTATTTTCCTATCTGACAAACCCGAAGTTGTTAAGAGTAAGATTCTGTCAGCCACTACTGACAGCGCAGGGTCAATTAAGTACGACTACGAAGCGCAGTCGGGGGTTAGTAACTTACTCGATCTATTAAAACTGTTTGGAGGCAACCCAGAAGAGTTTATCGGACAAACCCAGTACGGCCCGCTAAAAGAAAAAGTTGCTGGTTTAGTCGCCGATTTCCTCCAAGAGTTTCAGTCTAAATTAACTAATGTCGACGATAAAGCCATATTAGCCAAGCTTGAAATTAGCGAAAAGGCAATGACTATCCAAGCAGATGCAACCTTGCTGAAAATTCAAAAAGCTGTTGGTTTAAGGGCCTGAAGTTATTTATGAAAACCTTCAAAGTTGATGAGCTTCATCATCGGATGCGAGCCGATGTTTTTTTGGCTACTCAATACCCTCAGTTTGCTCGTTCAGCGTTAGCCAAGCTTTTTACCGCTGATATGGTGCAGATTAACGGAGTGCCTGAAAAAGCTGGCTATAAGCTTCGTGAGGGTGAAAAAATGACTGTCGACGATAGTTGGCTTGTCGAAACCGAAGTTGAAGATATCACTCTACCAATAATCTACGAAGATGATGATGTTTTGGTAATTGATAAGCCGGCTGGTGTGTTGAGCCACTCCAGAGGCGGATTAACCCGTGAAGCTAGTGTTGCCAGCTTCTTACGAAAACATGTAGACGGTTTAGGTACTGGAGACAGAGCAGGAATCGTTCATAGACTCGATCGGGTCACTAGTGGAGTTATGATCTGTGCGAAAAACGAACCGACGATGAAGTTTCTGCAAAAGCAATTTCAAGATAGAAAAGTGCACAAAACATATGTTGCAGTGACAGATAAAGCTCCAAAGCACATGAAAGCTATGATTGATGCGCCAATCGGCAGAGATCAGAACACCCCTAAGCAATTTCATGTTGATCCGCATGGCAAAGCTTCAAGTACAAAATATGAAGTAAAACCACTAAAGAACGGTAAGTATCTCTGGGAGCTAACGCCGTTAACTGGACGTACCCATCAGCTTCGTGTGCATTTAAAATACCTAGGTTGCCCGATTATCGGCGATGAGTTATACGAAGGCACGCCAGCCGATCGACTATATTTACATGCTAACTTGCTTGAATTAAAGTTGCCGTCAGGGAAGCCTGGTAAGTTTGTAAGTGCTTTGCCGAAAGGTTTTAGTAAATGACAGCACTTGCTGATCTGTTATTACACTCCACAACCAGGCAGAACTTACTGCAGTTTTTTGAGAGTAGCAACCACGCACTGCTGATTGTTGGACCGCAAGGCTCCGGCAAAAAGAGCTTGCTAGATGCTGTAGCCGACAAGCTAGGTGCTAT
>JBBTYV010000104.1:0-17190 GCA_038061635.1 Patescibacteria group bacterium
TACTAGCACGGTCGGAGAAAAAGACCTTCGGCCTGACGAAGAAAAGTTTATCTGCGAATACACAAAGAAGAAGTTTTCGTCCGATGCGGTGTATGTCAGCGAGTGGCCAGCCAGTGAGATGAAGTTTTATCATAAAGTAAACGAGTCTAACCCTAAAATCGCCGATCGCGTCGACCTGCTTTTTAGAGGAGTCGAAATCACGACCGGCAGTATGCGAGAAAACCGTTATGACGTTCTCGTCGGTCAATTAAAAGAATTGGCTAAAGGCGACCCCAGCGACCCCGGTTTTAAACCGTTAATGGATTCGATGAAATACGGCATGCCGACGCAGGGAGGTTTTGGTCTAGGCCTTGAGCGACTAACCCAAAAACTAGTTGGCTTTAATAACATCAAAGAAGCGACACTGTTCCCACGCGACATCAATCGACTCGCACCGTGATAATACTTGACGTGTTAAGTATTATTTGATTATGATCGTTTCAGACATAGAATTCGACGAGGTTATTTCGTCCGTGATGGACGAGTTGCCTCAGGAATATATAACTGGTATGAAAAACGTGTCAGTCGTGATTGCCGACGACCCAGATGAACATCAACGAACGAAACTTAAGCTTCGCTGCCACGAAACTTTATTCGGGCTCTACGAAGGCATACCACTAACTAAGCGCGGTTCTGGATATAGCCTGGTTTTGCCAGATAAAATTACACTTTTCAAAAACCCGTTACTGGGTGCTAGTCAAGACCTCGAACAGTTTCGGGAAAATACCAAACGTACTCTCTGGCACGAAATTGCCCATCACTACGGACTTGACCATAAAAGGATTCATCAACTAGAGAACAAATCTTAGCGCCGAAGCTTGTCTTCGAGCGATTGAATCGGTGCGTACAAACCCTGGTCTAAAACATAGGTTTGAAGTTTTTTATCGAGCCCAAAGATTACCATTATGCCAACAGCAATAAACAGCACGGCGATTACTTTTCGGGCAATGCCTTTATCGTCGGCTAGCCACCCTAGTCGTTTGACTAGTTTTTGACCAAGCAGAGCTATTCCGAGCAGTGTCAGCGACAAGCCTAGAGCATAGGCGACTAGATAAATCAGTCCTGTTAGGAACGAAGCAGGCAGGGCGGCCGCAACAATAAAAGCATAGGTCGGGCTACAGCTACTAAAAACAGGGCCAAGAGCTGCGCCAGTTAGCAGGGCGCCGAAGACTCCCGTTTTTTGTGAAGCTTTAGCTAGTGCTTGGTTGCCACGAGTTTCTAGTCCAACTTTTGAAGCAACTTTTTGCCACAAACTAGGGAAAAGCATTTGAGTGCCAAGAATAATGACAATGCCGCCAGAAAGATATTGCCAGACGCTAACTGGGATGTTGATCAGTGCGGTTGTGGCTTTAAGGAGCAGGGTAAATAGGATAACCGAAACGGCCAAGCCAATAGATATAAACAGCGCCCGCCTTAGAGCGGCTCCACGGCTAGCATCAAAAGACCCGCCGATTACAATCGGTAGGAGTGGCAAAATGCATGGAGCGGCAACGGTAAGTATTCCAGCCAAGAACGAAGCAATAACAAACGGCATTACAGAGCGTTCTCTATTAACGACTTCAGGCTTGGGTCGTCATAGGCCACATATTTCTTAACTAAATCTCCGGCGCCACTAATCTGGACAAGAGTAGTTTGGATAGTTACTCCATAGCGCGAACGAAGCGACTGGTTGCTATCATAGTCGACCTTAATAATCGTTACACCAGAAGGGACTTCGCCGGCCTTTATACTCTCATCAAGTTCTCGGCACTGAGGGCACCAAGGTGCATAAAAAAACAGCACCTTCGTACCTATTGTTTCGTTGGTTAGCAGTCCTTCAGAATAATCAACATACTTACCAGCAGGCGCTACCGCAGTTTCGTCGCCAGTATCGGTTGATACCGGGTTAGAGTTTTCGCTCTCAACCACTTCTGTTTTCGCTACATCGCTATCCTCAGACACCTCGTCCTTATTAAAGAATAAGACTCCACCGACAATTAGCCCAGCCAGGAGTAGAAAACTAATAAGCCACTTCGCTTGCTTCATATGTACCTATGATTATACTTGAGGATATGGCCTATTTCCTAGCTAAGACAGACCCCGGAACCTATAGTATCGAGGATTTTGAGCGCGACGTAGTAACCGAGTGGGACGGAGTCCATAACTACGAGGCCATTAATTACATTAAGACTATGCGCCCTGGCGACGTGGTTTATATCTATCTATCTCAAACAGCTAAGGCAATACTCGGACTAGCCGAAGTAGTTGGTGAGCCATACGAAAACAAATCCGATCCGCGCTTTTCTTGGGCGGTGCGTCTAAAGTTTATAAAAAGAACCAAGCCTGTGACTCTGAGCGAAGTGAAAGCCGATCCTAGTCTCAAAAAGTTTAAACTAGTTACCCACTCACGGTTAAGTGTTATGGCCGTCGATGACAAAGTAGCTGCTTGGATTAACCCTAGACTTTAGAGTCGAGTGAATGCCATAGTGCTAACGACACGGCGCTGCGATGCGGCGACCAGGCTGCGCTAAGCTTTAGAAGCTTTTCCGGCTTCAGTTTTTTATCGAAGAACTTGTCGGCAGCGTTTCGAAGTCCTAGGTCGCCGACCGAAAAAACATCCGGACGAGCTAAAGTAAAAAGCAGAAACATCTCAGCCGTCCAGCGACCGACGCCCTTGAGCTGAACTAGCTCGGCAATAATTGCTTCGTCGTCAAGACTATCAAGATGGTCGAGTAATACTGTACCGTCGGTCACTCCGTTTGCGATGGCTAAAATATAAGTCGCTTTAGAGTTAGACAAACCGACGGTTCGAAGCTGTTCAACGCTAAACTTTTTAACGACTTTCGGATCTTCTGGAACTTTGACTAAATTTGCAAACCGACCCCAAATAATATCGGCGACTTTGGTAGAAAGTTGCTGCGAAACAATACTGGCAAATAATTCACGGGCATACATGTCCGGCGGGGATTTCTTGATGACTCGCTTCGCCACGGCATAGTTTTTAAGAAGCGTGACAACTTTAGGGTCGTGGCTTTCGAAGTGTTTAATCGCCGAGTTTATATCTATCATTACTAACGTTTATTGTAGAGCCAAGAGGTACAATATAGAAAGAAATGCGCGTAATTCAGCCTAATAGATATAGTCGAAAAAAAATGAATCGACATAACCGACAACTGTGGTTAATTTTTGCTATCTTTCTAACATGCCTGGCGCTTATAGGTGTTTATTTCTATAAGGCAAGTAATAACTACCTGATTCCTGCTTCGAAAATAAAAGAGCCGGTCGTCAACACTCCAGTCGCGAGAGAGCTTCGTATTTTCAGTGACGAAGAATTAAAGGATTTATATAACAACTTTCATTATGCCAATACTGACAAGATTCTGCAGTCGCCTTCAATAACCGGAGACACGACCGCCGATGCAAAGATTAGACTTCTTGCTGAAGCCCGCGGTTACCGATTGCGTCGCCTAGCACGTAACTTAGAGGCGACCGCCGACGGTCTTCCTTTGCAACTCTTAGCCGAGAAATCTTGGAATAATTTGAAGGCTGAAGCCGCGAAAGAAGGAGTAGTATTAACTGTTACCTCGGCTTTCCGGGCGGTCGAAGACCAGAGAGCAGTATTTCTGGAGGGTTTAGCAATTCAGGGAGTCTCAGCGCAAAGCATTGCTAGCGGCCAGGTCGACAGTTTAGTAGACAAGGTTTTACAGACCTATGCGCCACCCGGGTATTCTCGGCACCACACTGGCTTTACGATCGATCTAACCTGCGGTACGGCTGGTTTAACAAATTTTGCAACTACGACCTGCCACGAATGGCTGTCTCGAGACAATTACTTACACGCCAAAACCTTCGGGTGGGTTCCTAGTTACCCAGAAGGGGCTAGTTTGCAAGGTCCGGAGCCAGAACCCTGGGAATATATCTGGGTAACAGTAGACGCCTTACTTGAATAGGCAAAATATGGCTTATGCTACAATTAAACAGATGAAGAAGCTCAAGTTTATCTTAATTATCCTAGCCCTATTTGCTTTCTTCCCGGTTGCTACGTTTGCCATCGAAGAGGGTGAGACAGAAGCGACGACGGAGGTTACCGCAACTGAAGATCCAGAGACAGTAGAAGCCAGATCGGAACGAATCGAGCGCGCTAAAAAAGCTTTTCCTATCCGGCTCAATGAGAAAGAAAAAACGAGACTCTCAGATCGTTGTGCTAAAGCTCAAGAAAAACTGATTAAAATTGCGGATGCTCTAGATACAAGATCGCTAATAATTACCAAGAAATACGATTTAATAGAAGTTCACTTAATTGCTGTACAAAAGCGCTTGACCACTCAGGAGATCGATACGTCGATTATCGACCTACTACTTACCAGTTTCCAAAGATTAACTTCACAGTACGACAGCGCTCTTGTGGACTATCAAAACGCACTGGACGACGCTACCCAAGTTGGCTGTACTGGCGAACCCGAAGTCTTTAAGGCTCTCTTGGAAGATGTTCGAGCCAAACGCCAGGTATTTGTGAATTCTGTTGAGGCGATCAAAAACTTCACTCTAACCGACCTAAAGACCAGCTTTGATGCTCTTCGGGCACGTCTGAAGAGTGGGAATGAGGAATCGTGAACCAGGAACCTATAAACCCATCCGAGCCAACACCTAATTTACCGACCGACTCAACCGAATCGCCGGCCAAAAAAGGTATAAACCCGACTATCGCCATTACGGTAGCTATAGTTATAGCATTAACATTAGCAGGGATTAGCTTGATCGTTTTCCTCAGATCCGACACCAGAAAGCAAGTTGATATAACCGAACAGGTTGAAAGTAGTGCCGCGGACTCTAATTTGTCGGAATCACCGGACGATACTAGTGATCTATCAGAAAACGATCTGAGTTCTATTGAATCAGATATTACAGATACAGCTACCGATGTTAACAGTGGCGAGTTTGGTTCTTCAGAATTGACCGACTCGTCCTTAGGCCTTTAATATGCAAAAATCAAAAAGGGTGCTTCGGTGGGTAGTTAATATTGCCCTAATCTTGTTGTTTATCAGTTCAGGCTACTTAAGTGTTTATAA
Organism: Patescibacteria group bacterium; assembly: GCA_038061635.1. Classification (GTDB taxonomy): domain Bacteria; phylum Patescibacteriota; class Saccharimonadia; order Saccharimonadales; family JAGQMS01; genus JBBQBM01. The sequence goes on from JBBTYV010000104.1 coordinate 5,088, forward strand.
TCTGAGGCAAAATAATTTAAAGATGCTGGAGCTCCGCGAGGCGGTCTTTACTGCTGATCGCGATGACGGTGATACCGCCACGGCGTTATCAAAACTACAGCTCTTCGTGGTGACGCATATGAACACTACGTTGCCTAAACTAGGAGAAGAGAAGGCGATTCAGCTCAAATACACCTATGAACGCCGAATAGATGCCGAGGAGGCCAGAGTGTCGGCGGCTCGAACAGCTCTGAGTAGCGAGGCTACCGACTACTGTCAAAGAACCTTTGCAGGAGCTTCTTTTGCTGTTCGTTCTCAGTGTGTCGAGGACTATTACACCGCTCATCCAGTCTCGTCTCTGGAAATTCCCAAAGAACTCTATGCCTATGACTTCGTCACACCTCTCTGGGTGCCGGATAGAGCAGGACTGTTAATACTAGCCGCCGCTTTCCTTGGTCTAGTACTTCTTCTTAGGCTTATTAGCTGGCTTGTCGTTAGACACTCAAGTCGATCTATTCAGTAGTTGTATCTGTTGAATCGGTATTTTCGGTAGTGGTAGTGTCGCTACCATTTTTCTTGTAGTCTTCGATAGCTGTGACAACTTTACCGTCATCTTTTAGGTTTTCCCAGAATAGAACCTTGTCTTTTGCGATAAACATCTCGTCTTCCGGACCATGAAGCTCGCTACCTAGTTTAGCCAAGCTAATGTTTTGGGCTGCTTCGCCGGTGTCTGGTTGGACTTGCTCAACTCGGACATAAAAAATGTCGGTTAGTCTGTAGAACTTAGAATTAACTAAGCTCAACTTTCCGAAATATACCTGACCGTTTTGATCATTTAGGAATACGGCCTGATATTGGTCTTCCTTGATTAACTCACTCTCGCTAGTGCTGCCACCAAAGATTACGAACGCCATAACTGCACTTATAAGTAGTGCTACAGATATGATCATACTAGCCATAGCTATCTTCATCATACCCCTTGGGCCCTTGTGCTTCTTTGGAGCTTCAGAACCAGTTTGATTAGAGACTCGCCCTCGTGACATAAAATCATTAGTGTCCATTTTGTTTAAACCACCTTACTTTTTTAATCTGTAATATCCACTAGTGTAGCTTAATAACGCTTACGTCTGCAAGTGTTTAATATTTTCAGGGTAGAGACAGATGTTTTTTCTACAGCGCCATCTGTTACAAAGATTGTTGACAAGGGTGAGTAGAACGGAGTATGTTAGGGGTACTAACAGTGTTTAAGGAGGAGCTAAAGAAATGGCAGCATACAAGCACACAAACTCAAAAGGGGTAACATATTTCCTCAATACAAAGATGGTCACGCTACGAGGTGGCAAAGAACAGAGAATCTATTATTTCAGTAAAGATGAGCGCCCAGAAGGTACAGACCTTCCTAGCAACATGAGCGTCAACGAAAACCCACGAAATGGTTTCTTGACTGTCAAGCGCAACGACAAATAATCGAAAGATTACAGCAACGAGAGCCTTCAGCTTGTCTGAGGGCTCTTTTGTTTATAAAGATATTTCTAGAGTAGACGCAAGCATTTATATGTGATATAAAACCAGCATGCGTACATTTACCCCAGACCAACTTAAGGACGATAAAGACGGCGATAACCAAAATATGATTTGGGCTGATAGAACCGAAGGCCCAGAAGATGCAGTAAGCCCTGTAGCTTCTTCAGGCACTTCTAATAATGAACCTGCGACTGTCCCCCCAGTTGATCTAAGCAGTGCAGGAAATCGGTTCCGCCAAAGTACAGAAGAGAGAGACCTTGGGTTAAGTAAGCTGCGAGAATATCGAGAAACCGGAGAAATAAAGCCTACGAACACCTCGGAAGACTTAAATAGCGATACCTAAAGTCTAAACTGTTATAAACTAGAGTTTCTAAGATGAAGAAACCGATTTTTATATTGGCACCGATGGACGATGTCACTGACACGGTCTTTAGGCAGATTGTGGCGTCTTGTACGAACCCGGATCTGTTCTTTACGGAGTTTGTGAATGTCGACGGTTTGCAAAGTCCTGGCCGTCCGGCTCTAATGCCAAAAATCACTAAAAAAGGCGAGAAATATCCGATTGTTGCTCAAATCTGGGGTAAAAAACCAGAGAACTTTGCCAAGACAGCTGACGAGCTGGTTGAGATGGGCTTTGCTGGTGTTGATATTAACTTCGGTTGTCCGGTCAAGACAGTCGTCAAAAACAGCTGTTGCTCGGCTATGATTCTGCCGGATAACCGCGATACAGCAGTAGAAATCATTAGGGCTGTTCAAAAGGCTGTTGATAGGCGAGTGCCAGTTAGCGTCAAAACCCGTCTTGGAGTCAAAGAAATCGACCTCAGCTGGATAGAACTACTCCTAAAACAAAAGCTTAACATGTTAACTGTTCATGCCAGAACGGTTAAGGAAATGAGCAAAGCTCCGCCACATTGGGAGGTTTTTGAAGAGATTATTGCTATGCGCAATAAACTGTCGCCAGACACCCTAATTGTCGGAAACGGCGATATTTTGACTCGTGCGGAAGGTCTCAAACTAGCCAAAGAACTAAAACTAGACGGCGTAATGATTGGTCGGGGGATTTTTCATGATCCTTATTTGTTTGCCGGCGATAAGTCGCCGTGGGCGACGATGACAAAACAGCAAAAACTAGAGTTATTCCAAAAACACGTCGAGCTATTTGCTAAAACCTGGAAAAACCGTGAGCGTCGCTTTGAAACGCTTAAGAAGTTCGTCAAAATCTACGTCAATGGCTTTGATGATGCCAGCGAACTCCGAGACAAAGTCATGCACTGTGATACTCCCGCCGAGTTGATAAAACTAATCACGACAGCGATAGATACTAATACTGCCACCGACGCGGTCGATTAGATCGTAGCTATCAAGAGCCCACTGGTAGTGCTTAGTATCTTCGGTAAGTAGTGCTGTATCACTAATTGCCAGCAGGCATGGTGGTGCGACTCCAGACCAACATTCAGGATCATAATAACCAAGCGTACAAATTTCTTTACCGCTAAAAATATCATTCATATCTGTGTTATTAAAAAGGGCTTCGCCAAACACCATGGCACCATGTTCGTTTAAGTAATCGTTAAGTCGATACAAGTCTTGCGACCAGTCGCGGTTAGAGTCAATCAAGATTGGTTTGTTGGCAATTCTTTCAATTCCCCTTCCAACTTCATTTTGATAAGCAAGAGGGGTCCGAAAAGTGGCGATTATCGTCGGGATCATAAGGAAAAGTAATAAAACATAGTATTTACCGCCACGAGCTTTATGTAAGCGATAGAAAACCAGTGCTGAGGCGACGTATAAAAAAGGCCAAGCCGCAAAAATATGACGTACCCCGATGTTAATTTTGCTAACTATACCAAGTCCGATAAATAGACCGGCTATGGATAATAAAACAACCAGGTTTCGGCGAAGTTCTTTTTTGCCTCCTAGGCGTCTTAATAATACAAAGCATAAGCTCGCTAATGCTCCGGCGATAACTACCTCAGGAAGCTTAATGCTTAAAGCAACCGGAAAATAGAAGAGACTGCCGTATCGATCACGATTGCCGAATAAGTAAGATGGGTGTCCGTCGCTATTATGAAGTTTTAGGGTGGCTATGCCTCGAATGTACGGATAGGCCGGGACTTTCAGCGAATAAAGCCAAGCTAGGCCCGGGTGGCTAGCCTTGAATTCGCTAGCCTGCTCGACTAATCGATCACCAGGAGGCGAGAGCACCAAATCTTGATCGAAGCTTCTGACTTTAAAGCCGTACTGCATCCAAACACCGAAAAATAGGATAAATATCGCCGCTAGCAAATGTTTTGCGAGGCGCTTTTTTTGCTTCCAAAGTTTTACAATAACTATAATCGCCGCGATTGGTACTAGAACAAGGCCACTGAACTTAGCGCTAATTACTAGCAGTGTTGCTAAGGTAAACAAGACAAGGTGTTTTTTGGTTGGTTTGGCCCAATAATTCAGTGCGCCGAGTAAAAACGCTACAGAACCTAGAGCCAATAAAACATCATTGGTGATTAAGTGTCCGTGGCCGTTTAGGGTTGGGTCGAGCGCAAATAAGCCAGCTGCCAGTAGCCCAACTTTTTCACCGCCGAATCGGCGAGCCAGAAGGAAGACCGCATAAACCAAAGTGACAGTGATAAGAATGCTTGGGAGGCGAGCCAGCAAAAGAATCTGCCTAGAGCTAGAACGACTGTTATAAATCAAATCTTTTCCGGCTGGCCATTGGTTTGCCTCGGCCCAACCATTAAGCTCCTTTGCCGGCTTTGTATTGAGAGGCAAGATGGCTGTGCCTGCTAGGAGTTTAAATAGAGCAGGGTGCTCCGGGTTCAGGCGATAATCACCGGTCGTTACATACGAATAGCCGGCTGCGAGGTGAGCGCCTTCATCGATTGTTTGCGAATCAAGGGTAGCGAGATAAAAGTTAAGACAGAAAACGAAAGCCAAAATAACAAACAATAGTTTCGGTAATTTATTGAGTCGTTTTAGTAGATACATTAGCCTTTAGTTTATCAGAATGAGAAAAGGGCATAACCCTAAGAGTTATAATATAAAGTAGTGAAACATAAACGAACAGCGTCTGGCCATGTCGGCATCTTTATTTCGATCTTATTGGTAATTATTATTTTGGTCGTGGCTTTTGTTTTCGTAGTAAGACGTCAAGCCGACACTTCGAGTAGTAGCAAAGACGCAGATGCCATAGAAGAGGTTGCGGTAGAGTTAAAAGGGCTGAGCTTTTCACCAAAGAGTTTATCTGGTTCGAACATTTCCGACTTTTTTGAAAAAGCAGAAGTTTTGGATGGAGCCGTTACTTGGGCGGGCGACTGGAATGACTTAAGTAAAAGCTCTGGCGGGCCGTCGCTAGTAATATCTAAGTCTGAAAAGGCAGGCTTGTTGCCGATTACGATCGCTACGACCCATACCGACGCTGGACAGGGTAAGGTAAAAGCTATTCGTCCGTTGACTAATGAGCAGACCGAAAGCTATGCACAAATGGCGGCAGATTTTGCAGCCGACAATAAACCAACATATATGGGTCTAGGCATTGAAGTAAACAGAATCTACGAAAGTTCAATTTCGGATTATCAATGGTTTGTTGGGTTATTTAATAAATCTGTATTGGCAATACACGAAGCCAGTGCAGACACTAAGGTCTTTACGACTTTTCAGCTTGAAAGATTAAAAGGCTTGAAAGGCGGGCTGTTTGGTGGTCAGAATGATGAAAACGTCAACGATTGGAATTTGCTGAACGATTTTAGTTCTGCCGATCTTCTGGGTTTTACTAGCTACCCGGGCCTGATTTATCACTCGCCGGTCGACATGCCCAGTGATTACTACAGTTCAATTACCACCCATACTTCTAAGCCAGTATTATTTAGCGAACTTGGCTGGCCGTCCGGTGATGTAGCAACCGGGTGGAATAGTACTTCGGAGCTCCAACGCCAATTTGTTGCCAGGTTTTTCGAGCTAACTGTCGGTGTTGAATCGCGCGTTAATGTCTGGAGTTTTCTTTACGACCCAGAGACAGTAGTGCCGTTTAATACTATGGGGATGTTTTCTTCAGGCGGCACTGAACGCGCTGCCTGGCAAGAGTTTATAGATTCTAAGAAATAAATAATAAATGGTGGGGGTACTTGGACTTGAACCAAGGACCAATCAGTTATGCGTACTACTACAGCTTTCGTTGCCTCTTTCGAGTTTGTAGTCTGGACTGTCTCTTTATCCATGAAATATGGATACTTGCCATTCAGTCTCTACACCTTTCCGTCAGAACGGACTTGGCTCGGGATTACCATTTAAGAGGCTTCCCCGAATTTGACAAGATATACTTACCGGTTACCCAAGTAAGCAGCCCTTAAAACATCAGCATATCTAGTATAATACGGTTATGACAATACTATCTAACTGTAGCATCTGCGGTTCTGATCTCTCAGGAAAGCAAAAACTCTTTTGTTCCGTGAAGTGCAAGAACTCTGCGCATCAGTCGTACCCTGCTCAAAAGAGGCGGGGATTAGATCGTAAACTACGCTTCGTTAAGCAGCGCGGTGGAAAGTGTTCGGAATGCGGTTATGCAAAGAATCTCTCTGCACTTGTATTCCATCACTTACGCGACAAAAATTTTCAGCTTGATGCTCGTGCATTCTCAAACCGTAGAATAGAACCGATTCATGACGAGCTAGCGAAGTGCATATTACTATGCAATAACTGCCACGCCGAACTACATAACCCTGAACTAGACTTAGCCAAATTGTTAAATTGAGCCGACTGCTCTAACCACTGAGCTATACCCCCGTGATATTACTTAACATGTTAAGTAATATTTAATGACTGGTTTATTTGTCATTAACCTCGGTAGTATAACAGATGAAGTATAATAGAGTCAGCCTTATGTACGACAAAATCAAAAACTTGCTAACTTCAAAAAACTTCAGAGCCTACTTCTCGTTTGGCTCCATGGGTGCTTACCTTATAGCGGTTGTTTCGTTGTCGGTCGCTTGGGCTAGTACCAAGGCCATTCAGCGTAACTATCAACTCATGAAGCAAGTTTCGGTGCTCGAGCAAGAAGCCGACATCGCCGAGCAAAAAGTTGCCAACCAAAAGCTCGAGAACGAATATTATAAGTCCGATGCTTTCTTAGAGTTAGCAGCCAGAACTCATCTTAATAAAGCCGCGCCAGGAGAAAAACTGATGATTGTCCCAAAAAAGGTGGCACTGTCGAAGTTACCGGCGGGTAGCGACCAAGTTGCGGTAGTCCCCGTAGTTACAAAAACCGAACTTCCAAACTGGCAGGCTTGGTTGCAATTCTTGACAGGTCGGGGGATAGAGGATTAGTTAGCAGCGGCGGAGTTATAGGTCACTTATAGCTTTGTGAAGTGCGCGCGAGCTATCTTTTGGTACATTCAGATCAGCACCTGGGACCGTGCCGTCTAATGATATGCCTATAACTACGACCCCAGGGAGTCGGCTATGTATGTCTTCTGCAACTCGCTCGCCATCTGCGCCATTCTCCGAGCCAGGGCTCAGATTACCGTCAACCACAGCTACATCTAGGCTGCCCGGTGATTGCGCAAACAAGTCAACTAATAAGAGAGCTGTTTCAACCGAACCAGCTAAGGCTTCTACTACATGTCCACCCGCTTCTAAATCAGCTCTGATGTCGTTCCTCCATCCCTCACTATCTTCAATCAGTATAATTTTGGCTTTATCCATGACATTATTTTGCATGCGATATGGCCAAATGCAAGCATAACCAAAATATAAAACTTCTCTTTTAAAAGGTTAATTATTGCGACGACAGGACTCGGTCACGTCCCGCGACCCCCGAACTTCACTATTGAAAACAAGTTTTCATCGGAAGATTCGTTTCCGAATTGCCGCAGGCAATTCTCACAAGGACCTCTAGCGTCCCCGGTTCGAATCAGTCCACAAACCAAAATAAAAACCCGTCTTTTCAGACGGATTCTTATTTTGGTTGCGGGACCCGGACTCGAACCGGGGACCTCGTGGTTATGAGCCACGCGAGCTGCCACTGCTCCACCCCGCGTATCAGCAAATGCTGGTCATTAATACGCAAATGCAGGCTCAAATTATAGCGTTAACAGATAGAAATGTCAATCTTGTGGCTAGCTCTCGATCAGCTACCGCATCGTCCTATCCCCGCAACTATTCCGTTTGTTTGTCGGCGAACACCACTAGGCGGTCTGCGCGAGTACTTTCATCGTCAATCCAATCGCCCTGGCAGGTGATTAGGTTGAGATGAGCTTTGTCGTCGGTCGAAGCAAAGACTGCGGTAGCGTCGTCATCTTTGCCTAGTGTCTGAAGCTCACGCACAATAAACGTGACGAGCACACCCTTTTCGTCTTCAACAATGATGCTATCGCCGGCTACTAACTTATTAATATCATCAAAAACAGAAGTGTCGCCGTTCTTCCAGGTACCATAGTGCCCGTCAATCACAGCGCTGCCCTCGTTGCCAGGGTAAACCCCTAGCTTGTACCAACCAACGTTCTTAGCTCCACTTGGAGCTTCCATATCGCCCTCTGTTGTTAGACCCATTTGTTCGACCAAGGCATCTACCCCAATCTTTGGAATTTTAAGCCGTACTGGCAGTCCAGCACTAGCAACCACCTGGTTCGAGCTGAGGGCTTCGGCTGGCGGTAATTCACCCTGATCCCGCCCTATGCCCGTAAGTAGTACAAATCCAATTCCCACGGCCAGAATCAAAAAACCGATCCGCTTAAGAGCCTTCCTATGTAGTTTCATTAACGGCTGTCTGCTCGATTGCGTCTAGACAACAGGAACGATAATAATGCGGTTCCAGTCACTGCCGTGATAACGCCCCAAGGAGTGTTCGGCGAATCGCCCCCCGTATTCGGTAGCCCAGGGATGGTAACGGTGGTGGTAGTAGCACAGTTGGCTATCGTAATAGTGTCATTAATGAGAGTCACACTGCCGTTTCTAGCCAGCAGACGGCCTTCGATGTTAGCACCGTTAGCGACGGTAATGGATGTTAGAGCTAAGATGTTGCCTTTGAAGACGGCCGTAGTGTCAATGGTAGCTGTATCGACTCGCCAGAAGATGTTACAGGCTTGAGCGCCGTTAGTTAGTGAGACAGTACTACCAGGTCCGACGACTAGTCCAGTTCCTGTAGCGTTCATCTCAAAGATAAAGACCGAACTAGAGTCACCTTGACCATTTAGGACTAAAGCACCAGCCCCAGCTGTAATGTCAAAGGTGGTTGAACTAGCAGCATAGATACCAGCTACTAGAGTTGTTCCACCTAGCTCAGTCGCTACGGTGGTGACTGGTGTTCGACCGGCAGCATCAAGGTAGGCCGTTGTCAGGCTGTTTTTGGCAGCTAGTAGCAAGGGATCATTGACTGTGAAGCAAGGGTCACCCGTACCGTCACGGGCATAGATAGTCCCAGTTACCTGAGAACAGAGCAAACCAATACCAGAACCAGCTGCAGGATAGAGACCAACGTTACCAGTAATTACAGAGGTTGGTGAATCGGTAATGTTTGGTGTCCCAGACAGAATTGCAAATGGATCAGCTGTTCCTAAGTCTACTGTCGTAGGGGCAGCACGGGCTATGGGGGTGGACAGCATGAAGACGGCAAATACTAATACTGTTATTGCTTTTAGACTAATTAGCTTCATATTCCATTTTTCTCATCTGTCAGCGCTTATTACTAACATTATCATAATGTTTATGTCTAGGGTTGTATGTGCGCTATATCACAAACTAAATAGCAATGATGAGCGTATACTTCATGCATGGTCACAAGACCGTCGGCCACTGACCCGACTCTAAAACCAGATGACGAAAGTATCATCGCCCACTTTAGTGACGGTCAACTTATGCACTTTTCTCGGGAAGAAACAATAATAAATGGTGTCGATGAGCCAGACGGCGTTTATCTTATCAAAAAGGGTTTCATTAAGGCCTATTCGGTGTCAAAAGCCGGGCATGGCAACTTATTACTCATCCACCAGACAGGCGATTTTATACCTCTACCTTGGGCGCTAGATGGCGTCCACTCCACAGGCCTATTTTATGAAGCCCTGACAGATGTAGATGTACTTCGGGCTTCCAAGGACAAGCTCCGTACTGCAATGGGGAACAATTAGTTGGTTGTCTCAGCAAGTTCTGAGGCAGGTCGTTGGCTTGATCACCATCTATACTCAGCGCATTCAAACTTTAGAGTTTCGGACGGCTCGCGGTCGGATCGTTGCCGAACTTCTAAATCTCGCCGAACGTTTTGGCAAAGATGGCGGTAATGAAGTGACTATAAACGTGCCCGTGACACACCAGGAAATAGCTGACTCGATTAACATGAACCGCGAAACAGCTAGTAGGGCGCTAGAGCAACTTTCTAAAGAGGGGCTAGTTGGTCAAAAGAACCACCTATTCATTATCCGCGACCTCGCCAAGCTCCGTCTCGCACTAAGCTAACTGTCCATAGATAATACTTAACACGTTAAGTATTACTATCCTGAATAAAACCATAGGCATTCTTTACTTTAGTCGGCCTATTCGATCAATGAACTCCGCTGTTGATATTACTTCGGCAAAAAGTGCGCCCATGCGCTGTATAGCACTGTTATGAGCTTCTTCTGGGCTAAGTTCTCCCAATGCCTGAGAGGCACAAGCATCCTCGAGCAAGATAACTTTACGGTCGCTCATCATTAATGCGTCCACCGTAGTTTGCACGCATATAGGGGTAGTCAAACCGCCGACCACAACAGTATCTATATTTTCCTCATCAAGGTACTTATCTAGGTCTGTACCAATAAGCGCATTGAAACGGGTCTTGCTTATCAGTAAATCCTCATCCTGGTATATTCCTGGATACAGCTGGGCGTCTGATGAGCCTTCGCTCAGAAGTTCGTACACTGGTGGGATAAAGTCTGCCAGCCTACCAACTTCCGTTGGATTAGTGTAAGTGTGTTGCGTAAGCGCGACTCGACCTATTGGTCGCCAGTGGTTGAGTGCAGACCTGAAACGCTCAAACGCTCTAGTTGCGCCGGGAACAGGTATCGCCCCACCAAATGCTAATTGCCAGTCGACTCCTAGCATTAAGGTCTGATCAGGATTTATTGAATATTCAGCCATAAAAACTCCTATTTAATAACTGCATTATTCAATTAATTATTAGGTTATACAATTGTGATATTGTATTTTTTAGCACACTAATGCTAAAATATTCTTCAGTAGCAAAAACTATGAATAACAATCATATACATGCTGATTTAGCAGAATTTGGGATAACTCCTGAACAAAGTTCTATTTATGCATTGCTCCTATCCAAAGGATCTCTGACTGCTAAGGGTATTGCCCAGGCCCAAGGCATTATCGTCAATAGTGTCTATCGATCAGTTAAGTCACTCGTACGGCATGGTCTGGTCATTGAGCTTGATGTTATTCCGAAACAGTTCCAGGCAGTTCCTCCAAGTGTCGGTATTGTGCAACTGGCTAAGAATAAATCCGAACAAATTGAAAAGCTGGGTGAGTCGCTTATTAAGCAACTTCCTGTCAAAGAAAACCCTAATCGTCTCAATATGGAATTACTCACGGGGCGTAAGGAGTTATTCGAGCGATTTGTAGAGCTAGCCGAGGATGCTGAGCAGGAGATATTAGTTATTAGTGTGGGTGAACCAGTGCCAGAATCGATCTGGGAAGTTACACAGAAAGCGCTAGGTAGGGGCGTAAAACCAAAATACTTATTCCACAAATACGACAAAGAAAACATCTTGCTCGTAAAGCGATGGTTGGCGATGGGCGTCACGGTTAAACATTTAGCTGGGGAAGGTTATCACTTGAATGTGTTCGACCACTCGACGGCTATATTATCCGCCAGCAACCCGAAGCAAAGTAAAGAGCGAAGCGGGGTCGTGATATATAACGAAGCCATCATTGAAGCCTTGCGCACCTACTTTTTCCAGCAATGGGCGCTAGCAAAGCCTTTATGAACATCTGAAAATAATACTTAACACGTTAAGTATTATTAACTACAATTATACCTCTGATATGATGAGAGTATGTCGCCTAATCAACAATGGTTATCTAAAAAGTTCCTGGTATATAAACTCCTGAGCAATCTCTGGTTTATGAGCTCGGTCTGGCTGTACTTCTATAGGGTATTTATTACTGATCAACAAGTTGGCTTCTTGGATGGCATGGCTTTTGCGATAGGTCTATTAGCGGAAGTACCATCTGGTGCCTTGGCTGATAAGTACGGTCGCGATAAAATGGTCCGACTAGGTCAAATATTGGCGGGTTCCGGGTTGTTGATACAAGCTGTTGGTAGTAGTTTCATGCCCTTTTTTGTTGGGCAGTCAATAACCATGATTGGTATATCGTTTGTCTCGGGTGCAGACGAAGCATTATTTTTCGAAAAACTTAATTTTGATCGTGTCTCCAAAAACTGGAGAAAGTTACTAACACGTGGTTCTCAAATGTCCCTCGTTGGCGGGCTGATGGCAACCGTTACGGGAGGGTGGTTGCATAGCATCAACCCCCGAGTTCCTTGGATACTGACCGGTTTTTCATTCATAGGGTCCGCCTTTTTGATTTGGTCCGTAAAAGACACTCGTGAAAGAGAGTCTCGAAAAGG
>JBBTYV010000105.1:0-1132 GCA_038061635.1 Patescibacteria group bacterium
GTAGCGAAGCCCTTCCGGGCATGCTCCCCAAGACAAGAACAGTTGATCGTGAATCTTCAATCGGGGCGAAGCAATGGATGTGCGGCATTTCCGCGAAGCCTAACGTGTTCGTCGAAAAAGGTTCCTGACATTTTTACTTACATCTTTGGGAATCTTCGCTTTTTTTCGGTACTCATTCCCTCAAGATACCAATCCAACAAATAGATGCGGACGCTTGCACGACCATTCCCTGTACTACGAGCCACTAGGGTAACTTTGCAAGACTCGTCTACCCATGTGAGGCACTCACCATTTTTTGACAACGTTTGGTTTATTGCCAAGTTCATTCCAGCTGGCAATAGGCCGAGTGTTGCAGCGGCTGGATCTCCTAAGTCGTCCACCTCCCATCTTAAATGGACGCTGGAAAATGGCTCGCAATACGGAATTTTGACCAAATCTTGGTGTTCCACTTTATCTTTAGGTAGATGCACGGTGCGAACATGCTTTGGTTCATGAAAAACAAATTTATATCCAATCCAAATCCCGAGCTCCCTTTCTTCCTTTGCAATTAAAAAAGGCGCTCGCAGCGCGTTTATCAAGACATAAACAGGCAAAGTAAGGACAAGAGCTACTTTCCCTGCCCACCATATTTCTATCTCCTGGGTTGCCTCTGTAGAACCTACCCACATTGCGAGAAGAAATAAAAAGATCGGAAGTGAAAGAACTGAAAAGACTTCCTGCCTGTTAAAGATTGGTGATATTGACTCCCTGAGGACGACGACAAACCAGCGTTTCAACCATCGCCACGCTTTTTCCCGTTGTTGGTTTCTGAGACTCATAACACCATAGTTATATCAACACTAAGCGATCGCCAAACTTGAGGCCGAACTGTTGCGCCGCGTGGCCCTGATTGATGGCGATTTCCACCAGCCCGTTCGAGTTCTCGTACCAGAACCCCTGCCCGACCGGCACGTCGCTGAACGTCTGCGCGTATCGGAACACATGATGGTGAACCTTGAGATTTTGCTCCGGCTTCAGGCGCTTTGCGCGCAGGCCGGTGATGACGTTGCCGAAGTGGTCAATGTAAATCACCTCGGGCAAATCATCCGGCCACTCACCGTCGGGAGCCGTGAGCTTTGTGGGTTCAGACTCC
>JBBTYV010000106.1:0-5226 GCA_038061635.1 Patescibacteria group bacterium
CTTAATGTCGCTAAGAGAATAGAAGATCATGAGACTCTTGCACATCTTGTGACTATCGACCAGTAGGTGTTCGTTATGGGCAAAAACCTGCGCGTATACTGGGCTTTCAGTCATAGCGGTGCTCTGAGCAATCTCGTTTTCGTGGTGCGGAAAGATCAGATCAACTCCCCCAGTATGAATATCAAAAGGCAGGTCTAGCTCACCAGCGCTCATGACTGAACATTCGATGTGCCAGCCTGGCCTGCCGGTCAGGTCATGTCCTTCAATCTCAAATTCCCATGCTGGCTCGCCGTCTTTTTGCTTCTTCCAAAGGGCAAAATCATGAGCCGAGTCTTTATCGTATTCATCATTGCTAATGCGCCCCCCAGAAGTATTCTGCTCTGTTAGCTCTAGTAGTTGACCGTATTTCTTGCCGGATTTGCGATACTTTTCAATCGAAAAATAAACGCCGTCATCCGCAGTGTAGGCAAACCCTCCAGAGTGAAGCTTGGTAATAAATTGTTTCATTTCCTCAATGCAGTCAGTTGCCCGAATAAACTCGAGTTTGTCGATATCGTTTCCGATCTCAGCCATATCGCGCTTAAAAATCTCAATATATTCGTCAGTTAGTCTTTGAAGAGCCTTAAGTGGCTGGTCGTCAGGATATTTCTCAAGCGCTGCTTTAATCGTCTTGTCATCGATGTCAGTTAGGTTCATGGCGTGCTTAACATCTAGCCCATCAGCCTCTAGTGCCCGCCGAAGACTGTCGGCAGCTATAAAACTAAACAAGTTGCCGATGTGGATATTGTCATAAACGGTCGGCCCACACGAATACATCCGGACGGTTTTTCCGTCCAGTGCTTTGAAGTCCTCAATTTTTTTTGTTAGTGAGTTATATATTCGCATTCATGAATAGTATAACTTATGCCCCACCACAGATGATAAAACTTATCAGCTATGGTAGGGCGACAGAACAGATCTGAACGCCCAGGCAACAATTACTTCTTTTTCTTTCCTTGCAATTTCTTGCTTTGTCCGCCGTAGTTTCGGTCCTTCTTGCTGCGCTGTGGTATGTGCTTCGGCTTGCCCATGTTTCACCGCCTCGGCTTTCATCGTTTGCGGGTGGGTGGTGGCTTAAGTTTGGTCACAAAGCCACATCGGAGGCGTTTGCGGATCCTGCCTTTGAGTCTCCAACCTTGGTTTTGGCAAAGCTTGGCAACTCGTGCCTTGAACTGCTTCTTGCTCTCGCGAGCATTTGACTTGATCTTCACACCGGCCTCCTCAGGCTGCGTCGTCGGGGAATGGACCAATAAACGGACGAGGACGATGCCTAACGCTCACAAGTCCGGATGTAGCCGAAACTTGTAGTCGTGATTGTTTTGACACCGTGATCCGCCAGCGATTACCCCGTTTCGGTTTGCGAAAGAAGGGTCTCAATTTCCTAAGCGTCAACCATTCGGGTTCGAAGCCCTCTGTTCGTTTTTGCTCTATCCGATATTTCAGGTCACGCAATGTTCGTGCGGACAAGTCTAACTTCGTAGAAGTCACCTCAGTTCTCCTGTTCTGTCGTTGTAGGTACTTTTTCTGTTCCGCTAACAATTGACGCCAGCAGATGAAAAGTTGAGGTGATAATACAATAAAAACTACTTGCTGTCCAGGAGTTCTACGGCGCGAGTAATGATTTTTTGCTTGATATCTTCGAAATCCAAATCTGTGCCTTCGACCTTAAAGCCGGCGGCATAAACATGTCCGCCACCATCTGGAAAGGTTTTAGCCAGCTCATCAGCTATTGAAAAGCCGTGGTTGCAGCGTATACGGCCTGTAACACGGACGAGACTTCCATTTTTGACGTATTGTTTAAAGCCGATTGCCACTGCAACACCTGTCACTAGACGTGTTTCGTCTAAGATGACAGTCGGATTGAACTCTTGGCTGTGGTCGCGAATCTCGTCATAAGGAATCGTTATGCTAGCAATCCGACCTTCACCGAAATACTCGACTCGCCCGAGCAGTTCGCCACGATACTTTAGCGTGTCGGCCGATATTTTCATCTGTTCGAAGCGTTTATCTTGGAGTTCGCCAAGGTTTAGGCCAGCTCTCACAAGTTCGGCCATAACTTCAAAAACTCGAGGTTTGTCAACAACAACTTCGCTAGTAAAGCCTAGCGTGTCGGCCATAATGCTAGAAGCTATAAAAGTAGCTGCCGACTTGTCTATCTTTGAGTCTAAAGCTGTAAATAGCTCAAAAATTATCTGTCCGCTAGAGACAGCCTGAATATCTTGAACATTAATGGCGCATTCCATGTCTTGTTCTAAATCATGCTCGTTGATGATTATCAGCTTGTCTTTAGGCAGACGCCCGCGACCATAATCCTTCTCGAACTGACCAAATAGTCGCCAATAACCACAGTCGACAACAAACGCCAGGTCAAACTGCGACGGAAAGTCTTTTTGGACCCTGTCCCAGCCATCCAGATAACGGAGGTGTGTAGGCATGTCAATAGCGCAGTATAAGACGACGTCCTTTCCCATTTGCCCAAGTAACGTCTCAAGTGCCAACGCACTCGAGAGGCTGTCGCCGTCGGGGTTTCCGGCTTGCATTACTACGATGCGCTTAGCACCGTCTAGAGCAGTTTTGACTTGTTTTGCTACATCAGGGTAGTTCATATTGTTTGCCTGCCTTCTAAGGCTCGTCCAAGCGTAATTTGATCGGCGTATTCTAGATCAACACCAATCGGTAGCCCACGTGCCAATCGGCTAATCTTGACCTTAACGTCCTTTAAGGCGTTTTGGATATAAAGCGCTGTCGTTTCGCCCTCAACCGAGGCATTAGTGGCTAGGATTACTTCTTTAACATTATCGTCCTTGCAGCGCGCCACAAGTTCGTTAAGGCGCAAATCCTCGGCTAAAATACCGTCAATCGGCGATATTAGCCCGCCTAAAACATGGTATGTCCCCTTAAACATGCCGGTTTTCTCGACCGCCACAATGTCGAACGGGTCGGCCACGATAGCAACAGTGGTTTTATCGCGTTTTGGGTCGCTATACAGAGGTGAAACATCGTCTTTAGCGTCTATGAAAGCAAAGGTCTTAGGGCAGATTTTGATGCCTTCGTGAAGATTAGATAACGAATCGGCCATGTTTTTGGCCTTAGCCGGATGCGTGCGTAGCAAATAACTAGCATAGCGTTCGGCAGTACGAGGTCCAACGCCAGGAAGTGAGCCAAGCGCCTCAATAAGATTGACTAAAGTCTTGGGTAAAAGTTGTGACATAGAGTTTTCTAGAAGCCGAGGTCACCTAGTGCGCCCATCATTGGCTGCATCTTTTCGGCTGCAATTTTTTGACTAGCTTGAATAGCTTCTTTAACAGCATCTTCAATCCAGCGCTCGAGCTGACCGATGTCGTCTAGATCGACATATTCTGGGTCAATTGTAATTTTCTTGATCTTTTGTTCACCGCTTATCTCGACTCTAACAGCGCCTTCACCGCTTTCGATGGTGATGGTCTGTTTTTGTAGTTCTTTTTGAAGTTTACGAACCTTCATTATCATTTTAGCTTGGTCTAATTTTCCCATAATTTTCTCCTTGTTGTATCAGTATAAACGATTGAGGTTGATAATAGAATCTAAGGCCTTATATGCAAGAACCGCGCCCAAGGGAGCGAAGTTCTCACACGCTCAACCAAGTACGCGGTCATTAACGGAGATCGATAAGGAATATGTAATCCCTTGGCTTCCATTCTGCGTAGTTCGGAACATCCCTACGCTTTACGACCTCAAGTCCTTCGCCAAGCAGTAGCAACTTCTCTGCTAGTTCAGATGAACGCGTCCAGGATTCCCCGTCAAGATCAACTTGGGAATTCTCAATGGTTTTCTGAAACATTGGAAGCTTGCTGAGGCGCTTTAGCAACTCCGTGATCTCATTACGGTGTTTCGCCAGCTTCTTACGGCTGAAGACTGCCAGCCAGGAGACACCAGACACATAGATCCGGTCAATCATGGGGGCGGTTTTTTCGTTGGTAGAGCAGGCTTTGAATAGCTTGCTCACCCGACGCTCCATATTCCTCCGGGTGATCTTCATTTCCCTCCCAGGGTTTGTGCGGGCCTATCCCGAAGCCACAGGATTGTGGTAAGTGTATCTTATAACTTAATTAGTTTTTGTCAATTTTATGTGCAGAAATAACGTCAGGATTGTTGCCCCAGGCTACGAAGTAGCGTTGCAGGTGATAAAAGCTCGTAAAGCCGATAGCAGCCACTATTAGGCAAACACCTATACTCCTAGCAATTGGGTTACGAGGGAAAGACTTGAGCCAACGCTGTAAAATCTCAACTATGCCACCCATCGCGAGAAGCATGATTATCGGGAACATAATGCTCAAATTCCCCACGGCGAAGGCACTCATACTGACTAAAAAGATGGCTAAAGCACCGAAGGCAAATAAAAACTGCGACCGGCGCAGAGTAATCCGGCGTTCAAAGTAATAAAGCCCGAGAGCTACCATAACAATACTAAAGATGTCTAGTAGTGGTAGGCGGCCTAATGTAATACTTGGGCTAATCGTGCCCCTAAAGAAAACTTGCGAAACATTCTGAAAGACTCTTGAGGCAAATTCCTGGAAGTTTAGTGGCAAAGAGTCGATGGTTAGTAGCTGTTCGACAATATTTATGTTTCGGATACCGGCGTAGATTAGCGGTGTAGTCACGACCAACATGAGTAGTGGCAGTAGCCACTGGTGCTTACGAGGCAAGATGTATAACTGTTTCTTTCGTCGAATCGCCAGAACAAACATACCGATAACTGCTAACCAGATATAACGAGGAGTATATAAGCTCAACCCGGCAGCAATAATGATTAACGAATCTGTTAACAAAGGTTTAGTAGTGTATGTTCGCCACGTCCCTATGCCAATAAATAGCGACAGCCAAAAAGCTCCCATAACGTAAGGCGCACCAATACGCGAGAAAGCCAAAAACCAGCTTGATGTCACGATAAACAGAGTCCCCGCCACCGCAATCCGGTCTGTAAACCACTGACGAAGTGTGTAGCTCAGTAGCAAGATCGTAAGAAGCCCAAACAGAACCGAACTTAAACGAAGAGCGGTTAAGGGCGACGACAAAAAATCAAACACTCTAGCGACTAGATAGAAAGGTGCATCGATCGGAGTGTGTAAAATCGTACTTTGGGTGAGCACTTTTGTATTTTCTGCTTCAATCGGGTTATGTCCTGGAAGCATAGTTGTAAGTTGAGTC
>JBBTYV010000107.1:0-1834 GCA_038061635.1 Patescibacteria group bacterium
ATCATATGCGAGACGGCAAAGAACTTGAAACTGTTGAGATTTTGACATTAAAAAGCGGTCCGCAAGACGTCAAAGAGATTCCTCAGGGCGAAATGTGTGGCATGAGTTACAAGCCAACCGAAAAACCAGACATTCTCGAAGGCGATCACTTCGAATTCTTCACTCGAGAAGTCAAAGAGCGCTCTCTCTAGTAATAAGGTTGACTTTTCATCTTGCTTATGCTAGGATAGGCCTGTTAAGTAAAAACAAAAATCAAAAAGATGACAGAGTTATTACAACTAAACCAAACCGAAATACTTGCAGGTAGCGAGATTTCTAATGAACGAAAGAAAAAACTAGGAGAAGGGGTTTTGGGTTATTTTGTTGAAAGAGCATACACACTAGATGATAAAGTTAGGGCCGCAAAAACCCTTTCAACTCGTCGGAAAGAAGTTAGCGTCTTGCGAAATGCTGGACTTGAGGACGCTTATGAGAAGCGGGCTGCCTATACTGACAAAACAAAAGCAGATCTTAAGTTTGCGAAACATGGTTACTCTCGTCGTGGAAAATCAGCAGCTATAAAAGCTGAATCTATCAAAATAGAGAAAGATCTTCTAGAGAAGCGGACTATGTCCGGGCAAATAAAAACAGCTCCAGTAGTTAGCGAGGGGAAAGGAATATTAGGCAGAGTTGGCGCCAGAGTCGAACAGACAAACCAAAATATTATTAACAGGCGTGAGACTAAGAGAGTCAAGAGAGATTCAAAAGTATTTGCTAAAATAGCAATACAAAATCGTGAACGAGCTGCCAACGAGAAGTTGCCAGATTTTCAATTAGCACATCAAGAAGCTAGGGCTCGTACGCAGCAAACTCGGGCAGCCTTAGTACGTTCGAAGCTACACATAGACGGTAATCGATCAAACTTCTTGTCTAGTCTTCGAGACGGTGGTCAAACTAGTGAAGATCGCCTCAAGGGTGTCAGTTCACGAAATAGATTTGATCATGAATACATGGGCAAGGGCATGGAATATAAAGCTAGAATTGCTAACGCAAATGAGGGAATGAGCGCTGAAGCACATCAACGCCGAGATGAGTTTAATAAAGAGTATGATTTTAACCAGCTTCCTATACAAGGCCCGTCCTTACCGACTCAGGAAGAGATAGAAGCGATAGGACCTTTACACGGTCCAGAACTACCAGTTCTAGAAGCTAGTGACTCTGATGATACGGTTGACCGCATAGCTGCATAAAGTAGAATAAAGATATGTATAAGTTAGACGACAACTTTTTAATTGAGGTTGGGCTAGGTAGCCTGCCAGCTAGCGAAAAGCCAGAGATGATCCGTGATATTTATAACAAACTAGAGTTAAAAGTTGGTATGCGTCTCGCTGAACAGATGACAGACGCTCAGCTTGACGAGTTTGAGGGGTTGATTGACCAAAAGAATGATACTGCTTCTCTGCAGTGGCTTGAGAGGAACTTTCCTGACTACAAGCAGGTTGTTTCCGATGAGCTTGAAAAGTTGAAAAACGAGGTTCGAGCCAGTGCGCCACAGATTTTAGCTGTATTCAACCAACAAACTTCACCGCCACAAGCTGCCTAATTCTTTAACCTATCTTTATAGCCAGCTAGAAATGCCGATACAGGCATTTCTTTTTTTCCGGCTGGAATCAGCTTATCTATGCAGATATAGCCGTCACTTGTGTGGACCTTTAGCCCACCACCTTCGATTTCAAGAGCTCCAGGTTGTCCACTTCCTGAGGGCGCAGAATGAGCCTCGGTTATAACAACTTCTACACCACCAAACGTTGTATAACTCCTTGGCCAGCCGCAGTAAGCTCGGATTTCGCGCTCA
>JBBTYV010000108.1:0-2048 GCA_038061635.1 Patescibacteria group bacterium
TCGCTACCATAGCGAGAAGTGCTACCACTCATTAACTGCAAGTAGTCAACGATGATCAGACCCAGCTGGCGTTGGTGCTGTTCTCGCCGAGCTTTGGTACGCATTTCGGACACGGTGATACCGGAAGTGTCATCGATGTATATCGGGGCCTCAGATAGTGTGCCCATAGCCAGACCAATCTTTTCAAAGTCACTGTCAGACAAATTGCCAGTTCGAATATTCCAAGCATCAACATTAGCCTCCATAGCTAGTAGTCGGTCAACTAACTGCTCTTTACTCATCTCTAAGCTAAAGAACAGGACCGGTAATTCGGCCTTGACGGCTACATTATGTGCAAAGTTTAGAGCCACAGCAGACTTACCCATAGCTGGCCGGGAGGCTAAAACGACGAGGTCGCTTTTTTGCCAGCCGGCAAGGAGGTTATCGAGGTCCTTAAAGCCAGTCGGTACACCACGAATCTTGCCCTTGTTGCGGTGCAGTTCGTCTAGCCGTTCAAAGCTTCCGGCCAGGATTGTCTCGAGCGACTCAATATCTTGCTTAACGTGTTGTTGACTAACCTGGAACAGATCAGTCTCGGCCGTTTCAATGACTTCCTGAATCGACTTAGTTTCGTCGTAGCCCAAGGTTACTAGGGTTTGAGAAGCCTTGATTAGACGACGACGCATGGCTTTCTCGGCAACAATCTCGGCATAGTGCTCAACGTGGGCTGCCGTAGGGACGAAGTTTGCTAGTTCGGTTAGGTATGACGCGCCTCCAACAGCGTCCAAAAAACCATCGTCACGGAGTTGATTGGCAAGAGTTAGGGCGTCGATTGGATGGTGTTTTTCATAAAGCCTTGTAATGGCTTCGAAGATGAATCGGTGTCGTTCTTCATAAAAATCGGCCGCATCAAGAGCATCGGCGACGCGCACGATGGCATCTGGGTCAATCAAAATTGCGCCGAGCAAACTAGCTTCGGCATCTAGATTTTGTGGTGGGATAATTGGGTCTAACGGGTTCTTAG
Source organism: Patescibacteria group bacterium (assembly GCA_038061635.1). Classification (GTDB taxonomy): domain Bacteria; phylum Patescibacteriota; class Saccharimonadia; order Saccharimonadales; family JAGQMS01; genus JBBQBM01. The sequence goes on from JBBTYV010000108.1 coordinate 1,004, forward strand.
CGGCCATGTCCTAATGTAACAGTTCTGCCTCACCAAAAACGTCACGAATGGTGTTTAAGGCAGCGCTCTCCTTCTTCTCCGCTACCGGTTTTTGTTTGTCCGGCTTTGGTGACTCCATAGTACGTTTAACAAATTGAATTGCATAATCTTTTCCACTTATCAATTTTAGGGTCTTGGTTATAACTTCTAAATGCCGAGCTTCGCTGGCGCGCTTCATATGGAACGGAAACTGAAAGCCAAGTGATAGCTCTAGCGGTTTTGTTATGCGTAAATCAGCCATTCTAAGAATGCCATAAAGGGTGTTGTGCTGGCCTTTTATCTTCTCTAAAGTCTCTTGCCAGAGTTTTTCAACCTTACCGGAGTTTAGAGATTTAACAACTTCCTTAGCAGCTTCTATTACTGGCTTAATTTCAGCGATTTTCTCGGGTGTTTTGGTAGGTTTTTTGTCTTCAACTGGGTTAAGCTCTTTGTGGATAACTTTTTCCACAGGTTCTAAAGTAGCCCCTTTAGTTCCGGCTACTTTTAGAATTGCTAGTTCCAAGGCAATGCCAGCATTCGAACTACGAGTGACCTCTAATAAATCACTCATAAATCCGAGAAGCGCATCTGGCGATTCTCCACCCAGGAGTAGTTCTCGTGCGACAGCAATCAATTGCGCGGCGAGGGTTTCAGGGCTGTGCCCAGACTCAATTAAGTTAGCAGTGATATCTAAAGCTCCGTAGCCGTCTTGCTCCAGAATAGCTTTCATACACTTTTCTATCTGTTTAGCCGGAGCAAGCCCGAGTAAATTTTCGATACTTGCGGCCGTAATACTTTTTTCACTACCGCTAGCTTGGTCTAGTAGGCTAATGGCGTCTCTAAAGCTACCTCTGGCATGTATGGCAATAGAAGAAAGAGCTTCGTCGTCGACAGTCAGCTTCTCGGCATTAGCGATATGTCTAAGATGAGGAATCATATCCTCAGGATTTATTGGTTTAAAACCATAGCGCTTGGTACGAGAAATAATAGTGTCCGGCAGTTTATGAAGCTCTGTAGTAGCTAGAAT
>JBBTYV010000109.1:0-1572 GCA_038061635.1 Patescibacteria group bacterium
TTCTGCCGTCGGCAGTTCAAGACTCTCGGGGGCAAGGAAGTATCAATCCATGTACTCCTCCATCACTATGGACGGACTCACGCAGCACTGGGGGCCGATGGTCGGAGTTCTTCTCCTCCTGGCGTTCAGCATCTGGTGGGGTTACCACATCATCAATGGGGTTCTCAGGGGTGCAAACACCTACGAGGCCGACAGAGATGACTCCTTCATTTACCTGGTAGCCGCTGGTTTGGTCTACGCAGGGGCTGAGTTCATCGACTGGGACAGAAGCTTCAACCCACCCGTGTGGGTAATGCTGGCTGTAGCCGCCACGCCAATTCTCATCGGACTCTGGAACCTGGTTGGCTCACTACGTCGCCGTAACTGGACGATGAGGATGAACTATTTCAGACGTTGGCAGATCTTCATGATCTTCCATCTTCTCGGCATGGGGTTCTTGATCATCGCCAGATCGTGAAAACGCTGTCGGAAACGGCCGGCGGGGGTAACTCCCTGTCCGGCCGTTCTGACTTTTATAACCAGTTTTGAAAGTGTCAAAGTGTATAGTAATAGGATGAAAAAGAAGCCGTCACGGAAGACGATATCTAACAAGAAGGCTAGGTTCGACTACGAGATTGGCGACACGATTGTCGCCGGTATTGTGCTCACAGGTGCCGAAACTAAGTCTCTTCGCATGGGCCATGCAATTTTGCAGGGCAGCTTCGTCATGGTTAAAGACAACGAGCTTTGGCTCAATAACTGCCAGATCAACCCGTTGCCGACAAACTTACCGGACATGCCTGAAGAGGAACGACAGCGACCAAGAAAGCTCCTCGTTACCCGCAAGCAACTTGAAGAACTTGCCGGCGAAAAGCGCAAGGGCATGAACATTATTCCTATCAAGTTTCTAACCGCCAGTCGGCACATCAAAGTTGAACTTGGCGTTGGCCGCGGCAAAAAGAAGTACGACAAACGCCAGACCATCAAAAAACGCGACCAAGACCGCGACGCACAAAGGGAGATGGGATGAGAATATACTCCTGGAACGTTAACGGCATCCGTGCGGTTTGGGGGAAAGGTTTGTTTCAAAAATTCATAAAAGATCACGATCCGGATATTATTTGCCTACAAGAAACCAAAGCAATGCAGCACCAGTCGCCAGTTGACCTACCGCAATATCACGAATACTGGCACAGCGCCGAGAAGAAGGGTTATTCTGGCACAGCGATATTTTCAAAGACCGAACCTTTAGAAATCCGCAACGGCTTCTCGCCAAAAGTTCAAAAAGCCTTCAACTTTGTCGATAAGTTCGGCGACCCCACAAAGGAAGGCAGAGTTATCTCCGTACGCTTCAAGGATTTTTGGGTCGTCACTGTCTATACGCCTAACAGCAAAGACAAACTCGAGCGCCTGGAACTTCGACATAAGGTTTGGGATCCGGCGTTTCTAGCCCACATTCAAGAACTAGAAGCCGAAGCACCGGTAGTATGCTCTGGCGACTTTAATGGGGCGCACACTGAGATTGACCTGGCCAGACCAAAAGAAAATCTCGCGCATCATCGCATTACCGTAGAAGAGCGCGAAGGCTCCGAC
>JBBTYV010000110.1:0-1071 GCA_038061635.1 Patescibacteria group bacterium
CCGGGCCCATCTTGGCCACGCCCACTACCCTTCCTTGAATACTTCGGAAAACACACCCATCGTAACGGTGGATGGGTCTGATTCGTGCTCAGGCATTGCGAGATGAGCGTCGAGGACTCGCAAGCGATCTCCCGCACGGAACTCAACACTTGGATTGGTCGCGCGGAGCACTATTCGTGTACCGCTTGTACACCGAGTTGCCGTCACAACAACACCGTCCCAACTCATCGGACCGTGGCGATCTGTGATCACCATTTCCACGTCGATGTACTTTAGCAAATTGGTAGATTCACCACCGATTCGCTGTTGAATATCTGCCTGCCAATACTCCTTGCACAACTGTCTTACTGAACAAAAGCGGCACGTTTCAGTGCTGGGCCGTGCCTCTGGTGGGTGACCCTCTGCGGCAACTCTGACCTTTATTGTTCGCGAGACAATCTCGCTATCAATTTTATCTAGTTCAGCAGAAAAGGGGACGTCTACAGCTACTTGATTCGATCGGTAAACGACTGTGAGTTTATCAATTTTCCGTGCTGAGGGATTGAGTTCCTTATCGCGACTCCAAAGTAGAGCGTAGACTCGAAGCTGAAACGTGTGTTGGTCACTCGGTACCCCTGTTTTGAAATCTATGATTTCACAACTCGAGTCGGAAATAGTGAGAAGATCCACTTTTCCCATCCAAGATATCGTGGCCGCTTTCAGTACGATCTCCGGGTAAGCGCCAGGCCCAAGGGGACTTCGAACTTGATCGCCGCTTGTTCGCTTACTGGCCGTTGCAATCGGGGGCACAGACTCTAGTCGCAAGGATCCTAAGAATTTCTGCACCTGCATGCGCATTTCTGGTACTTCGGATCTTAGCTTTTGTCTTGCGTTCTCGATTAGGTGTTTTGTTCTAGGGTTATCGGCGTAGTAATTAAGAACTCGGTCAATGCACTGGCCCAAAAGCGCACTGTAACCCCCCAATTTCTTCATCACAGCAACTGCCCCAGGTGATCTCGGTGAGTAGAAGCCGGCGCGAGCAAACTCTTTCGTGGCTGTTTCAACGGCCAGATGGACGACTGTCCCTGCGAG
>JBBTYV010000111.1:0-1461 GCA_038061635.1 Patescibacteria group bacterium
ACTTTATAAACATCGGTTGTATAGTTGGTCGCTACATCCTTTACCACATTCCCTTCAAAAAGATTATATGAAGACACAGCGCCACCGTCGCTTACAGTCGCAAACCCGTGCCCCCATCCGCCATCGCAGAGATTATTCAAAAACTTGTTATAGTCAGCGCCATTCTTAAAAAGCCCTGTATCATGCTCCCCTCTCCTAAAATTAGAATATTGAATCACATTGCGGTCAGCTAAAGTGTCATAAAAAATTATTGCCATATGATCGCTCCCATCACCGCTTGCGCTTCCAGCATCATGGCTATATACCCTGTGAATAAGATTATATGAACCATATACAATAAACGGCCATCCTGTATAGCCAATCTCAACATTAACAATGGCATTACGGAAAGAATTAGAGGTTATCGCAACGGTCGCCGTGTTAGCGCCATTTACCTCTGCAGTGGTATTAATCCCATCTATAACAACATACTGCCTTCCATTTAAATGAATGTTAGGGTCCCAAGATGCAGCACCATGAGATGTAATCATTACTGTCTCACCCGGATTTGCCATAATTACCACCTTATTGTCAACACCATAGCTGCCGCTATTGGGCGGAATCACATAGTCATTTGCATAGTTCCCTCCCATAACAATAATCACATTCCCGGGCTGGGCAAGATTACGATTGCCTGAGTTAACTGCATAGTATATGTGCCTGCAGGGGCTTGATTGCGTGCCACAAGTGCCTGAATCTGTTCCTGTAGTGCTGACATAGTATGGGTTATAGTTCCTCGTTGCTGCTGAGGCTGTTGCTGAATATGAAGAATATGTATCAATGCCGCTGTCTGTCTTGGCATACGACCTCACCCTGAAGTTGTATGTGGTGTTGTTCCTTAAACCGAAAACAGGAAATTGTGCCGGCGTGCCGTTCCCGCTCGCTGCATCTGTTGGGTCTAAATATTGGCCCTCTGTCACCCAATATGGCAAATAATTACGGCCATTAACAGTAATTGGAAGTTCTGTCCAGTTTGTGTATCTTGAGTCCCCATTAGATTGTATCTCAACTCTATATCCCCATCCAGGATTGGCTATGTCTGACCATGTCAGGTTAATCTGATTAGGTCCCTTTGCTGCCGCTGTTATAACTGGCGCATCAAGAGCCCAAACAGATGCAGAGTAAGTTATAACAAGTAAAAAAAACAATGCTCGTACTATTTTCATAACTGAAGTCTCCTTTTAGCTTTTGCTATCCTCCTTGCAACAGTGATCCCTGCTAAACCTAAAACCAATATTATCATCAATGCCAGCCCATCGCCCTTAGCCACTTGCCCTTTGTTAGCATTTTTCACAAACCCGCACCCACCGCCGCCAGAGGAGGAATCGCCGCCACTATTGCCGCCATTGCCTCCTGCGCTGTCATTATCAGTTATAGTAAGCACAACAGGGTTAGTGCCGCCAAGCTGTGCGCCATTTGTTG
>JBBTYV010000112.1:0-2422 GCA_038061635.1 Patescibacteria group bacterium
CCACTCCTTTTTAGCAATGTCGACTGCTGCCATAATTTCCTTCATTGGGTAATCGCCAGCCCCAGCTAGGACAATGTCTGGGTTTGGATCTGAGGCAAAATGCCAAGTCATCAAGCCACTCTCAACCTGTTGTTTAGCCAGTTCGGGTGTTAGCCAGCGTGGCTCCTGAGTTTTGCCAGCCACAATTATATTTATTTGCCTGGTAGTGCTCATAACGTGGGCTAGTGTTGCGAGAGTTGTGTTTCCGTCCGGTGGGAAGAAAACATCGACAAAATCTCCCTGACGCTGAAGGGCGTCGTCGATAAAACCAGGATTTTGATGGCTAAAACCATTGTGGTCTTGGCGCCAACCAGAACTCGTCAGAATATAGTTGAGCGACGGAATAGTGCCGCGCCAAGCAACTTCACGTGATTGGTTAAGAAACTTGGAATATTGATCCATCATGCTAACAATGACCTGGATAAAAGCTTCGTAGCTGGCGAACACAGCGTGTCGACCAGTCATGATGTAGCCCTGGGCTAGACCTTGAAGATTGTGCTCGCTGAGCATTTCCATGACACGACCATCAGGCGAAAGATCTTTGTCCCACGACTCAATCGGCCATTGCCAGGCCCGCTTTGTGACTTCAAAAACTGCGTCGAGTTTGTTGGAGTACGTTTCGTCGGGCGACATTAGTCGGAAATTCTTCGTACCTTCGTTGAGCTTAAAAATTTCCTTCAAATACATCCCGGTGCGACGCATACTGCTGCTACCAATTGTTCCTGGGACCTTTGCATCTTCAGCGAACTCGTCAACTGGGGGTAAGACCAGGGGTTTATAAACTGGGTCGCCACCGAGGGCGTGCCGACTCATACCGATTTGTTTTTGCGGGTCGGACGGGATGATATCTTTGACGTATTCGCCAAAACCGGTTTCTGCGTCAAAAAGCTCCGCAAATTTGTAGCTCTTCAACCAGTTGTTTAGTAACTTTAGTTGCTCGGGGTCGGTTTTGGCTTCGGTTAAGACGACCTGGTGGCTCAGGCAGTTCCCTTCAATCTTTTGGCCTTTTAGCTCTTTGACACCAGTCCAACCTTTTAAGGTGCGCATAATTATCATTGGGGTATGGGTACTTGGCATTAAGTCGTCGGACTTAATCTTTTTGATCATTTGATGCGATGTGTTTAGGGCGTCAGACATTTGCTTATGTGGGTCGGCGCCGGTGGTCGAGTCAACAATTATAGGGTGATAGCCATAGCCACTGAAAAGCGCCATCAGTTCGTAATTACTCATGCGTCCAAAAATCGTTGGTGCTGAAATTTTGTAGCCGTTTAAATGCAGAATGGGCAAGACTACACCATCGGTTTTTGGATTAACGAGTTTATTCAGATGCCAAGCACCAGCAGTTGGCCCGGTTTCGGCTTCGCCATCACCAACTAGGCAGGCGACTATGAGGTTGGGGTTATCGAGTGCGGCACCATACGACGTTGACAGCGAATAGCCGAGCTCTCCGCCTTCTAAGATAACGCCAGGAGTACCTGGGTTACTGTGGCTCGGGAATCCATAGGGCCAGCTAAATTGGCGGCATAAGTATTCGACTCCTGATAGGTCTTGGGTTGTCTCTGGGTAGAATCGCCCGAGTGTTCCTTCCATGAATAAGTTAGCTTGCAGGGCGGGGAAGGCGTGCCCAGGCCCAAGCACGAACAACATATCCTGATCTTCTTCTTTGGCGAGTCGGCTGAGGTGGGCATAGGCAAAATTGACTCCAGGGCCACTACCCCAATGTCCGAGCAGGCGAGGTTTGATATCGTCAAACGTCAGGTCCCTCAGCATCAGGAAGTTGTTTTGCAAAAATATCTGTGCGGCGGTTAGGTAATTAGCCGCCCGTAAATACTGATCAATGCTCGTAAAGTTGTCGTTCATATCGTTTACGCTTATTGTACCCGTTATTTGAGATAAATACTCTACAAAACAAAGGTAGCGATGATAATACTTAACACGTCAAGTATTATTCGGGACGGATAATTAAGCGTATACTTGATGAGTAAATAAAGGAGTAAAAATGAATCCTGAAGACAATCGGAAACCAGCAAAAAGCGCTTATGGCAAAAGACCAATGTGGCAATGGCTTTTACTTTATCTAGTTGTAGGGGCTGTAGTTTACGGCTTGGTCTATGTGCTCTTTATGCGGGGTGACGGTGGGGGTATTTACTAATTTAGCGTTCGTAGATTTGGACGGCGTTGGTGAAGCCGGTGACCTGGGCGGTAGTTTTCCCTGGAAAAGTCTCGACTTTTAACTTTTCACCTTCAAGAACTTGAAACAAAGCAACTCCCATAACAGAAGTATCTTGATAGCCCTGTGTGGGGTTGAAAGGGTTTGGGGCTGTAATTAGCTCGTACTTAACTATTCCAGAATCTACACCAATGTCGGCAGGTGCAGGTGCAT
>JBBTYV010000113.1:0-3354 GCA_038061635.1 Patescibacteria group bacterium
GAATTTGAGATAATTGACACCGTTCCTTTAAAGAGTATTGGTAAGTCCAACCCTGGTACATCAATGCGACCGAAGCCTGATGGAAGAGCTGTGTATTTCCATCCTCGACTTCTAGCTTCATCGATAATAAGACGCCGAGTATTTGACGCCTCTCCTATGCTATTAACACCTCCTAAACGTTCTGTTATTGCCATGTTATTTATCCCGTAGAGCCATTCTTACACTGATCATTCTCTCTGAAGAGACTATTTCAGAAGTTAGTTGAAAACCAAACTTTTCATAAAATCTTTGGGCGTCGTGGTTTGCTTCGGCTGCGCGTAGGATTATTGGTCGTCTACTTTTAGACCATTTAAAAATCTTCTCCATCATCGTATAGCCTATACCCTTTCCTTGAAATTCATTCAGTATGAAAAATCTCTTAATTATGATGTTTCTGCTTATTTTGTCCTGAAAAACATGTGTATACCCTATGATTCTACCGTCTATGCGAGCCAGCAATATTAGCCGCTCTTTGTCGTTACTCTTATAGTCTCTTAAGCGTTCCAGCCATCTTTTTACTACCTGATCATGAGTTCCATACATTTCATCGAAGTTATCCAGGTTAATTTCATGCAACTTCTCGACACTTGTTTCCATCCAACACTTAAGTTGTACAGACGATAACTCTTCAGCATCACTTAAAGTAGCGCTAGAGACAACTAGACCATTCACGTGCATTATTCAGTATTATACAATAATACTGGTTACTATGTCAACCTATTGGCGAGATTTGACTCTGACGAACGCTAAAACAACAGCAGCAACTAGAATTACTAAAGTCACCACAATTAGGGTGATAAATCCGCCGTCTTGACGCTTATGCTTCATCTTAGAAGTTATTGTAGTCCTTTTTAGTTGAAAAATCCGTGTTTTTCACTAGATTTTAACTCTTTTAGTAATTCTTGTTGTTTTTTGGAGAGTTTTGTTGGGGTATCAACCAGTAAGGTTACGATATGCGCGCCCCTGTTGCCGCCCTTGATGTTCGGTACGCCATGGCCGGATAGTTTGAAGTCAGTACCGCTTTGCGTGCCGGCTGGGACCTTCATACGGACTAGGCCGTCAACTGTTTCAACTTCTATTTCTGCTCCAAGTGCGGCGTCAATCATATCGGTGTGTTCTTCGCTTAAAATAAGCTCGCCCTCGCGAGTAAATTTCTTGTGTGGTTTGACGCGCACATTCACAAAAAGATCGCCTTTTGGCCCGTTAGCAATTGCCTCGCCGTGTTCATGCAGGCGAATTGTTGCGCCGTCGTCGATACCGGCCGGTATTTTGAGCGTAACTTTTTGTTCACGCCGCTGAGTTCCCAAGCCGTGGCAGACACTGCAGGTTTTTTCTGGCACTTTTCCGCGGCCCTTACAGTTTGGGCAAACGCTGGCTTGTTGAATGTTGCCAAAGATAGTTCTAGTGACATTCATAACCTGGCCAGCGCCCTTGCAGGTCTCACAGGTCTTCAGGTCATGCCCGGGTTCGGCAGTCGTCCCTTTGCAATGTTCGCAGGTATCTTCAAGGCTTAAACGAATATCTGTTTCGGTGCCAAAAACTGCCTGCTCAAACGAGAGTTCTATAGAGGTTTCAACATCACGCCCGCGCGCTTGACGCTGGTTACGGGGGTTCCCACCACCACCGAAAAAGCTTGAGAATATATCACCCAGGCCCAGGTCGCCAAAGTCAAAGTGCATCTCCTGGCCCTGACCACCAAAACCAGACGGTCCACCACCGGCACCGCCGACTCCGGCGTGACCGAACTGGTCATATCTTTTGCGTTTGTCAGAATTACTCAAAACTTCGTAAGCTTCGTTCAGCTCTTTAAACTTGGCTTCATCACCGCCTTTGTCGGGGTGGTGTTCAACAGCAGCTTTTCGAAAAGCCTTCTTAATTTCGTCAGCAGAAGCTTGCTTGCCGACACCTAAAACCTCGTAATAATCACGTTTTGACATTTGCTATATTTTAGCACTTGGGACACGAGAGTGCTAGATTTTCTAGTTAAAGTAGTAGTCACGAAAACGGAACAAAAACAGCATGAACATTATTAGGTACACCGTAACAATAGGCTCAAATCGATATTTTGAAGTAAATTTATGAAGTTTCTTCTGCCAGTTGTTCGGCTTTTCAAGCCCATCGAGCCAATACTGCGCGCTAAACCAAAACAGGGCGATACTAGCTGGCCAGATAAACAAACAAAAGATGCAAATTTTCCCAATTTCGTACAAACTCGCCCAAAAGAACCAGAAGCTGAATAGCAGAGCAACTGTTGATAGCCCAACTACAACATTCTTAAATTTTTGAGTAAGGGTTACTCCTAGCAGTAGAGCGATACCCGCCATGAGCAACATACTAAACATGACCATGCCGATGAAGGTGTTCGGAAAGCCAAATAATGCAGCTAGCTTGTGGCCCATCACACCGCCGCAATCAACTATAGGATTGATATCGCAACTAAGAGGTACGCCAGGGTTCTTTAGCAGATTAATACGTTCTACGGCTTGCCAAAAGGAGGCTGTCAGAGCAACCCCCGATAATCCTGTAAGTAGCCACGGATACTGCTTTTTGAACCAATTTTTCATCCTTTTACTCCTTATATATTCTCCAGTATACTCTTAGCCGTAGATAACAATCCCAACGATCATAAGAACAGTGACAGCTGTCCAGAGTACCTGCATTAGGATGTATGACTTTAGTCTATGGCTAATCCCATATGCTAAAAAGACAAGGCCGATCAAACTCCACCCCAGCCAAGAGAGTAGCGACAAGCCTTCAACATCCTTAGTCGTATAGATTTGAACAATTTGTGGCACGGCACTTAGTGGACTCAAAATAGAAGCAACCAGCATTAGATGATCAACCGCAGTGCGATTCTTCTTCTGATGAAGATACTTAAAAAGGTGATGGTGTGCGGACATTACTCATATCTTAGCACTAGCGTATTAGAAGGGCGGGATTATTTAACTACAGGCTGCCAGAAGCAAAGTTTGTAGCCGTCAGAGTCTTTGACAACAAATTCACGATTACCCCAGTCCCAGTCGCGAGGCTCGCTGACCGGGTCTATTCCAACATCTTTAAGTTCTTTGTGTTTTGAATCGACATCGTCAACTTTAATATAGACATACATCCCGCGGCCTTTCTCTACAGCAAGTGAGTCTTTGTTAAACTCATCCTCATTCCGCATCGTCACAAGCACGATATCAAAGCCACCTAACTTTACTGTTGAATGGCGTTCGGTGTTTTCAACTACCTCAAAGCCCAATTTCTTATAGAACTTCACAGAAAGCGTTGCGTCCTGCACCCAAAATACTAAGTTTGTTATTTTCATGCCAG
>JBBTYV010000114.1:0-1612 GCA_038061635.1 Patescibacteria group bacterium
GAATCATCGAAGTACCAGATCAGATCACCGTCGGCGCTCTCGCCGAAAAGTTAGAGCTACCCGTCGCCAGTTTAGTGACTGAGCTCATGAAGAACGGGATGATGATTACTGTTAACGAGAAGATCGATATCGATACCGCTAACATTATCATCTCCGAGCTCGGGCTGGAGATTGAGCTAAAAAGTGAAGCTCCAGAAGAGACGGTTGTTGCGAAGCGAGTCATGTCTGACGCCGCCGATGCCGAGACGCGCCCACCGGTGGTGGCAGTTATGGGCCATGTTGACCATGGCAAGACTAGCTTGCTAGACAAAATCCGCGAAACTGACACCGCCGCTAAAGAAGCCGGCGGAATCACCCAACACATCTCGGCTTATCAGATTAGCCACGGCGACAGACTAATCACCTTTTTGGATACCCCTGGGCACGAGGCTTTCTCGGCTCTACGTGAACACGGAGCGCTACTTACCGATGTAGCCATCATCGTCATCGCTGCCGATGACGGCATTAAGCCTCAGACGCTAGAAGCGATTCGTTTTGCTCGCAAAGCCGGGACCAAGATGATTGTCTGCGTCAACAAGATCGACAAAGAAGGCGCCGACATCAATAAGATCAAACAGCAACTTGCCGAAGCCGAAGTTATGCCCGAAGAATGGGGTGGCGACACCGTTATCGTACCCGTTTCGGCTAAGACCGGAGAAGGTATCAAAGAACTCCTCGACATGATTCTGCTTGTTTCCGACATCGAAGAACTCAAGAGCAGTCACAGCGTGCCTGGCCGAGGTCTAATCATCGAATCTCACATGGAAACAGGCCGTGGGGCAGTCGCTGTAGCGCTTGTTCAAGAGGGTACTCTCCGTCAAGGAGACTTTATCGTCATCGGTTCGACCTATGCGAAAGTGCGGATGCTCGAAACAACCGCTGGCAAGGCCATAAAAGAGGCATTACCATCGACGCCAGTTCAAATATCTGGTTCAAAATCTCTTCCAGAATTTGGCGACGAGTTTTATGTGGTCGCTAGCGAAAAACTAGCCCGCGAAGCCGCCAATCTTGGTGGTCAGAAACATTCTGCCGCTCAAACTGGTATGACCAGCTCAGAACTTCTCAGAATTATCAGCAAACGAACCTCAATCATCGAGTTCAATATCATTGTCAAAGCCGACGTTCAAGGTTCACTAACCTCGGTTATCGATAGCCTGAAGCCACTCGACACCGAAGAGGTCGCGACAAGGGTGGTCGGTTCCGGAGTTGGCACAATCACTGAAAACGACATCATTACTGCTCAAACTGCAGGGGCGGTTATCTACGGTTTCAACGTTGATTCTGGAGCAGCAATTAAACAGTTGGCTTCTCGCCACAACGTAACGGTTAAGAACTTCAAAGTCATTTATGAGCTACTAGATGACGTAAAAAATGAACTCACCAAACGTCTACCTGAAGAGATTGTCGATACCGACACCGGTCGTTTAGTGATTCGAGGTGTTTTCAGAACTACTAATTCCGAAGTCATCTGTGGCGGTGAAGTCACCAAGGGTAAATTGACGATTCCATCGCTTGCGCATCATATGCGAGACGGCAAAGAACTTGAAACTGTTGAGATTTTGACATTAAAAAG
>JBBTYV010000115.1:0-17030 GCA_038061635.1 Patescibacteria group bacterium
CTTGGTGAGAATAGTTCAACTATCGACACAAAGGTTACTGGTAGTGGTGAAATATCACTTAACTCACGGTACCTTATTGACGCGCTGGGTGCTTTTCGTGGTGATACAACTACCTTCTCGTGTAACGGCAAGGTTGAGGCTTGTATTTTGAAATCCGACGACGAAGAGGACTATCTGCACGTAATTATGCCGCTAAAAAGTTAAAACTTAGGCGGTAGTAATATGAGCTTTCAAAGCATTACGCTTTATAATTTTCGATCATACAACGAAGCCTCGTTTGAGTTCTCGGACGGAGTTAATATTATTATTGGTCCTAATGCCGCTGGCAAAACTAACTTGCTTGAAGCTGTATATGTTAGCGCACTCGGCAGGGGTTTTAGGTCTAAACAAGACAGTGATCTAATTCGCAGTGACCAGAAATGGACGAAGATTGACGCTATCGTAAACGAACGGGAGAGATTAGTAGTTTTAGAAAAAACAGCACAAAACGTTAGATTAAAAAAGAAGTTCGTATTCGGTGGAAATGAAAAAAAACGCCTAGGTTTTGATGACACGATACCGCTTGTTTTGTTTCAGCCTGACGACCTGCGACTAGTTGGCGGTAGTCCTGCTAGGCGACGCGACTATGTTGATAATTTTTTATCACAACTAACACCAATATATCGACAAGATTTGTCGGCTTATAACCGAGTTCTCGCGCAACGCAATAGTTATCTTAAAAACTCTAGGGAGCCGATGAGTGATCAAATGTTTGTTTGGAATATGCAGCTTGCCGAACGTGGCGGTAGGATTATTCAACAGCGCTTAAAAATACTTAACATGTTAAGTATTAAGATAAGTACTGTTTATAGTCAGGTAGCCGGGACAGACCATAAATTGGAAATTAAGTACGAAAGTGCTGTGCAGCTTGATAACTATTCTAACTCCCTCCTCCAGGCTCTCGAGAAGTCTCTGAGTTTAGATAAGCTTCGTGGGTTTACGGCTATCGGGCCACACCGCGACAATATTGTTATATCAATCGACGGGCAGTCGTTTAAGGATGTTGCTTCACGCGGAGAGAACCGAACATTAATACTAGCACTCAAAATGATCGAACTTGAAGAGCTTGAAGTTGCGCGGCAGACTACCCCACTACTTTTGCTTGACGATGTATTTAGTGAACTAGATGGTTCACGTCGGAGCTTACTAACTAGTTATTTAAAAAATCATCAAACACTTATTACTACTACCGATGCCGATATTACACAGAAAAAATTTTCGAAAAACACCAATACAATATCTATCTAATTGCCTACTGGACGATATCGCCATCCTCAAGCAATCCAGAGCTCCCTGCTCCTTCAACAGACGGAGGAGTGTAATATAGGTCATAGTCCTGCTCGGTTAAAGTTTTGCCAATATTGATACGTAGTTCATTTAAGGCGGCATCTCTTTTTTCTGCTGTGTATTCTCCAAATACTTCGATAGAAATCTTGTCTGTATCGCTGTAGTAGTAGATGCCATAGTCTTGATTCACGATCGGAAGTGTCGCAATGAACTTATTTTTTTTGCTATTGGATGGTAGCTGGCTGTCTATATTAGTATTATCTTTCGCGCCTGTAATAGAAACAGAGAGCCTATTATTCTTTAATTGTTTTATTGTTACTAGAACCACAACTCCAGGATTTTCATACCCACCCTTGAAGCTAATAACCTCATCCTTTTCGCTAACACCGCTTTTTATAGTAAACACGTTTGTATGGTCTTCGGTAGTTGGGCCAGCTCCTAGTCCTTTGTCGGCAAAAACATCTAAATCTTGCGACAACGCTAAGTACTGTACACTTTCACTAAGAACGGCTTCTAAGTCTTCTCCGTTTGAGATATACGTAAACCCAGGAGATTGCGCTTCATCAACCAAAAGCCTATCCCTACCTAGACTACTGGCTAGAATAATGGCAAGACCTAATAAGATTGCTATGACCAGGCAGATAACCTTACTCTTAAGTGTCATGTTTATAAATAACTGCATTATTGTCTTACCGCCTCAGGCTGTGCGGGTGTCGCACTTTTTTTAAACGCATAGATACCGGTACTAAGAGGGCCTAATTCCTCGAACGACAAAGGAGTACGACTTGAGCCGTTTACCAGTATCGGATTTCGTCTATTTTTTCCATACGAGTCAGTAGTGTCGGCAAATAGGAATTTATTGTCGTCCGTCACGGCTCTAATTACGGTAATATGAGCCCCGGTCTCTACATCAGCAGTGTCGGGATTATCCCCACCTGAAACCTGCGGGCTAGGCGACTTTAGTGAAATGATAACCAACTCTCCTCCTTTAATAGCGTCTGCGATTGCTGTGGCGTTATTGCCTATCCTTCTAGATGTTACACCCCACTTAGCTTCAAATTTTGCGATATATTCTGGATTACCAAATAAGTTAGAATTACTCCCGGTCTTCCATTGATAACCGTTGTCCATGAACCACTGTACCATTATCGGCTGTTCCACCTTTACCCCTGTTAAATTAGACACAACCACGGCTGCGCTAGTTGGACCGCACGTTCCTCCATATCCAGGGTATGGACCGTAGTAATCAGTATAGGATTTGTATTTAATATTACCCTCTAGGAGTTGCGAGTAATAGTACTTCAAGGGGTTGGGTCCCTCGCCGGGTAGATCCCAACCATTCGCTCCGGGGCTGCTAGCGCTAGCGCCATTGTCGTTTGTACATCCAGGCAATTCCTCGCCTGTTAGGCCGTCGGCTGTATAGACAAGCGGCGGTATCGGAGTTCGTGTATCAGGCACTCTGTCTGGCATATCGAGCAACTTACCCGCAACAGCCGCATAATTATTACGAACATAACTTAATGCATTCATTTTGCTTCGAAGATGGGCGTCGTGATTACCAGCTGCTCCAGTGGCTGGGTTATATACATAGCCAGTAGCCGAGCCTGTGGCCCAGACCTTATCGCCGGGGTATTGTTCTTCCCAGCCGTTTACGATGCGTCCCAGTGTTGCGTCGTAGTAGAAGTCGCCTGTCACTGCCTCTAAGAACTGTTCTGGGGTTGTATCGGGGTTTAATAAGGCCGTACCTACTCGTTTTTGAACACCAACAAACATTGCTCGAGTATTTGCTTCAACTCCTTGGTCAAATGTTGGAAAGCCATTACTGTTTGAGTCGGTGGCGGCATTACCTTGATTTTCTCCGTGCAAATCTTCGTGATTGAGTTTAGTGTTCACGGGATTATATGTGCCGTTGTGACCCGATACTCCACCACCTTCGGTATGAGCAAAGACAACAAGCGCTAGGACTTTTTGCTGGGTTAGGATCGTAGATTCCGGTAGTCCGCTCTTTAAGGCAATGTTTCTAAGGACGCTTATAGCCCAGGCCTCAAGTGTGTAGGGCCCTTCTAGGCCGCTTTGATAAATATTTGACCCCGAACCCCACACACCTCTCCCCCAAGTTATATCAAGTTCTGTAGGACTAATAACTTTCGATCCGTCAGTAAGAGTCGTTACTCCAGTGCAGTTGTCGGTAGTTACGTCAAAGTACGGAGAATCGCCGAATATGGCTCGTAGTCCATCTGCAGATTGCGCAAAAACAGTCGACGCATTAGCGGTCATTAGAATCAATATCATGAAGAAATAAATAAAACAGCGCCCCGCTCCACGAAGTATTTTTTTGCTACTAAGCATTATAGAAAATACTCCTGATACAGTTCTACTGGAGGTAGCGGCACAATCGGCGTAGCGCTATCTGTGTCGAAAAAATACTCTTCCCCGGCGTAATTCAACACCTCCCAACTTGCTGTATTTGTATGAAAATACGCCACGATAGAATTTGCTTCTGCGCTAGGGTCGGCTTTTGAGACCAGCTTAAAAGCTAGCCATTGATTATCGTCAAAATATTTTGCATTTTCGATAGTGTAATCAGTTTTGGCGTAACCAGAGTCGAGTAAATCTGCCTGCGAAGAGGCGGTTCTCTCAATAAGCGTTGCTTGGATTATCTTCGTTCCCCTAAAATAAGTTGAGTATTCTGCTGCGTAGTCTTCGTAGCCAGGAGACTTTATAACAATACGCTTTTTACCTAGTTGATTAACTAACGTGAAGGATTTTGCAGACTCGTTCTTAGAGAAAATCTCCTCGTTGTTTAGAAATAGCTGAACTTGAGTTATAGACGTGATTCCTGAGAATTTAACGACTACCTTAGAGCCGATAAAAAACTTTACAGCTAGAGTAGTAAATATAACTACTAACAATAAGGCTATGATTCTTCTTAAAGTAGGATTGAGCCGCTCATAGATATTCCTCATACTGGAACCCATCCTTTTGAATCTACTGAGGAAGGAACACATTTTGTAGTTTGAGGATCAGGGTTTTTATAATTCTTATAACTTGTCATATTTCGACCATCAATAGGCAAGTAGTCTAGTGGATTCAATGTTCTCGAGGCTCTAGCGGTATGGCTGCTGGTTTTTTGTACATTAAAATGTAGGTGATATCCCGTACCGGTACCTGTGTTTCCGGACAGAGCTATAACTTGACCCTGCGAGACTTGGGCGCCAACAGCAACCGAGTAGCTATTTAGGTGTTGGTACTGCGTAAATAGTCCAGAGTTATGTTTAATAATCATTGTTTTTCCAAGTCCGTCAGAGGCATCTTTAGCCGAAATAACCTCACCGTCAGCTGCTGCAAGTACTGGTGTATCTTTTGAAGCGTGAATATCAAGCCCTGAGTGGAAATAGCCTGGATCAGGATTTGTTCCACCAGTCCGGTCATCACCCCAGCAAGATGTTACGGCTGCAGTCTGATCAGTTAAAGGCCAGATAAAATTTTCACTAGTAGAATCTGGGTCTGGCGTCGAGGTGTCGTCGGTTGTCTCCTCGGGGGCATCTTCTGATTCGGCATAGCCACCATCGTTGGTATAGCCATAGGCATAACCCATGCCACCCATCACACTTCTGTCGAGTAGGATGCAGTTGTAGACAGACGCCGCCTGGGCTTCTTTTTCTGATTGAGTACCCGATAGGTTGTCATAAACAGCGTCCCAGAAAATTTCGCTGTCTCCAAGTGTCTCCATATCTCTATCTACTCCCGCAGGTGCGTTTGTGGCTTTTTCAAAATAATCAGGTTCTAGTTGTTCAAGATCAATGCATTGCTGCGGGAAGTCGTAAGTGTCTACCCCACTCCATTCCGCGACCTCATGTGATTCTGTTTCATTATTTTCTTGTGCAAAGGCTCTACTACTAAAGGCGTTGGCGTAGTTATCCACGCCTTGTACCGGATTAACGCTATTTAACATTGATCCAGGCGTCGAAGTGCTGAGAGCCATAAGGCTGGTCGAGGCAAAAGATTTAGGGTTTGAAAGCGAGGCATACTTCTCAAAGGTGCTCATATTTTCTTCTTTATCTCTCTTCCAATCCAGAGCCATTTTATTGGAATACTCTTTAAGCCCAGCCATCGAGCTGGTTAATGCTGCACCATTTTGGCGGGCGGAGGCTTCGGATGTAGCCGAAGCGCCCATCATCATAAAGTTCATTTGTCCGGCAAAAGTCGGGTCGTACTTTACGCCGGCTCCGACATACTCCATAGACTTGACGACTCCCGTCGTAACAACGTCTTCAATCGCCGCTTGTCCTCCGGTGGTCTCTAAAACCCACTCCAGAACCGGTCCAACAATCTTATCGACTAGTTTATCGGCAGCACTACTTACAAAATCTAATGCCCAGCCTAATCCCGGTGTGCTCCTAACCTCATTCACTGCTTTGGCTATCGGTCCAAGAAGCTTGCCGATCCCATTATTGTAATCCTCTGAGATATTATCTGCTCTACTCCCGCCACCAATACTCTCGTCACCGCATAAATAATACACAGGCTGAAGTTTTTGTTCTGCTTCGGTCATGTCGCAATAAGCTGCCCGCCCTTGATCCTCTTCACTCAAGGCGCTAACAGTTGAGTCTGAAATCTTGCTCCTGTCACCAAATAACACCCAAGCTTCGCTGCGCTCGGCGTCGTCGAAGTACCTCATATACTCATTAACTTCGTTATTTCGACTGAGCTCTACTGTATTTGTTACTGTCTCGGCGAAGCCACTAAAACCGGTTGCTTGTTCTTCGGTTGTCCCTAGCGTCTGGGAGTCGCTAATATCCCCACTCTTCATCTGGCTAATCGCAATGGCCATTGTCGCGTATGCTGCCATATATTGAGCACGTCTTCCTTGAACCACTAACTTACCAAGTAAGTTATTAGATAAAACATCGTGAAGATGGGCAAGTTTCTTTAAATAGGTCCAAACCTTAGTGTAGGGGTTACCCAGGAACTTTCCGATATATTCCCTGATTTGCTTGCCTATATTACTCCCGCCAGCTGGCACTACTTTAGCGACATCACTTGCTGCCTCTTTTGAAGTCGGACCAACGCTTCCATCTGGATTATTATCTATCGAGTCGCCGGGGAGGTCGTCATTTTCTTTAACCTTTGTTCCGTCGCTCAGTTCGCCGGTAGTTCTGCTTTCGCTACTTCCCGGATCTGTAGTACTCGGGCAGTTGCCAGCTCCAAATAAACAGGCGACGAACTGCCCAATACGGTTTTCTGGCAGTACTGTGACCATAATTTTATCGAATAGATTCTTTTTCTTTGCATCAAGCTTATCTCGGGATGTCTCAAATAACCGCCAACTTCTGACTCCCGACATATTGGCCAAAGATTTTCTTAAATGACGTCGTTGAAAGACTCGCCACTTATTTGTATTGCGATCCACGGCGTCTTTAAACGCCCTGCGGGCTGCCTTATGACTGCCTGGACCAGTCAGCTCAAGCTCGATTTTATTATCTAATTTAACATCCATTTTATTTAGAGATTCTGTAATACTGCCAGGCGTGCTTAGATCGATTGTCGTGCCATCCCTTAGGTCAAAAGTTACAGGATAACCCTTAACGTCTATCGTAGAAAAACTAAAAGTTAGCCGCCCCTGACTATCTTTCGTATAGCTGCTTTGGAAGCTAATACCTTCCTTTTCAAGCAGATCCTTTTCGAATCTACTAGTACGCATGGTTTGGTACCAATCTCTTATCGGGTTGTTTGTATCGACTTTATTGGCCCTAAAATATAAAGTGTCCTTCTTCCCAAACTCGTCGTTATCTATTTCAGTTAGTCGAAGTTTAATATAAGCCTTTAACCATTTGTCAGAACGGTTATCAAAGGCGGCATTAAGACGCAAAAATGTTGGTGCATTAATGTTTTCAAAAAAGTTCTGCATTTTGAATAAGCCGAGTAAACCTGGTAGGAAAGCAATTCCTGCAAGTAGTGAGGGAATTCCAACCGCTGCGCCAGCAAAACCTAATTTTCGACTTCGTGAGCCCTTTGAGAATAGTCGGCCTTTGACTTTCGTCTTTCCGCCCTCTTCGGAATAAAAATCCTGTAGTCTTTGTTCGACGGCTTCATCTTCATCGGCCTCTGCATCTTCGCTATGTTCCCGAAGTTTTTTGCCCATTCCTCCACGACCATCTCGGTCGGCGAGTCTTTGGCCTAAACTACCAAATAAACCTTTAGAGCGGATTGAATCCTCGTTTTCATCATCTTCGGTAGAATATTGTTCCTCGAGTTCTTTAAGATCCTCTGGACTTAAGTCGCCCAGGTCTTTTTCTTTGTCCTCCGGATCATAAATATTGTCTGCCATTATAGAAGTTCTGCTCTGGTAATTATACCAGTATGCTTACGCTTGGAGACTGACTTCGCCTTGAGGCTGATCGAATTCACCGTTTTGTGGAACATTTGCTTGTACGGCGCTTGGGTTAGTCGAAATCAGGCCGGTCTCGGTTGGGCTCGGCAAAATTTGAATATGGACATGATTTTGACCGGCAAAGAATAACCCTTGACCGATTGGGAACTGAGTTAGGCGTTTTTTCTCTTCGCTCGTGAGCTTAAAGACATCGGCTAAAACATCGACGGCTGACGGCGACTGTTTGAGGAGTAGTTGCATACTAGCATTAGCGACGATGGCTCGTCCCATTCGTGATCCCATAAAATCTTCAACGTCTTGGGAAATTGTAGTGACTCCAAGGTTATATTTCCTCGCTCGTTTAGCCATACTGAACATAAAGTTGGCAGAGTCTTCGTACTTCATTAGTTGCCAAGCCTCGTCGACGATTAGGATGCGCCGTTTTTGATCGGACTTAGTCTTATTCCAGATGTAATTAAGCACAATATACATAGCCACCGGTCGAAGTTCGTCCTCTAAGTCGCGGACATTAAAGACAACCAAAGGGTTATTAATATCGATATTACTAGGTTGGCTGAAAACGCCAGCGAATGTACCAGTAGTATATTTACGCAGACGTTGGGCAAGGCTTGGACCACTAGCACCCATGTGTAACAAAGTGTCGTAGAGGTCAGCGATTGTCGGTGGATTAGCGTTATGCGTCAACGGGTCGTTAGTGATACCAGCTTTAGCATAAGTCTCGATTAGCGCAGTATCTAGGTCGGATTCCTCAGCCGGTGTAAGTCCACTAACAATTGTGCCACCTCCCCCGCTAGCCTGAACAGCTTGGGCAGCGGCTCCGCCCATCATGAGTCTAAGCAAACCGTGTAGTGTAATAAGATTGCTACGAAGAGCGCTATCGGCCTCGTCGCTATCAACAACTTTTGGAATATCAAACGGGTTGAGTCGAGTTGGCGAGTTGAGTGACAACTTAATGTAGGCTCCGCCAACGGCGTCGCACATTTTTTGGTATTCGTTTTCAGGGTCGATAATGAATATTTCAATTCCAAGCATTAGGCTGCGGAGGGCCTCTAGCTTAACAGCAAAACTTTTACCAGCACCAGATTTAGCAAAGACTACCGAGTTGCTATTTTCCAAACTAAATCTGTCAAAAATAACCAAGCCAGAGTTGTGCATATTTATGCCATATAAAATACCGTGGTCGTCGGTCAGATCAGCACTAGTGAACGGGAAGGCTGTCGAAAGCGCACCAGTATTCATGTTGCGCTGAATGTGTAACTGATCAAGGAACTGAGGAATAGTACTATTAAAGCCCTGCTCCATCTGGGTAGTTGCCGGTTTTGAATAAACTAGTTGCTGGCCGAGCATTGACTCGACACTGTGGGTTACGAATTCTAGCTCGTCTAAAGAACCACCGTAAATCGTAAAATAAAGCCCAAATCTAAAGAAGCGTTCTTCGCCAACTTGGAGTTTATCGCGCATTTCTTCAGCGTCTTGAATAGCCGCCTGCTTGCCCGGGTCGCGGACTTTGCCTTTTTCGGATTCGATTTGAATACCAGCTTCAAGCTGACCAACTTTTTTGCGCAGGTTTTCTAGCACCACCTGGCTCTCAACTGGGTAGATATACATCGACATATCCATAACCTCATCGAGGTTAATCATCGGACCGAGCCAACCAGTATAAATTTGACGAGGGTAGCCGTAGACATAAAATGTTCGGGCAAAACGGCTCCCCAGCTGAAAGAAACCAGCCTGAAAGTCAAGCGAGCTTGGTGCGATAAAGTCCCGCAAAGCAGTAACGCCCTTACGAAAAGCTTCGTTAACCTCTTGTTGCTCGCGTAGACGCTGTTGTTCGGCTAAGTTTACCGGATCAATCGGTGCTGTAGTTTTCTTTTTCCCGAACATTACATTGTTCCTTTGTCTAAGTTTGGTTGGGGTGCTTCGCCTGCCCCTTTAGTGATTACTGGCGCTGTCAAATCGTCGAAGTTTTTAAGTTGTTGTCTCGTGGCGGTGTCGGGGTTGTAGGCATCATAATAGACCTCAATTAATTCTTGGGTATCAAGTGGTACTGCGCGAACACCAGTTTGGTTTAGCCCGGAAACGACGGCCTGGGTGTAGTTGCGAAGCTCAGCCTTGGCTTTTTCTAAAGCATCCTCGTTAATAGTGACATGATCAGTTTTCGCACCAAAGATATTACCAATAAAGTTACGACTAGCTTTGGCTACTGCCCCAGCATTAATTATCGGAAAATACGGAATAACTACATAAAAACGCTTGTCCATAATATTAGCTTGGTCGGCGGTCTCGCTTATGAAGGCTATGTAATCTTCCATAAGTAGAGCCAGTAGCATATTCTCGTGTTCGGAACGAATTTTGTCGAGCTTTTCAATATAGGGCCTTAGATCAACACGCTGAGAGCGTATAAAAATCTGAACCGGAAAATAAAGCATGTTCAAGAAACCTTGAAAAGCAAGTTCCACACCATCACGTTCCTGGGGGCTCATCAAATCAAAATTAATACTCTTGCACATCACCACCGCCCGGAAAGACCCGTCGTTCATAATGACGATTCCATCACGGATTTCGCTAATATGTAGGGTGTTTTGAGTGCTATTTGGGTTGCTCTTTGCCTTTGCCTCGATTGGTGCATTAGCTGCCGGAGAAGCCAATGAAGGATTAACAGCAGATCCGGCAGGTGCTGTGCCTGCTGGATAGTTAGATTGCCCTGACTGGGGCTGAATAGTTTGTGGTGTTCCTGGATTCATACTTTTCTTTAGTGTTGGTTTTAGCCCTCCGTAAGGGAATTCCCACCCCTAGAGATGACCGTTTAGTGCAGTGATATTATTTCGTCCGAGTGCATCGCGGCTTGGTTTTCGGCGTGCTTAGCAAGTCCTGCGAGACTCGAAACGTTTAAATCATCACTCTGGCCCAACTTTTCTAGTATATCATCGGGCGCCTTACCTGCAGAGGTGTTTGTTGTAGCTGTATTTTTTATAGTTATAGCCTGAGCTTGAGGGGTTACAACTTTGCCGTGACCATTCCCGGCAAGTTGTTTCTCAAGATCTTTAGAAGTATGTAGGTGGCTCAAAAAATTTACTTCGTCGGCTGTTTGGACGGACGGTTCCTGCAAATAACTATTGGTTGGCCCGCTTTTACTAACCGGACCAACAACTTGCGTCCCAAAGGTCGTGTAGCCTGGGTCGACTGTTGGAGCGGTTATGAAGGAATAATCCGGCGTGTCTGCTGGGGGTGGGATCTTCCCGCTAGTCATATCTTTAAGTTTAGAAATGTGATCTTCGTGCTGCTTTTTAATAGCAGTGTCAAAACGCCGAGCAACCATATTGCTAACCGGGTCTAAAATGTCATCATTGTCACGGATGTCGACGTCTGGGACCTGCGCGACAGTTGTTATGTCAAACAATCTATCTGAACTAGGTGTAGTAGCTCCGAAATTTGATAACGGAGCACTAGGGTTTGAACCCAGATTTTTGACAGCCCACCCGCGACTGTCCATGGTGGCGCTGAGAGCTTTTAATCGGCTCGTGACTTGTGTTTGGTCTAGACCGTTAGTGCGCACCGCTTCAGCTTTTTTTGGGGCGGTGATAGTGACTAACTCTGTCATTCCGGACTGATCCCAGTGCCGCCTGCGTGGTTTAATCAAAAAACGAATCCTAGCCGCTAGCCAAACGTCGTTGGGCTGGTCGCGGCCAATCGGTGCAGCCATAAACCCGAAAAATAAAATTGGGATAAGCCAAGGCACACCCAAGATAATATTAACTTTGGCAAACATGAAGGCGATGAAAATAAAGGCTACAGTAATAATCGCAAAGATAAACTGCTTTACGGTTAGCGGGCCGAGTAACTTGTCTTCGGCTTCGATGTCTTGTAGTACTTTGTATGTTCCCATATGACTTATTCCTGTTAACTATGGAGTGGTAGGTGGTGTTCTACTAGCGTAGTCGCTGAGGATGTCCTTCTGATCCTGCGTCCAATACACATTGCTGTCGGCAAGTAGTTGACCGGCAAAGGACGGGTCGGCCTTTAAGGCATCCATCATCCCGCTATCCTTGAATTTGATCACACCATTTAGTTGGTCGTAGTCGGTCTTGATCTTAGCTTTATCTTCGGCTGACATGGTCTGAATGGCTTGTTTAACACCTTGCACCTTGGTCATATCCTCCATCTGGTTAGTTTTCCTGTTAAGGATTTTGCCCCAGCCAACAGTCTTGGTTTGGAAATCATATTTTAACGCTCCAGAAGACAAGTTGCCCGCTGCTTTTGATTCACGTGCCGCTGCGCCGACAATGACTTGCGCACTCGCCGGGTCACTACTGAATGCTTTTGCTACTGCCTCGAAGGCTGTGTCACCAGCCTGGCCCATAGCGGAGAGTCTTTGTAGAGCCGCAGCTTGTGAGTTCTTGTCACCAAAGTGCTGTCTGGCTTGAGAACTAGCTCTAACTGTAGCGGCTTCCATCTCGACTATCTTCTGGTCATACTGGGCTTGGTTGATTGTCTTCCCTAACTGTCCCTTTAGCGATTTAAG
Source organism: Patescibacteria group bacterium (assembly GCA_038061635.1). Lineage (GTDB taxonomy): Bacteria > Patescibacteriota > Saccharimonadia > Saccharimonadales > JAGQMS01 > JBBQBM01. Next base: position 12,243 of record JBBTYV010000115.1, read on the forward strand.
CTTTGCATCACGGTATGCGCCTACGCCTCCCATAGCGACCACTTCTAGCACGTCTGAGTCTCCACCGACACTTGTTTCCAGATCCTTATCTGCAGCGGTTCGCTGACTAGTCATGGCGCTGTTAAAGATATCACGTCGCCCTTTGGAGCTGAGGCCTCCTGCCCTAAGTCTGCGATATTTTGCCAGTGAGTCGCCTACTACCCCAGTTGCAGCTAGACCTGAGGCAAAGTCCTTATTGCGGTTTGCAAGCCTTCTGCCTTCTCTTGCTTTGCTTGCCAGCTCCCTATTGCTCGTAGCCTTGCGTTTGTCCAAACTGCCTCTGGCTTTGTCGAATATGCCCTTGCCCTTGTTATTGACCATGCCGGTTAGGTTACTAAATAGACCACCAGCGGCTTTAAAGAGAGCTGGCAAGAAGAAATACGGCGCGACGTAAGCGATGAGCGAAATCGCAAATCCCATAAACCTCTCTTCTTTTGAGATATTTGGGTTTTTTAAAGATTCGGAAGTAATATAGGCAAATATTTTTCCGGCTGCTAAAAGAGCCATAATCATTGGGAACATCAACAGTAGTTTATTTAACGTTCCGGACCACAACTTCCAAACTTTTTGCGTGTTTGGAAGTATCGACATTGCAAACGCGAATGGCGCGACTATGACAAGGAAGATTATGACTGCCTGGCGGAGAGCTAAGATGACAATAGCCACAGTAAAGGCCATTAGCGCCGTCAGACCTAATCCAAGAAGACCAAAGATACCGGCTGAGATTATGCCGGCTGTAGCTAGGGCAACGAATAGAGCTTCTTCGCCACCACCGGCGGACGCAGCCCCCGCCCTACCGGCAATATTTTGAAGGTTAAATTCTTTAGCTTCAGCGAACGGAGACAGCATTATTCCGGCGATGCCTCTACCAAGATCGTTCATGATGTCTATATAAGTACTAACCAGCGCCCAGGACAGCCAAATCCCAATCGCTCCGAGTACTAGCCTTGGCAGAACTTTCTTGAGGGCATATGGGCTTATAAGGTCCGAGCCAAGCGCTGTAGCTATTACCATTACAAGAGCAATCGCCACCAAGATACCGGAAGAAAACCGGGCGACAATTTGCCAAGAATCCTGTAGTTTATCTCGGGTATCTTGAGGGCCAAGGTCGACAGTAAGTTGTTTAGAAATTGCTTCCTCCGCCCAGTCGATGAAATCATCTATAAAACCAAGCGTCGGACAGACCAACCAAGAGAAATTGCTTTTTATGCCAGTGTAGCAATCCGTGCCTATTGTGCCATCGTTTGGGTCTACTGGTGGGCCGCCACCTCCGGGTGGGAGTCCATTTGTTCGTACATCACCAATCGGAAGGTCTAGGGTAATCCACTTACCATCTTTCAGTAGTTCGGTTGTGCCAATCCATGGAGCTACGCTGGATAAATTGCAACTGTCCGGAAAAAGCGGTTTCAAAATTGCAGCGTCTGTTGCATTAACAGTCTCTATGCCCCCTGAAGTAAAGAAAGAACTAGACATCTTGAAATAACGCAGACTTGAACCATTAACAATCATTAGACTAGCGCAGCTTTGATCGCCGTCCTTTACCCATAGCTTGGAGTCAACACCTGCAGTTGTTGACGGTTTATAGGTATTTCCTTCGAGATCGCTAATGGTAGTATCATCAATATATTGGAACCAGACATTGTTGCCAGTACCTTTCAGACCGATTGAAAAGTTTCCAGTGCTGACGTCTGTACACTTACTATTATCTGGGGAATTCGGGGCCACTGGAGGTTTGTAGTCTAGGTCTAAAGTTGCGCCATTTAAAGTGAATGAGCCGGCTCTTGATGAATTATCAGTATCGACGATTGGTCCAGCCTTATCATAATCAAACTCTATTCTTCCGTAACAATCACTGTCTACTATATTGTATTGATGAGTTCCGTCGTAGGGCTTACTGTCTTTAAATGTATATGTAGTACCGGCTATGTCTATAGTCACATATGCCATATTCACCAACTCTCCGGCTTGGCCAACAGACTTTAGAGCTACTATTTCTGCTTCAGCTGTGGGTGTCGCTGCTAAAGCCTTTTGGCTAGGCCTAAACATAGAAACAGAAAAAATCGCCAGAAGCGATAAAAAGCCCAATCCTACCCATTTGGTGATTTTGTTCATAACTTATCTATAAGTATAACAACGTAAAGTCGAAAAAAATAATGATAGCGTAAGTTCTTTCAATAATCTTCCAACCCTCCCCTTCTGATATACTTGAAGTAAGACCTAAAATATGAACAAAAAGATATTTACATTAGTCTTATCGGGGCTTTTTATAGCCCAAATGTTTGGTGTATTGAATCTACCTAGAGTTCTTGCAGACGAGTCACCCGTCCAGATATGTAGTGATAGTGGTGGTGTATGGAGGTCGGTTGATGGCGGCGAGTTTAATTACTGCGATTGTCCAGGAGGTCAAGAAAGTAATGTCGATGCAGGACAGGCATGCCCCACTGTCGAGGAAACAAACGACGGTAGCCCAGAATTTGAAATTGATGAAGATGGCTCGAAGATCCAGGGTTATCTTCAGGACGGCATTAATCTTTTAACTGCTTTAGCTGGACTGGCAATAACGGCATCTGTAATTATGGGTGGCATTCAATATTCAACATCTGGCGGTAACCCACAAGCTTCCGCTGCGGCCAAGAAAAGAATTGGCAACGCTATTTTGGCACTGCTCGCACTGGTTTTCTTATATACTTTCTTGCAGTGGATCGTCCCTGGCGGGATATTCGGCTAACTAAAATGAAAAAATTACTCTTTACATTTTTACTCGTAACTTCTGTGTTTGGGTTGTTTAATTTTCAATCAGCCTACGCTGCCGACCCAGTACCAGCGGCTAAGAATTGTTCAAACGCGTTCTTAGGCCTACCAACATGGTACAAATACCTAGAGCTTGACGCTGACTGTACTGTCACAGGCCCGAGTGTTACGAAAGATGATGGAACTACTCGACTAGACATGAGTAAGGTGATTACTCGAGTAGCGTTGGCTATTATTGATATTCTGATGAGAATAGGCGGTATGGTAGCCTTCGGCTTTATTGTTTACAGTGGCTTCAGGTTTGTAATGTCCCAAGGCAATCCCGACCAGGAAAAAGCTGCTCGTGAAACAGCCATCAATGCATTAATTGGTATGGTGATTACAATCTTCGCGATCGCTATAGTTACTTTTATAGGAAGGCGCCTTACAACAATATGAACTTTTTAGCCGCCACAGATACGCTACTTTTCGATTATAACGGCCCTAGGGCTCTCGGTGAAGGCGGTAATGATACATTGACAGCAATTTTTACGATTGCTTTTGGAGTGCTCGGGGGTATCAGCCTAATTGTTATTGTAATTTCCGGTATGCGCCTAACGTTGTCACGAGGTAATCCTGAAGCACTAGCAAAACTGCGTAGCACTATTATTTATGCTGCTGTTGGTCTGGCTGTGGCTCTCGGCGCCACGGCTATTATTCAGTTTGTAATCGAGAAAGTCTAAGTATGAAGAAACTACTTGCACTACTTGTAGCTATAGCCTTTGCAATTATCGTTCCAGTTAATGTCTTAGCTGCAGAAACTGCGACTCCTACCAGCGGTGTTGATTGTAGTGGAGCCGGCGATTCGGCTTTTTGCCAAGAGCGAGATAATACCAATGTCGAGAATCCATTATTCGGAGCTGACGGAATTTTAACTAAAGCTGCAAGTATTCTCACAATAGTGACTGGCATAATATCAATGTTTATTATGACAATCGCCGGGCTAAGGTTTATAACCTCCAGTGGCGATCCAACAAAAATCGAATCGGCTAAAAATGCCATTATCTACTCCTCTATCGGGTTAGTTGTCGCTATCGCTGGTCAAGCGATTGTCAGTCTGGTACTTAATAACCTATAATAAGGAAAACATGAAACGAATATTCTTGATTTTTGTAGCAATTTTATCGCTCGCTGGCTTTGCCCTTGCGCCAACTACGTCAGCATTTGCGGCTAGTAAAGAGGACGTTTGTAAGGGCGTCGGGGCGGCTTCGGGTAGCAATGGCTGTACGCCAACCAGCGGGGTGACTAACATAAATACCGTCATTGAGACCGGTCTCCGTATCTTTCAATCAATAGTTGGTTTAATAGCAATCATAATGATGATTACAGCTGGTATGCGCTTTGTTACTTCGAGCGGCGACCCGACAAAAGTTGCTTCTGCTCGTAATACACTACTGTACGGTGCGGTTGGAATTGTTGTGGTAGCACTATCAGAAGTTATCATCCAATTTGCTTTAAACCAGGCGGCATAAAAGGACGTACCCCTTGAGCATAAGCCCTAAGGTGTGGTATAAGAATTACATAAGAATCTAAAAAGGAATCAAAAATGAAAAAACTAAAATTATTTCTCGTAAGTGTTCTAGCAATGTTTAGCTTTAGCCCAGCCTTGATGCCTGCAGTAGCCTCAGCGGCCAGTAGTGCCGATAACTTAGCCTGTGGCGTTTCTGGCGACATAGCCGGTACGACAAACTGTGATGCTTCCGACACGGTAGACGCCGATAATCGCATTAACGGTATTATTGCCGCTGCTATTCGCATCTTTCAAGTAGTCGTCGGACTAATTTCGATAATCATGATCATCATGGGTGGTCTTAAGTACATCACTTCTGGAGGCGACGCCGCCAGTGTTGGTAGTGCTAAGAATACGATACTCTACGCTCTAGTTGGTATCGTAGTTGTCGCTCTGGCCGAGATTATTGTGCAATTCGTTTTGAACCGTGCTTCTAATGCCGGTACAGG
>JBBTYV010000115.1:17130-20353 GCA_038061635.1 Patescibacteria group bacterium
TTAACTTTCGTGAAAGTAATTGTCAGCACACCCTCTTTTAGCGATGCTTCTATCTCATCTTCCTTGACAGGAACTGGCAAGGCTACGCTGCGGCTAAATTCGCCCCAGTAACACTCCTGCATGAAGTAGTTCTGAACGGCATCTTCGGTGCCAGCCGACAATGTTCCGCGGACTGTCAGTGTGCCGTCAGAGAAACTGACGTCTAAGTCTGATTTGTTAACTCCAGCTGTTCGGGCTTTAACCATTAGCTTATCGGCAGTTTCGTAGACGTCCAGGGCTAACTGCCCAGGTAGCTGTTGGTTGCTGTCGTCATCCCAGTCGCTCTGACTGGCAGCCTCTGTTTTGCTGTCGTCGGCAACCTCGTCGTCGCCCAAAAATGCTGCGCTAAGTTCTTCTTCTAATAATAGGTCATCGTTATCGCTATCTCGTCGTGCCATGTATGTAGTTCCCCTCCACTTACTCAGTCAAATAAAGTTTGATTTTTGTGTTGGCTGTATTATAGCTGTGGTTGCACACTGTTAGCAACAGGACCAGTGGATAACTACAACATAAGTTTTACAACATGCTGTTACTCAGAAAAATCATATCTGTTATTACTCCTAGTGTTTGTATCTCGTGTGGAGACGAAGGGTCATTATTTTGTACGGCTTGTTGCGAAAGCGAAATTGTTTTGGCGGCTTCAACCTGCTATAGCTGTGGGCAAATAAGTGAAAATTTTATGACTTGTCAAAAATGTCGCCAGACTTCCCCGCTAAGACACGTCTGGGTAGTAACAAAATATAAAGGCCTAGCGAAGGATTTGATTGGTGAACTAAAGTTTGACTCTCGCCGTGACGCAGCAGAGCCGATAGCCGAACTATGCCTCAGTATTTTGCCATTGCTCGATAACTATATCGTTACCCATTTGCCGACTAGTTCTTCACATATTCGCCAGCGCGGGTTTGATCAAGCTAAATTAATTGCTCGCCTTCTGGCGCGTGGCCGCTATCGCTATACCCCACTGCTTAGGCGAACAAAAAAGATCCATCAGATTGGTGCAAGCAAGGCAATACGTAAAAAGCATCTGGCAGGAGCCTTTATAGCCATCAATAGATACATGATAAAAAATTCTAAAATTTTGATAGTTGATGACGTTGCTACCACAGCGGCAAGTCTGGAGGAATGTGCTAGAACTCTCAAAAAAGCCGGTGCCAAAGAAGTTTCTGCTGTAGTTTTCGCGAGGACCTAAATCAGCTTGAGGCTAACAATAAGGCTAAAATCTTTGTCGGTGGTCAAAAGCGGAGCGGACTATTCGATAGCAACTGCCGCGATCCACATATCATTTGTGCCTATCGGTGTTCCAGCCTGGCGAAGCCTGAGATAAACCTGAGCGAATATCTTCGCAGTCTCGTATTATCCGCACAGAGAGCCACTAGTTTCGTAAAGAAAACCGTTCTTCCTGTACAATTATGTGCATGAAAGCTAAAAAAGATAACAATAAAGACAGTAATAGAAAAAATATCCTAATCAGCGGTAGTCTACTGGCTCTTGTCATAGTTGTATTTGGGTATTTTGATAAAAGTTGGGTGCAGTGCCCTGGCGGCTATACCCAGGCGCAAGTTGACGCAGCTGGTTGTAATATTGGCGCCACCATCGGGCCGACGCTTAGATTCAGAGATATGGTGATCGTGGCTGCCTTCGTAGTCGTGATCACACTATTTCTAGCATTCAAGAAAAAATAAAAGCAAGGTCGCTCAATAAGGTCTCACCTTTAAGGTGTTAGTCAGTTGTAATATGTAAACACAGCCAGCGCTACCACTCGAATCTTCAAAATACGGAATCCTTCATATTCCGACCTGAAGGTCGGCGCAACGTAGGATGGCGGAAGGGGTGGGATTCGAACCCACGGTACCCTTGCGGGCACGGCAGTTTTCAAGACTACTACCTTCAACCACTCGGTCACCCTTCCATGGCGAAAAAAATGCGGGAGGGATTCGCCTTCACCTTCGGTGAACCCCACGATTCTAAAGAATCTAGGGGCTACGGGTCGGGGTTTGTCGCCGACAAACCCGTTCGAATCCCACTCTACGTCTAGTTTTCAATGCCCGCCTAAAAGGGCGACCTATGAAAACTGGCGGAGAGGGAGGGATTCGAACCCTCGCGAGGACTTGCGCCCCCCTAACGATTTAGCAAACCGTCCCCTTGAGCCGCTTGGGTACCTCTCCGTACGCCTGGGCTATATTATCTCATGACCTCTTATAATTGAAGGCTACAATTTTACGGTGTTACAATAAAGCTTATGGATAATGGCGAAGATAGACAGTTATACGACAGGCCAAATGCAGAGGACGACTTTTCTAGTACTACGCGTCAACCCGAACATCAGGATCCCTTGCAAACCTCTGAAGTAAAATGGACAGCTTCGGAGTTTATTGATCATCAGAAATCCTCGGGGTGGTTTATGACCCTGGCCGGTGCCGGAATTCTGTTATCTATCGCAGTATACTTTTTGACTAAAGACGTATTCGCCACTGTTATTGTTGCAATCTTAGCATTTATCTTTGGGATTGGCGCCGCGCGTAAACCTCGAGTTCTCAACTATAGTATTGACGAAGCAGGGATTGCTGTTGGTAATCGTCATTCAGCTTTCGAAGACTTCCGATCATTTGCAATAGTTAGCGAAGGAGCTATTGAAAGCATCCTTTTACTACCGACTAAGCGCTGGGCTCCACCTTTGAGTGTTTATTTTTCACCCGAGGATGGCGACAAGATCATCGATACCCTCAGTGCCTTTGTGCCATTTGAAAACCACGAACCAGGTCTAATTGATAAGTTCCTGCATCGCATCCACTTCTAACTATTCTTCTGTGGAGACCAGGTAGATTCGACCCTCAAAATCACCGCGTTTGTCAGCTTTTTGCTGTCTTGCAGATTCAAGATCTTCTAGAGTATGTCCTAAAGCTCGGGTAAGTGCGTTGACAACCTCTTGAGCATCAGCCAATTCATCGAGACTGGGTTCTCGTCGGACCTCACCAGCCTCCTCGAGAAGCTTATCTCCAAGTGCGCTTAAGTATTCGCTATCATCAGTAATAACCCGGATAACTGGAGTAGCTCCATTGGCTTGAATAATATCCGGGATTTTTCCTCGAACTAATTTATTATGATGTTTGATCATTATGAAACAGTTAAATGGTGTGTCTTTACAGTTTGGCTAGAACCTATTTTATCAAAAACTGCTGAACGA
>JBBTYV010000116.1:0-9728 GCA_038061635.1 Patescibacteria group bacterium
TTAAACTGTTCTACTTGCGATAGGTAATCCGACCCTTTGTAAGATCATAAGGTGTCAATTCTACCGTCACGCCGTCTCCGGGCACTAAGCGAATGTAATTCTTGCGCATTCGTCCTGAGACATGAGCGATGATTCTATGGCCATTTTCGAGTTCCACAATGAATTGTGTTCCCGGAAGGGTTTCAATGATGACACCCTCAAGTTCAATTACTTCCTTATTTTTAGCCATAGAGTGCAACAGAGGTCGATTATACCTACTTATCGACCTCTTGTAAAGACTTTTTTCAGGAAGTTTTTGCTTTTAGGATTATACGAATTTTCGACCCCTGTTACGGAATTGTAGTCGTCGTACGTCAACATTAGGGCTTTTGACTCAATTTGACGCAAAGTCTCTAGCGCAACCGATACTAAGATGAGCATGCTGGTACCGCCAATCTGGATTTGGTTGGTTGGAAGCGGCAGGCTTGGAAAATTAACAGCCAGGATTAGTAAGATATACGGCATAACAGCCAAAATGCTTAGAGCAAGAGCACCATAAAGCGTTAGGTTATTTACGACTTTAGACAAATACTTTTCTGTCTCTTGTCCTGGGCGTTTGTCAGCCACAAAACCGCCTTGTTTTTGCAAGTTTTCAGCAATATCTTTGGCGTTAAAAGTAATGTTTGTATAGAAAAAGGTGAAGGTAAAAACCAATACAAAATATGCGATTGGGTACAGATACGGTTGCCATCCACCAGAAGCATAGAGCTGTGCCGTCGGCTGCTGGAATAGTGTTCCGAGATTTTGGCCCAAATTGGCCCAGGTTGGATTAGCAGAGTTTTGTATCAGCCCACCAATAAACGACGGGATCGACAAAAACGCCAGCGCAAAGATAATTGGTATAACGCCAGCCAGGATCATCTTTATGGGCAGCACCGAGCTAACACCGCCGTAGTTGCGGTTACCCTGCACGCGCTTGGCATACGACACGTGGATCCGCCTTTGAGCCTCGTTTAAGAAAACTACCAGAAGTATCAGTAGTAAGGTGAGCCCAAGGATTGTTAAGCTAACTGCCAGGCCTCTGCTGTCAATTGGCAAGATCTTTCCAAACAGCTCGAACTTCGCGCCTTCTGTGACCGTCGAGCCGATCAGAGTCCCGGCTATCCCAGGCAGACTACTAACAACACCAACCGTAATAAGCAAGGATATACCGTTTCCCAAACCATTCTCGGTTAGCAGTTCACCTAGCCACATCAAAATCATTGCACCACCAGTTAACGCGGCTACCATCAGTACCCAACGCCCCGTGTTCGCCCCGGCTAGAACGTCACCTAAACCACCAAACTGACTAGCCGATTGACGAACAATGAAGATCGTTCCTATTGATTGCACGATTGCCAGAGGTAAGGTCAACATGCGGGTATACTGACTAATCTTCTTGCGTCCATATTCGCCTTCTTCTTGTTGCAACTTCTCTAGTCTTGGGATAGCTTTGGTTAAAAGCTGAAAAATAATAGAGGCCGTAATGTAAGGGCCTAAGCCTACCAGCATAATCGAGAAGTTAGCGATCGCACCACCACTCAATACATTTATAAAGCTCAGTAGCTGCGGAGTATCTTGCGAGGAAAAGATGTTATCAAGCACTTGCCGCAGCTGTGCTGGTTCGGCAAAAGGAATCGGAATTTGAGACAGTACACGGAAGATAATAATCATGAAAAGCACAGCGAATGCCTTTTTTTGCATTTCGCGATTCTTAAGTGAACGCCATATCAGTCGCCACTTCACGTTTTTTACCCTCCTTAGTATTCTTAATCTGTCTTTATTTTACTCGAAGTTCGCTGGGCGCGGGCAACTTTTTTGAAAGTTCCGCCGCTTTTTAGGATAGACTTAACGGCCTGTCCCGACGCTCCCTGAACACTAACTTTTAAAGCTAGTTTCACATCTTCGTCAAACAGTAGCTTAACAGAAGTGATCGGGTCAGGCGTTAGACCAGCCTCGGCAAGCGTAACGTTGTCGACAATTTTAGTCTTTAAGGTATTCAGCTTAGAAGTATAAACTTCTGCGACAACTGGTCGTTTACTCTTAAAGCCTCGAAGTTTTGGTATGCGCATAGCAAGAGGCATTTGACCTCCTTCAAAACCTGGTCTTACTCCACCACCAGTACGCGAGTTCTGGCCTTTGGTACCTCGCCCGGCAGTTTTGCCTTGACCGGCAGAAATACCTCTTCCAACTCGGGTAGTTTTTCTGGTTCGTGTTACTTTTAATTCGTTAAACTTCATTTCTTTATTCCAACTTTGGCTTTTTTCGCTACTACTGGTTTACCCTGAGATTGTCGAATAGGCTTCTTAACTATTGGTTCTGCGACTTCAGCTACTTCCTTAGATACAGGTTTTTTTGCTTTGGAGTTCTTAGTCGTTACCCAGTTCTCTCGTGGTTCGATGCTTGATAGAGCCTCCAGCGTTGCATAAGCCATATTGATTTTATTGTTTGAGCCTAGTGATTTTGAAAGAGCATTTTTGATACCAACGGCTTCTAGTAGCGCCCTAACGACTCCCCCGGAAATTAGTCCGGTTCCGGGTGATGCTGGCTTGATAAGAATCTTGGCGCCTCCAACTTTAGCATAAACCTCGTGAGCTAAGGTGCCATCAATAACAGATATAGCAATAAGCTTTTTCTTAGCAATGTCGGTTGCTTTTGATACTGCAGTAGTGACATCTGCGCCTTTAGCGATACCGATGCCGACTTTGTTGCTTTTGTCGCCCACAACTACTAGCGCGCGAAACCTAAAACGACGGCCACCCTTAACAACGCGAGCAACTCGGTCAATGGATATTACGTTTTCCGTAAATCCGGTGTCCCGCTCAGGCATGTTTCGATTATTTCTGTCCATATTAAAACTTTAATCCGTTCTCGCGAGCCGCGTCTGCTAGGGCTTTTATGCGTCCGTGATACAAACGACCGTTACGGTCAAAAATTGCAGTGCTAATCTTAGCAGTTTTTGCTTTTTTAGCAATTTCGGTTCCTATTAGCTTGGCTCTTTCAGTCATTGTGCCAGTAGCTTTTAATCCAACTGTTGAAGCCTGAGCCAGTGTCTTGTGGCCTTCGTCGTCGATCAGCTGAGCCGAAACATGCATATTGCTAATAGACACTGTCAGACGTGGCCGTTTAGCTGTGCCGTATAGCTTGGCTCGAATTCTTTGTTTGCGTCGCTCTAAATTAGCAACTTTGTTTTGTAGTCTACTCATTATTTCTCCTTACCTGACTTGCCCGATTTACGAATAATTCGCTCACCGACATATTTTAGACCTTTGCCCTTGTATGGTTCTGGCTTCTTGAGTGACCTTATTTCAGCCGCTACTTGTCCAACTTGCTGTTTTGAAATACCGGTAATTGTGATGATATTTTGCTCAACAGAGATTGTAATGCCTTCTGGAATCACGAAGATAACCTCGTGGCTGAAGCCTAGAGATAACTTAAGGCGACTACCTTCAACAGCGACGCGAAAACCGACGCCATTCAGCTCAAGTTGCTTGGTAACACCTTCTGTGACGCCGAGAACCATGTTATTAACAAGTGAGCGCATTAGACCGTGCTTTGAGCGGTGTTCTTTTGATTCTGACTCTCTAGTCACTTGAGCAACGCCATCATTAACTTCAATGCCGATACCAGGCATCATGAACTGGCTCAAAGTACCTTTCGGACCCGTAACATTTACAAACTCTGAGTCGACAGTGATTACGACACCGGATGGAACTGTAACTGGTAGTTTTCCTACTCGACTCATGATTAATAGACCTTACAGATTAATTCGCCACCAAGCTTTTCTTTGCGAGCCTCGCGACCGGTCATAACACCCTTGGACGTCGAAACAACGACTATGCCTCGTCCTTGACGTACAGACGGGATTCCGTCAGTACCGACATATACACGTCGACCTGGTTTGCTAATTCTCTCGATGTTCGTAATCCGAGAGTTGGTGTCTTCTTGATTAATAACAACCTTTAGTTGCTTGAAGCCAGTGTCTGTTTGAGACACCTCAACTCTATCGACGAAGTTTGAGCTAACGAGTACTTTTGCGACCGTTTCCTTCATTTTGCTGTATGGCAAAACAACCTCACGCTTAGACACCGCCGCGGCGTTTCGGATGCGGGTTAACATATCTGCTATTGGGTCTGTTGACGTTATCATATATCTCCTCTTACCAACTCGATTTAGTTATGCCTGGAATCTCACCTTTAGTGGCGTGTTCGCGGAAAGACAATCTTGAAAGGCCAAAACGACGCATATAAGCACGGGATCGTCCGGTCTCGCTGCAACGATTGTTTAGTCTTGTAGGACTAGAGTTGCGCGGCAACTTATGTAGACCTTCTTGGTCGCCGACAGCTTTTAGCTCAGCCCTGATAGCGGCGTACTTGGCGTGCATTAAATGTCGTTTTTTGTCTCTTGCAAGACTAGATTTCTTGGCCATTATTCGTCCTCTCCTTTATCTTCCGTAGTATTTTCTTCTGGTGCTTTTTCAGTAGCTTCTGTAACTTCTGCTTCTTCTGGGGTAACTTCCTTAGGCGGTGCTGGAATGTGTATAGGTTTAACAACTTCTTCGGGGACTTTAAACTTCTCGAACGGCATGTCGAACTTCTCTAGTAGCGCCTTAGAATTCTCAGGACTGCCGTTGTCGATGACAAAAATCATTTGCAGTCCGTGCAGAGTAGTTGTTTCTTCAAAGCTAAGTTCTGGGAAGACCGACTGATCGGTTAGGCCGAGGCTGTAATTGCCTTGTTCATCAAAGGCTTTGAGAGAAACTCCGTGAAAGTCACGTACTCTCGGCAAAACGATTGTGATGATGCGATCCAAAAACTCGTACATCTGTGGCCCGCGAAGAGTGACCTTAAGTCCAATCTTCATGCCTTCACGAAGTTTGAAGGTTGCAATCGACATTCTTGCAAAAGTCTCCACCGGTTCTTGGCCAGTAATCTTGCGAAGTGTGTTAGCGGCTACTTCCATAGTTTTTTTGTCTTCTTTGGCGCGTCCTAGACCGATGTTCAAGACAATCTTCTGAAGTTTCGGAACCTGGTTTAGGTTCCTAAGTTTCAAATCGGCAAGTAGCTCTTTTGCGTACTGGTTCATATAAAGCTCTTTCATTCGGACAGTGGTCATAGTCTTTTCAGCCATTATTTCTTACCTTCCTTAGCCCTAGAGGCTGCGGGGATCTCCTTGCCAGAGCGTTTATAGACGCGAGTCTTAACACCTTTGGCGTCGAGCTTGTAACCTATGCGAGTTGGCTTTTTGCTAGAAGGGTCGACAACTGCAACTTTACTAACCCACATCGGCTTGGTAATTTCCAAAATTGCACCCTGAGGGTTAGCCCGCGACGGTTTAACGTGCCGTTTGACGATGTTAATGCCTTCGACTGTAACTTTGTTAAGTTTTGGATGAACTGCAGTGATTTTGCCAGTCTTTCCCTTGTATTTGCCTGAAAGCACGACAATCACGTCGTTTTTATTCAGACGAATCTTGAAGATACGACTAGGTAGGTTTTTGTTCTTTAGCTGACTCATGATTAGAGCACCTCCGGTGCAAGGCTAATTATCTTAGAGAAGCCAAGTTCGCGTAGTTCGCGCGGCACTGGCCCAAAAATACGGGTACCTTTTGGCTCTTTGCCTTCGTCGATCACGACGGCGGCATTTTCGTCAAAACGTAGTGTTGTTCCGTCTTTTCGGTGGATGGCATAGGTCGTGCGCACAATTACAGCTTTGATGACCTGCTTGCGCTTAACGTTACCGCTTGGGTTGGCAGTCTTCACGGTCGCCACAATTGTGTCGCCAATCTTGGCATAACGGCGGCGGGTACCGCCAAGGACACGTATGCAAAGAATTTCTTTTGCACCGCTGTTGTCGCATACGACTAGTCTTGATTCTTGCTGTATCATTTGGTTTCTTCCTCGGCTTCTTCAGTTTTAGCCTTTTTAGCTACCTTACTGCGCTTTGGCTTTTCGGCCACTATCTCCGGAACTTCTTCCATGTGTTCGATAGTCGCTTTAGCAACAACCTCGTTTAGCTTAAAGCGCTTAGTAGCGCTGATTGGTCGAGTCTCGGCAATTGTTACCTTGTCGCCGACCTGAGCAACGTTTTCTTCGTCGTGAGCTGCTATACGCGTAGAGCGGGTGTACTGCTTCTTATATATCGGGTGTGTCATTCGAGTTTCAACAAGAACGATAATCGTTTTGTTGGATTTGTTTGATACAACCCTACCTGTTAAAATCTTCATTTTTTGACCTCTGTTTTCTCAAGCTTTTCAGAATTACTTAACATGTTAAGCATTGTGTTAACCCTAGCAAGCTCTCGGCGCTTGGCTTTAACAACCTGGGTGTTCTGAATCTCGCCGTTTATTACTCCGCGTCGATTCTCGACAATTTCGTTAGTTAAAACCCCCCGCTTCTTGGTGAGCGCGACAGCGTCTAGTTTTAGTAGTGGTTCCATATGCTTTTTCATACTTGTAGTTCCTTAGATAGAATCTTGGTCTTAATCGGTAGCTTGTGCGCGGCAAGACGCAAGGCCTCGTTAGCGACTTCATCTGTTACGCCGTCGATTTCGAACATTACAGTGCCTGGGTAGACGCGCGCTGCAAAATACTCCGGAGATCCCTTACCACCGCCCATTTTGACATCCTGTGGTTTTTTGGTGACTGGTAGGTGTGGAAAAATCCGAATCCATATCTTACCACCTCTTTTGACATAACGCGTCATTGCTTGTCGAGAAGCTTCAATTTGTCGACTGGTAATTCGACCCAGTTCCTGAGCCTGCAAGCCGTGCGATCCGAAGGTTACTTCGTTCATTACGGTTGCAACTCCTCTGGTGCGACCCTTAAAGTGTCGACGGTAAGTCATTTTCTTAGGCATTAACATATTACTGAACCTCACCTTTGTGAATCCAAACTTTTACGCCTATAACGCCAGAGCCTGGATATTCAGCTCGGGCTTTAGCAAAATCAATGTCAGCGCGAAGGGTGTGTAGAGGCACTGTGCCTTCGATCACCTTTTCACGGCGCGACATGTCGTTACCGTTTAAACGACCAGCTACTTCGATACGGATACCTTTTGCACCAGCTCGCATGGTAGCACCTAGCGCTTGCTTAACAGCCCTACGGAAGGCAATACGACGCTCAAGTTGATGGGCAATGTTTTCAGCCACAATTTTGGCCTGAAGTTCTGGTTTCTTAACTTCTTCGATGTTAACTCTAACTGGGACGCCATAAATCTTTTCGATAGCGGCTTTTAGTTCTTGAGCGCCAACACCGCCACGACCGATGACAACACCGGCTTTAGCAGTGAAAATAGTGACTGTCACAAGGTTCTTAGAACGTTCAATTTCGACGCGGTTAATGCTAGCTCGTGAGCCAAGTTTTTCTTGGATCATTCGTCGCACGGCGAGATCCTGCGTCAAATAAGCAGTGTAATCGCGTTTATTGGCGAACCACTTGCTCTGCCACTGCTTATTGATCTGTAGTCGCATGCTGATTGGATTAACTTTGTGACCCATTATTTGGTCTCCTTTGATGGTTTGGCGACTGTTTTTTTAACTTCTCGTTTTTCGCCGTCCACGATAACACGAATGTGACTAGTCTTGTGCTGGAATTTGTTAGCCGAGCCCTTGGCAGCTGGTCGGAAACGCTTGAGACGCGGGCCAGAAGTAACAGAAATCTCGACGATACGCAGTGTGTCTGGTTTGTAGCCATGATTGTGCTCGGCGTTTGCCTGGGCGCTACGAACAACCTTTGCTACCGCAGTAGCAGAATAGCGTGGTGTGTGTTCCAAAATAATAAGTGCGTCTTTAACAGTTCGACCGCGCACCAAAGAAGCTACCGTCGCGACTTTGCGTGTACTCATCTGAACGCCTTTAGCTAAAGCCATAACTGCCATTATTTAACCCCTTCCGATTCGGCTTTAGCCATTCGACCACCGTGAACGCGGAACTTTCGAGTTGGTGAAAATTCACCAAGCTTGTGTCCAACCATGTTTTCAGTGACAAAAACTGGCACGTGAACACGACCGTTGTGAACAGCAATTGTTCTACCGACAAATTCTGGTGGAATTGTGCAAGCACGCGCCCAAGTCTTGATGATTGTTCGGTCCTCAGCACCTAGAGCTGAAACTTTTTTCATAAGCTTAGGATCGATAAACATACCTTTTTTAAGTGATCTACTCATTACAACATTATCCTTTCAATTGAAGCTTCATCTAGAGCTGAACGAAATCCACGTAGGTATTCTTTAGATTCTGGGGAATCGTTCAAGTCAACCTCTAATCTTACAAGCTCGGCTGAAGCACCGTTAATAGCATCCAAGTGAGCCTGGCTAAGCATCCCCATACGAATGTGGGCTTCTACGCGGCCTAACTCAGAAAAAGTTAACCCTTGATTTTTATAGTAAACAGGTTCAATATCTACCATAATTATTTCCTCTTAGCCTCATGTCGGTTTTTAACAATGAACTTAGTGGTGCTCTTGCGAGTTCTGGTCTTAAAGCCAAGTGTCTTCTGGCCCCAAGGTGTAACAGGAGCTCTAGCCATACGGTGACGACCACCGTCTCCACCTCCGTGTGGGTGGTCTACGGCGTTCATAACAACTCCGCGAACAGATGGGCGGATACCCTTGCGTCTGTTACGTCCGGCCTTGCCGATTTTGACGTTTTGGTGCTGGACATTACCGACGTTGCCGATATGCG
The DNA here is from genome assembly GCA_038061635.1 of Patescibacteria group bacterium. Taxonomy (GTDB): domain Bacteria; phylum Patescibacteriota; class Saccharimonadia; order Saccharimonadales; family JAGQMS01; genus JBBQBM01. The sequence goes on from JBBTYV010000116.1 coordinate 8,698, forward strand.
CCATGCAGTCAAGGTGAACCATACGGACTTCGCCACTTGGCAATCGAACTTGGCCGTAAACTTCGTCCTTAGCGACCAGTTGGGCTCCAGAGCCGGCACTACGAGCAAGCTGCGAACCGCGTCCTGGCTGAAGCTCGATAGCATAAATCGTGCTGCCTGTTGGAATAGATTTTAGTGGCAAGCGGTTACCGGTTTCAATTGGTGCGTCTTCGGCACTAGAAATTTTGTCGCCCTGCTTCATGCCTTGAGCAGCAATGATGTAGTGGTATTTGCCGTTTGTGTCTTTAAGACGAGCGATACGAGCAGAGCGGTTTGGGTCGTATTCGATGTGCTCAATAACAGACTCAACGCCCGCAGGCATAGTGAAGTTAACCTGGCGATAGTGCCGACGCACTCCGCCGCCTTTGTGACGAGTAGTAATACGACCTTGGTTGTTACGGCCAGTCATGGTTTTCTTAGCGTTAATTAGCGAGCTAACCGGCTTTTTAGTCGTAATTTCAGACATGTCCTGCGTGGTCATGCCACGAGTACCAGGTGTCATTGGTCGATAAGTCTTAATAGCCATTATTTCTTACCTTTCGACTTAGCTGGTGCTTTGGCCTCAGCTTCGGCTGCTTCTGGATTAAAGACTGGGATCTTGTCGCCAGCTTTTAGGCTAACATAAGCTTTCTTAACACTCTGGCGGGTGCCAACGCTGGCTCGGCCACGCTTTTGGTTAAAGCGCTTAGTTTTGCCCTTTAGGATCGAGATGTTGACGTTTGTGACAGTAACCTCATAAAGCTTCTCTACTGCAGTCTTCACTTCGTGTTTGTTGGTCGATTTTGGTACAACGAAAGTGTAGACACCGTTTTCGACTGATGCCGCTGCATATGACTTCTCTGAAGACCGTGGGGTGATAACTAAAGTCATTTCTTGGCTCCAACTTTCAACCGAGTTGTTAGGCTGGCAACTGCGTCACTGACGATTAACAGCATATCGGCGTTGACGACGTGGTAGGTACTAAGCCGCGATGCAGTAATAACAGATACGTT